>JAEORO010000092.1 GCA_016840855.1 Candidatus Thorarchaeota archaeon | reverse complement strand
TTCATCTGGACCTCACAAGGCATTGAATTCCACGTTGAAGGTGCCTGGATGAATGGATATGTGTTCAACCCAATGCATGACGAGTACTGGTACCACTACTACAAGACTGTATAGTCAATAGTAATCAAGTACTTACTCTAAAGCAATAGAACAAATGTAGACCGGGGTTGCTACCTCGGTCTCTCTTCTTATTTTTCGGGATTTAATTATTTTATACATATTCAGTTTGATTCATGGCCTAGTTGGAAATGCTTATAGCAATAATTTCGTGCAAAAGTTGCAGGTGCCATTTGGAATGCAGACAGCGGAAAAGACCAGTAGATTTTCAACAATGACTTCGCATCAAATGTTTACATTATGGTGGGATGAACCATGGGTGCGAAATTTTGTTCTCCTCCTTTCACCAGTGGGAATCATTGATGCTACCTTTACAGTTCTTCTCTTTTATCAAATTGGTGCCACTTTTGAGTATAATCCATTTGTACGGGCTGCGCTTCTAAGTGAATGGTGGGTTGTTTGGTTCTTCCTTGATGCAATCTCATTTTTCTTATTCATTATGATGGCAGGGTCATATTACTTACATACACGAAGAAGTCTCGTCGATAATAGAATTGGTCTTGTTTCAGGTCTAGTCGCCATCAGAGTGGGCTTGGCGGCACATAATGTGGTTCGATTCTATGGAATATTTCCAGCTGTGTTTAGTGGGCTAATAATCGGGTTGATTACATTCATTATCGTTGACAGTTTGCTTGATCGAACAAGTGATGTAACTTGGCGAGGATTCAAGCAATGGTGGAAACATAGGTTAGACAGGCGACATGATGAAAAGCTTATGAGGACAGCAAGAAAGCAAAGACGTGGAGATGAAACTCAATTGGATGAAAAGATTGAGAGAGAAATTGATGCAGAAATAACCAAAACCGAAGAACCACACAAACCGAGCGCGCAAAGTATTTGGAGGAAACGTGCACTTTACATATTGGGAGCTGTCGCACTCTTCATATTCATGCCATATTTCCTTGTGTTTATTGCAGATTTGACGGGAGTGACCGCATTTACTGACATCTATGGGCCTTTAGTATTTTGGAATCAATTATCAGCACCTGCATTTCTACTTGGATTCTTTTCGATTTGCATCTTCACAGCGCTGATTATGTATCTAGTCCTTAGATCATTCGAAGTTCAGGAAGGTGCATGGTAAAACATATTGTTGCCCTGCACCAAAATGCTTCTTTGATACGCTTTATTAGCACGACAGATAAAAACCCATGTTGGTGCCTACATGACCAAGGGTGATCCATTACTTATATTAGAAAACTTACGGGCTTACTACTCGTCAAAAAAGGGACTGGTCAGAGCGGTTGATGATGTTTCTCTTGAAGTTAGAGAGGGTGAATGTGTTGGACTTCTGGGAGAAAGTGGCTCAGGGAAGAGTAGTATGGCACTAGCCATTATGGGATTATTTGAAAAGGTTGCACGGTTTAGTGCAGGAACATCAAATGATCCATCATTGCGACGAGCGTTCGAGAAAGGGGTTCCTGGTGCTGCCGACTTACCTGGCGTTAGAGGGAAAGTATTCTTCAGAGGAAAGGAGATATCCTCCCTACCTCAAGAAGAACTCACCGCAATTAGAGGACGTGAATTATCACTTATTCCACAGGGACTTGGTCATGCCCTTAATCCGCAGCACAGTATTGGGCACCAGACAGCAGAACCAGTTGAAATACACGATGAAAACATTAGACTTATTGAACTCAAGAGGAAAGTACTCGAGTATCTCGGGCTTGTTCAACTGGCTGATGCTAACATGCGATTTGTACTAGACCCTGGAAGCTTCAGCGGGGGAGAGTCGCAAAGAATACTGATTGCTATGGCACTCATTGCTGGACCGTACTTGGTGATTGCTGATGAACCGACTTCAGCTTTGGATGTTACTATACAACGGCAGATAATGAATGTCTTAAAGATGATACGAGATGAGTTTGATGTGTCACTGCTTCTCATTAGTCATGATGCAGGTGTTGTTGCAGAAATGGCTGATAGAGTTGCCATAATGTATGCGGGTAAGATTGTCGAATATGCCAATGCTGTTGATATCTTCCATAACCCACAGCATCCTTACACAATGGGTCTAATGTCGAGTTTTCCAACAATCGCGATGATGCAGATGCGTGCTGGAAAGAAACCAAAACTGAGGGGAATTCCAGGAGATCCTCCGGACCTTACGGCTATACCAAAAGGCTGTGCATTTCATCCTCGGTGCCAGTATGTAATTGATAGATGTAAGGAAGAAGTACCAGAATATAGAGAGGTAAAACAAGACCACTTTATCCGTTGTCATCGATGGAGTGAGATTGAGAAAGAATGAAGTGTGGGCGCCGTTTGGCACCCACGGAGTATTCCTGTTTCAAGTCCGAGCGTCGATGGGCACCACATTATTTGGAGTTGATTTGCCATAGTTACTGTGCAAGCAACAACCTGAATAGTCCCGCATCCTTCTAGTCGACTTTATCCTCCCAGCTCTGACGAGTAATATTCCTACCTTGCACAACTCGAATAATATTCTTCCGCCTATTAGAAACGAGCAGTAAGCTCGAAAAAATGCATTCTGAGCGATACTGCTTCAAAAATTGGATGACTCCTACTCATCACTGAGTAGAGAAAGCCCCCAATAGATATGGGGGCTTGACATGGTTTACTGCTTACCCATAGTTAATGCCATGATTGCTTTCTGAACATGGAGTCTGTTCTCAGCAACATCGTAAACAATAGACCTAGGGCTGTCACAGACCTCATCTGTGACTTCCGCATTTCTATCAACTGGACCGCAATGAGTGAAATAGGCATTATTAGTATGTGACATCCACTCTCTTGTTGTTATCCAATCATCATACTTTGCAGCAATCTCTATCTCTTTCTTCTTAGCTTCATCCACACCTCTTTTCATCATGTCATCATAGAAGCCGTCAGTCATCCAGTTGCGTGAATAGACTATGTCAGCATTCTTGTAGCCGTCCTCAAGATCATGAACAATCTCAAATGTACTATCAGCCGCTGCAGCATTTTCCTCACACCACTTGATGACCTCTGGGTCTAAATCATAACCCGGAGGATGAGCAAGTGTGACATCCATTCCAAGCCGTGAATTGATCAATATACTCTCTTGGACACTACACCACGAGCGGACAAGTGCGCCTTTTCCCCAGACCTGTAAGATTTTCTTGCCTTTAAGGTTCTTGCCAGCATGTTGCCGATAACCCATAACATCTGCAAGACCCTGACAGGGGTGGAACCTGTCATGAGCCATTGAAATAATTGGTATGCTTGCATTGTCTGCATATTGTCTCAAGAGCTCATCTCCTTGGCCATAATATTCAATGCCAGTTTCTAGAATTCGAATTCCAAGTCCTACCGCATAACGACTCATTACCTGAGCCGCGTCTTCGACGGTTTCACCTGCTGACTTTCCAGTCTTGAGCCTCATCGTTTTTGGCTCCAGGAATTGAGCATGTCCCCCAAGTTCAGTGGCTGCAGCTTCGAAAGACTGGCGAGTTCTGACACTTGGGTTGTAGAAGAACATGAAGAATGTCCTTCTTTCAAGGCAGTTATTCAGAGGATGGTCGTATCGGTTAGCCTTGAACTCAAATGAGAGATCCAAGGTCTTCTCAAGCTCTTCAACACTCCATTCTTGTGTTGTTATTAAATCGCGTCCATACAGACTCTTCATTGTAGTCACGTGGCAATCTCAATTCATCTTAGATTTGAGTCTATCGCACATTAGATAACAATAGGAGAAAGCAACTTTAACATCTTAAATCCTCGAGCCTGCATTATGGATACAATAATCTTCGTCATCATCTCCATGCCTTAGGGTTTTGGAGAATTGTGTGAAAAAAAGCAAAGAGATTCGAAAGTGATAAATCGAGCGTCAGAAAATCTTGTTTGAGGGAATGTCATGGTAACCTTTGATGAGAGAGAGCCAGATGAGCAAGTTTTAGCGAATGGCGAGTTTAGCTTTCTTCATGATTCTGGTGGGTTCACAGATGGGAGACTTATACTTACACAGAAACGTTTGGTCTTTGCTATCGGAGGTGGACTATTTAGTTCCAAACAGAGGACAGCACATGCTATTGACTTGAATCTAATTGATAATGTGGCATTAGAGCCCACACAACCTTTTGGAGTAAATCTACGTGTAGATTTTACAACATTCGAGAAACCAGTTACTGTACGGTATAATGGCCGCATGAACGATGCCAAGAAAATAACTGAAATAATCGCTCAGAATATCGATTATGGGTTAAGGTAAATGGACTGCTACAAAGTGTCTATCAAGTAAGAAATAGAAAGTACCTTGGCCTATTGGTGACCAAGGTAATAGTAGAACTAGTATTCTGAGAAATGGAGCATAAAGTAAGCCTTATCATGTTGACAAGCAGGGCATTTGTCTGGTGGACTGGTACCTTCGTGAATATAACCACAATTATCGCAGCGCCACTTGACTTTCTCATTCTTCTTGAAAATGCTACCATCCTTAATCTGGTCAGCCAAAGCTAAGTATCGTTCATGATGCCAAGTTTCAGCCTTCGCGATCATTCGCCACATATGAGCGATGCTTTTGAAGCCCTCTTTTTCTGCTATGTCAGCATAACCTGGATACATTTCTGTGAATTCAAACTTCTCACCAGCTGCTGCGTGTCTGAGAAGTGACTCAGTATTTTCATAGCCGCCACTTGTTGGGAAATCCCACTCTACCTTGATAGCTTCTGTGGCTCCACCTTCCTTAAGAGTAGTGAAGAATCTCTTAGCATGTTCTAGCTCATGACCCGCAGTTTCTTCAAAGATTGCTGCAATATGAGGATAGCCTTCTTTTTTGGCAGTCTTTGCAGCAATTGTATATCTATTGCGTGCTTGAGATTCGCCAGCAAAGGAAGTTAGCAGATTCTTCTCGGTTTTTGTTCCCTTAAGATTCATATCTCTCAACTCACTACGAAGATTATACTCTCCTATCATTTCTACGCTAATGCGAGAATACGTAGTTCAGGGGTATGTCGTTAATAAGAATGCGGTTAGACCAGACTAACTTTCAATTATTCTTACTGCAGTCTTTTTGCAATCGCTTTGGCGAGAAGTCTGATCTGTTCACTCTCTTCATCAGAGGGTCGTGCTTTTACACGAATGATTGGTTCTAGAATCTCAAACTTCATCTCCTCAAACATATTCTGAAGTTTCTTGACTCCTCCACCACCCCATCCATAGGTTCCAAAGAGAGCCACTGTTTTTACAGGGAATCTTTTCCCTTGGACTTCATTCACGAATGCCCAAATCTTTGGGAATGGAAATGCATCATAGGTTGGAGTACCAACAATCAGAACTCCAGCCCTTATTGCATCAACAAGAACTCTACTCATCTCAGTATATGAGATATTGTGCAGCTTAACCTCAACGCCAAGATCAATTAGTTCCTTCTTCAGCTTGATAGCTAAGCGATGATTGTAGCCATACATTGTTCCATACACAATTGTCGCATATTTCTCAAGCTCTGGTCGTGTCCACTCATTGTACCTATCTACGATCCACATCGGGTCTTTCCTATAGATTGGACCATGACTCGGAGCAATCACCTTGATGCCAATTCCAAGATCTTTTACCTTTTCAATTCCTCTTTGTACGAACTTGAAGTAGGAAGTAATGATTGCAGAAAGGTATCGTCTGCTTTCTGACTCAACCATTCTAAGGTCAATCTCGTCATCAAACACCTTTTCATTCAATGCGCCAAAAGCTCCAAAGGCATCACATGAGAAGAGAATCTCATCCTCTATAATGTAGGTCATCATTGTTTCCGGCCAGTGAAGGAAAGGTGCATGTATAAACTTGAGAGTCTTCGTTCCGAGGGAGATCTCCTCTAAATCTTCGACTGTCTTTTCTTTTAAGGGAATGTCATAGAATGACTTCTGCATGTCAGAAGCTTTGTTTGTATAAATCATCGTGGCGTTCGTAGCGATCTTCGCAATATCAGGAAGAGAGCTAGTATGGTCTGGTTCCATATGATTGAGTATGATGTAGTCTATCTTTGCAGGATCAATAATTTCACGGATATTTTCTTGCCATTGCTCAGACCATGGTCCCTTGACGGTTTCAATAAGTGCGACTTTCTCATCCACTATGAGATAGCTGTTATACGAAACTCCAAAGGGTATCTTCCATAGATTTTCAAATAGCTCTGTATGATGATCATCAACGCCAATATAATAAACGCCTTTGGCCACTTCTCTATACATTTCCTTCACCCAAAGTCTTGTCATTTTGAGCGCAGGAAAGGAGATAAAAGACCTTCCTTAGCTCATCCCCCTTTCCTATATTAACCATAGTTAAATCTCTTTCGCAGTGGCTTAATCTTATTTGGAAATTAATATAGAATAAAAGCGCATATGCCAGTTGTATTGGTCATTAAATATGGAGTAGCAAGACTTGATCAAGAAAATATGTCTACTGCCTCTATTATTCATCATTTTGGTGATAGGAGTTGATGCAGTGGATGGTGATATTAGCTCTCAGATTGAAATAAAAGAGTCCCACAATATTTTGGTAGAGGGCGTTTCTTGGAGAGCATACGATATTGACTGTCAAAAGGGGGACATGCTATTAGGAAGTTTTGAGGTCGTATGTGATGGTTCTCTCTTTTTTGGAGACGAAAAGAAATACGACGACTGGAGTCTAGAGGGGATACAATTCTATATACTTGACAACGTTAATTATTCCCTCTTTGTGGAAGGTCAAACATTTGTAGCAGCTTTTGCAAGAAATAATGTGCTAAGTCTCAGATGGACTTTTGAGGTTCCTTCCAAAGGAGTCTGGTATATTGTATACTACAATGATTCAATCTACATAATGACAATCAATGGAACCTTGGACAGAACTGATGCGATCAACAGCTTTGTTGTATTAACATTGGTGATTATTGGAGGATTCACAGCTGGGGGTTTAGGGTTTATCATAAAAGGAAAGAATGAAAGCCATGGCTAGGACCATAGCTTTCAAAGATTCTACTCATTTAATGGCTCTTTTCTATCTTGGGTGTTATTTGGAATCAGTTCATCAATGAGTTCTACGAGCGACCGCCCAAAGAGCGAACCGAAACCACCTAACAATCCTCCAAGAAGACAACTAATTACAATGACCAACCAACCCATTCCACTTAATCCCAGTAGACCGATGAAGAATTCAGCAATTGCCATCGCTTGCGCTGTCAAAATGAGATAAACAAAGAGTATTGCCCAGGCAAACATTATTCCTAGAAAGCCCACCAAAAATGCAATACGATGCCTTCTTACGAACAATGAACCTAGTGCACCAGCTATCAACATTGCAATCCAAGCACCACTTAATTGAAGCGCAGCTCCAATTACGATGGTTACTATCAGTGCTGGGATGAATCCTATATTAGGCATGATATCATCGATTTTCCTCATTGATTTACCTCCTTGGTATTAAGGCGATGACCATCTCAATCATTGTCCCATCATTAGCAGCTTCAAATGCCGCAGCAGTAGCATAGTTGTATTCTAGTATATAGTCATAGTGACCTGTTATTGGGTCATAATCATACCAAAGAACAAACAGGTCATCCCAGTGCTCGCTGAACATGACTTGACTCTGTCCTCCGGGATAGATTACATAATACTCTGGAATCGGTGTATAGCTGACAATCATTCTACGTGAAGGTCCGTGGTGTACGACAGCTCCGCTACCAACATTGACTGTATATCCACTTCCTCTATGTTCTCCGCCACCAATATAGGTGAAACCAGCTATATGCTCAATCTCAATAGTATGATGGAGTCCATAATTCCAATCATCTGGATTATCACTAATTGAATACAGATTTGACGCAGTTCTATGGAGTGCACGAATCAAGATCTCATTTAGACTCTCAACAGTTCCAACTGTTGTGTGGTCATCGATGTAGTAGGAAATTGAGTTTGTCACTACCCATTCAAGGACAGGAACTGCTGCTATCGAAGCAGAAAGACTCTTAGACCGTAGCTCATCGAAGACTTCGTATCTCATATTTTCAAGAAGGTACACCCAGATTGTTGGGGCTGGTATATCGACATCCATTTCATAGTTCCAAGTGTTCAACAAACCAATAATTCCATTAATAGTCGCATTACCATCACCAGCTGTTGACCATGCAGTTAGCACATATGGCAGCATTTTCTCAGCAGTGAGATCAACAATATCAGCTTGTAGTATCATCATATCTTCCGCAGTAAGGTCACTGGCTGCATCCAACCACATATGTATGCGTTCACCTCTGTAATCAGGTGATTGATGACCTAATATCGTATAGGGATAAGTTGCAGGATCAATTGACTTCTGATTCGCAGATTGGAGGAAACATTGTGATGGATTAACAGAACGTGGATTGAACGCGTATGGTACATTACTCACCATGCCAACAGAATCATTGACAGCTCTCACTGGGAAATTACCCGAGTATCCTGCTCGGAGTGGGAACCGTCCAGCGACTGTAAGAGCTATATTACCTGCATCATCAGCATAGATGAAATTGTGAGGTGGTGAGTCCCACCAATACATAGCATCAAAGTAGTCTTGGAGATTATTTGCTCTATTAAGTATCCCAAGTGTCAATATCTCATGAGTCACACCAGAACCGGTCCAGTTCATTGCGAGGTTTGGAAAAGACTCTTGGTCATCAAGATTGTAGGTACTAGTGATGGAGTCAATACATGGTCCATGAACCGACCAGCTGACATTAAATGCAACATCAGATCCACCGCTTACCTTGATTGGTTCATCTATAATTTCAAAATCCACCCATTCACCATTGTACCGATATTGATTTGGGTTTGCTGGATTTAGCTCTTCAACAAAGATGTCGAGGAGATCAGCACCCACATTAGTCATCCCCCATGCAATATGCTCAGTATGACCAATCAATATTCCAGGGGTTCCAGGTAGAGATCCACCTTGTACGTTCAACTCCCCAGCAACAACTAGTTGGACCTCATACCAAAGAGATGGTGCCTGAAGAGTAAGGTGAGGATCATTAGCAAGCATAGCTTGACCATCTGCGGTCTTGCTGCCATTTACAGCCCAGCTGTTACTACCAACAAATGCTCTATCTCCAAAGAATTCAAGCAAGTCAGATGTTGCTTCCAAGACCTCATTGATTTTCTCTAAGGAAATAAGATTGGTTGGCGCATCTTCCGCAAGTACTGGAGGCGGAGGTGTCACGCTTGCAGGATATCCACCTGGTGCGTCAGGATAGTCTACAAGACTGAGATTGTACTGTTCAGGGATTATTGGCACAGTATCTGGAAAAACATCTGGAATGAGCTCACTATACATTGTATCATTATCGAGTTGAATTCTAATGTATTCATTCCTGAGATCTTCAATGCCACCTGAGAGAGTCCAAGTCATATATTTAGCCCAGATGAATGAATAGACTGGCTTCCAAGGATCTGGAGTGAACCCAAGTATCTTGAACTCTATGGGTGTGGTTTCACTAGTCATGGAGTTGATGAATGCATTGATTCCATCAACATGCGCATTAACAGCACGCAGCGTATAACTCACATCTTCATTTGTGTCAGAATTATCAAGATACCATTGATAAGCTTCTTCAGCTGATTTCGCTAGACCAATGGTTCGCTGATATTTGTCAGTATCTACTGCAATACTACCAACGACCTCACTTATACGTCCAGCAGCAAGATACGTCTGCATCACCATTTGAAATAGACGGTCTCGGGCATGCATATACCCTAGCGCTGCAAAGACATCTTCAACTGTGTCGCCATAGATATGGGGAATGCCCCATTCATCAATTATGACATCTGCACCACCTATCATTTCAGGAATGACAACCGTCTGAGAATTCGGATATTGAATCCCACGTCCAACATCGAATATCCCGCCCCACGGTTCAATGATGCCTAGCCCCCCGGTCAATGGACCTATTGGCATTGTCAAAATAATGATTAATGCGATCGGACCAATGAATGAGAAGGCAAGGTTCACAACCTTTCTCTTCATCATTTTCTCTCCAATTGTTAATAATTCAATTCAGATATTATGTGCTCAGCTCCCTTTAAGCATTAGGAGAGATTACTAAACCAAAGCCGCCTATATCATGACATCATGATAATCGAGAACACCAACCTGCGCTGTCATCTTCCATTGATTTATAATCTTTGAATAAATTTTACATGTTCGACCCATCCAATGGGTGTCATTTCCGTCTTTGTTACGCCAGAGAGTATCAATATCAACAACTGCAAACGCACCATCTCCCTCTTTAGATATCTCTATCTTTTTGATGGTCCGAATATTATGAACAAGATCGTGCGTGTCAAAGAGGTCTTGCCATCCTCTCCGCCATCTCTTAGCATCATAACGCCCCCACTCAATAACCCAGTCCATCGGGTCGTGAGCCTTTGCATGAGGTGGCCAAGGCCAGACCATATCAGGGTGAAAGACTGTCATCAATAAGTCAACATCCTGTTTATCCCAAGCTTCAGTTTCTCTGTTAACAATCTCTTCAATTTGGGATGTGATAGATTCCATATTCAGCACCTCTCTATCCAAAAGATTGACTTACCCCTTGATGAAGTTTAGTCTTTCAATGATTAGACTGAAAGATGTTAATTGATTCACTTTTTTTGAGATAGAATCGTTGAATAGCTAGATTAACTGACGCAAGCGTTACATCTGGCTCAAACTGAATAACAAAAACCCTCGTCTAACCAGATGAACTATTTGATAAGAATTCTATGTTTTCAACAATGGGTAAGCTTTTTCTATAAGCTGCAATGCGAGTAAAGAGGTTGTGACCAACCATGGTTAAAACAGAGACTTTTCGTGGCAGGGACTTCATAACCCTGCTTGATTACACGAAGGAGGAGATCGAGACACTCCTAGAGGTTGCACTTGATTTAAAGCGCAAGTTTGCGACGGGTGAACCTCACAAACTTCTCGATGCAAAAACACTGTTCATGATTTTCTATAACCAAAGCCTAAGAACTCGTAACTCATTCGAGGCAGGGATGACCCAACTTGGTGGACATGCACATTTCCTCGACCCTGGCAAGATATATGCTCCAGCTCTTGAAGGAGATGAGAAAGCCTATTCTACCGAACGCGTTTCAGATGTAGCACGTGTTCTTGCGAGAATGGGTCATGGTATAGCGATTAGGTGTTATGGAGACCCCGTTGGCTGGATTTATGGTCGCGCGAATGAGATTATCAATAACTTCGCACACTGGAGTCATATTCCAATCATCAACATGGAAGATGACATTTACCATCCGTGCCAAGGATTGGCGGACATCATGACTGTGAAGGAAAAATTTGGCACATTCAAGGGTGTCAAGTTCGTGATGTCATGGGCATATAGTCCCTCAGTTCACAAACCTCTTGCTGTGCCGCAGAGTGCAATAATAGCAGCCACCAAGATGGGATGCGACACTGTCCTAGCACATCCAAAGGGTATGGAGCTTGATGACCGAATTTTAGACAAATGCAGATTGTTCGCAGAAGAGAATGAGGCAAGCTTTGACATTGTGAACGATATGGATGAAGCTTTTGAGGGAGCTCACGTTGTCTATCCTAAGGCTTGGACATGTAAGGAGTTCATTCCCCCATTCAACAGTAAACCGGAACTCGAGAAATCTCAAGCAGTGTTTGACAAAAACAAACATTGGATCTGCGATGATGACAAGATGAAGATTGCAGGTCCCAAGGCAGCATACATGCACTGTTTGCCCTGTGATAGAGGTTTTGAAGTCACCAACTCTGTCATCGATGGACCGCAGTCCATTGCCTTTGACCAAGCAGAGAATAGGTTGCACGCTCAGAAAGCTGTCATGGCTTTAACAATGCGATAATTAGAGAATGGGTAGGGAATCTACCCCTCCCATCTCTCTTTCTCTTTTTAGGAAACTCCCAATTAGGAATATATGTTGAATTGTTAAAGGTGAGCTAGATGTTCAAAGATGACAGATCAATTAGAACTCATGGTGAAATATCTGGTCCACCTACAGTTCTACTCTGAAGAAGAAGGTGTTCTATACAGTCGTGATAAAAAACACCGACTATCAATACAGGGTATTGGTCCCGTCATAAAAGCATTCGAAGAGGAATTCAAACAGCATCTTCATCTTATTCGACGAAAGGAGTTCCGAGCATTTCTAATTGAAGTAGCAAGAAAAGTTCCCATTGACATTGAACCTATCCTTGTTCAATTCAATGATAGCGTACGCGAACTTGGCAGTCACAATCTCACCGATGAACTTTCAGCGAACTTCTTAATTGGACCAATCAGACAGTTTCTTCAGAATAGCGAGTTTGAAGCATGTATGTATGAAGTCAGAAAGAAAGCAATTCAGCGAATTGGAACCGATGACGCGAAAGGAATAGTGGATGAAAGAATTGCTGAATTCTATGCAAAAAATGAATTTTCAGTTGCAATGCTACATAATCTAGCTTTATTAAATCTATTAACAGAGCTCTATGGTACTACTGAAACCCAGGATAGAGTAGGACTAATTCTTGAGCAATTCTGTAATGAGTTAATCACCAAGCTATCAAAATAATAGTTTCAAAGGGAATCCGTTTCCAAAATTGAGAAGCAGCTATCTTTACTCTGCTAAGTTTCAAAAAGAATACACGAGCAGAGCGCACCGCCAGGAATTGTGGGGTAATTAGTAAAGGTGTTGAGTTTTTTGCATTATTCGGGGTAACTCAATCTGTCGGAGTGTCTCTGCTCTAGGATTCCTCTTGTACAAAATAAAATATGGAATCGAGTAACACAGGGTCAGATATTCAACTCATCAAGACGTTTAAAGAATTCACGTGTTAGGAAAGCCCGATACTTAAATCCCCCCCACCCTGAGTCGTCCATAAGCCTTGCTACTTCTCCTTCTAGTTGTCCACGGGTCATTGTAGTCACATCAAAAATCTCTCTTGTGTCAACTGGTATCATCTCACCATCTATTGGCTTCGCGAGAAAGACAAAAGACCTCCAAGGAATTGTACGATCTTTGCAAACTACATTGAGCCGTAAGTCTAAGACAAAATGTGTCAGTTGAATTGTTAGACCAGTTTCTTCACGCATCTCTCGGATAGCAGCAGCTTCGAGAGATTCACCAATAGAAGCTCCGCCAGATGGAGCCCTGTAGATTCCTGTTCTTGCGTACTGTGGTTTCTGAATTACCACGTAATTGCCGTCATCCTGTTGAATGAAACATGTAATGTCATGCAGTCTGCCCTTTGACTCTGTTCGTTTAACGAGTGTACACTCAAAATCAAGAAAATCTGCAGTGAATTCATTTTCACGAGGTTGGCCATATTTCTCCATTAGAGTTGCCAACTCGTCATCATTGATATCGTTCAAGACTCGCCATCAGAAAATGCAGGACTGTAAGGCATAAAGCTTACGGGACGACAACCTATTAAGAAAATTGTTCCATATAGGTTATACTCCAAGTGGGGATGTGGTAAATGGAGAAGAAAGTAGGTAATGTAATAATCAAGACCTATATTGGAGATATTACGGAGCTTGCTGTTGATGTGATTGCTAATGCTGCTAATTCGGACCTTTGGATGGGATCTGGAGTTGCAGGTGCAATCAAGTCAAAGGGAGGACAACAAATAGAGGATGAAGCTTTGTCAATGGGACCAATAAGACCCGGCGAAGCAGTAATGACAACAGCCGGAGCTCTTCCATCAAAGTATGTCATTCACTGTGCTGGAATGCCACCTGGTGGTAGAGCGACTTATTGGAAGGTATTATCATCAGTTCAAGCCGCACTTAGCATTGCTTCTGATCATAACCTAAACTCCATTGCATTTCCCGCAATTGGTGCAGGAGTAGGAGGCCTTACTGAGGAACAATCCGCAAAAGCAATTGTTGAAGGAATCAATCACTATGCTCGGAAACCGGGCTCAGTAAAAGAAATCACACTGGTAGGGCTAAGTAAGTATACGTGTGATTGCTTTTGCAACGCCATCAATGAATGTGAGGATTAAGAATCGTGGAAGGATGGTTTCTTGGAAGCCTCAACGTAAAAGTTGAGTTGGGGCACAATGATGATTCAGACATTGATGTTGTAGTGAAGGCTCGTGATATTGGACTTGGAAGCAGAAAGACGGACATTATAGTGAAAGAGGGAAGTGGTGCCTGTGAAGTTCTCTATTGGCCAGGAATCTCGTTAGAGAATCCAGATCGACGGTTAATCATATACAATGCAGCTTTAGAAGCTCTAGAAATCGCAAACGGGCGGAAAGCTCAGAATGTTGGGTTTTTCACGATGGGGCTTGAAGTTTCACGAATTCCAAGCTGGGAGGTTGCCGAAGAAATCGTAAGAGCAATCGTAAGTCATTCCAAGACCGACTGCAGTCTTAGTAGTATTTTGTTAGTCGCTAGTTCACCCATTCAACAAAGCTCATTTCAATTTGCCTTGAATAACATAAGAACTCTGGTATCTGAATGACCTATATCTTAAGCCTGCGTCGTGCTGCATCAGCGGATGATACTAATGGATCCCATGTGTCACAGATTGCAGGAGCATAGCAGTTCTCAAAGTCAAATAACTCAGATGCATCGATGTTTTGTTGGATACCCAAAGTTAGAACATTCAACCTCATTGCAGCATCTTCTTCACCAACAAGTTGACCCCCAACAAGCTTTCCTGTTTCTTTGTTATAGAATGTCTTCAGTTTGAGCTCTTTACCTCCAATATAGTATGGTGGTTTTGTGCTTCCTTTCATAGAACCTTTGACAATAGGAATCTCAAATCGGTTAGCCATATCTTCAGTGAAACCAGTACTCGCAATCTCAAGACCGAAGAGCTTTGTGACTTTCGCTCCAACTATCCCTGGAAATGTCACATCACCACCAGCTGCATTGATTCCAGCGACCCGGGCTTGCCTGACTGCAATTGTACCGAGGCCTCCAGCCATTGGTTTTCGCGTTACGAACTCGAAGTTTTCTGCGCAATCTCCACAAGCATAGACCTGATCAAAATTTGTCATCATCTTTTCATTTGTCTTGATACCTCTTGATGTCCCAGTCTCAACACCAACTTTCTCAGCTAGTTTCGTGACAGGACGTACTCCTGTTGCAACAACAACAAAATCGGTAGGAATCTCAGACACCTCTTCGGTGTTTCTATTCTTTATCACTACTGTTTTTGGAGAGTCCTTTCCAGTAATTTCCTGTGCCGCGGTATTGGTTAGAATTTTGAGACCGTGTTCTATGCAATGTTCTTCCACAATTGCAGCCATATCTGAATCAACCATTGCCAGTAGAATATGAGGAAGGAACTCAACAACTGTAACATCAAGTCCTCTCTCATGGAAAGCCTCTGCGGCCTCCATCCCAACAAGACCTCCCCCCACGATGACAGCGGTTTTAGCCTTATCAGCCTCAATTGAGAGTGCCTTGGCATCTGCAAGTGTTCTTAGACCATATACTCGTGTCTTATCAAGTCCTTTGATAGGTGGGTCTGCATTCTCCGCACCTGTTGCGAAGATTAGTGCATCATAACTTTGTACACCATCTCCACCCTTGCCTGAATATGTAATCTCCTTTAACGAATGATCAATGTCAGTAACAGTGACACCCAGTTTTGCATCAATTTTCAATGTTCCCCAATTATCAGGAGGCATTAGTACAAGATCTTCGAAGGTACCTACTTTTCCTGATATGGTGTATGGAAGTCCGCACCGTGAATATTGTGAGTAGGGCTCTGAATTGAAGACAGATATCTCAACGTTTCTATTGAATTTCCGAGCTTGTAGTGCTGCTGTAGCCCCAGCAGCCCCACAACCAATTACAGCGATATGCTCAACCATTTCTATCAAACCCTATGAAAACTAAGTTTGTGATTACACATCCTCGACTTTAGCCTATCGGTGGATTACGCGCCCAGAATCAATAAAAGGATGCGAATCAATCATTGTGCTCTATATAATGCAGGGTCTCTGTTGTGTGCAAGAGATTGTTATGCATTATCAAGATGGAGTGATTAGAGGATGTATCCATCCAAAACTACTGATGCTTTGAATAATAGAGTAAGTCGATACCGTCCAAAATCTAAAAACATGGATGCTGATGATATTGGCATCTTGAAGATTCTGATAATTGGTTTTCTGCTATTCATAATCATTGTACCTACAATACTAAATTATGAACCAACAACCAATGCCGTTCTTCAATTGGAGGATCAACATGATTTAGCTCAAACTGAATCGCTTTATCACTATAGTCTTCCAGATACGAACATCCAGATTGCAATTGGAGAGATTCAGGGTCATCGCGGTTTTGCGTATGTAATAGAAGAAGAGAGTAGATTGTATTTCGTTGATTTGATTGGTGAAGTCACAATGGACATAGCTCTACCAGCAGGCAGCAAGAACAACGGAGCATATCTCACAGGCTACGATGTGGATTTGGATGGTGATACTGAGTTTTTCCTTAGGAACTTCGTTAGTCCTACCTACTATATTCTGATGGTTGATATAGATGATGTAATTGTATCAGAGTATCCAATGCCATTCACCTACGCAGCGCCTAAGGGATTTGGCATATTCAATGGAGATTCTTATCCTGACTTGTTAGTTCAAGATGTGGGCAATCGCGACAACTTCCTCACACTAGATTTGAGATCGAATACCATAATTGGTACATTCTTAGTTGACTATGCATGGTTTGGACCGATCATTGGTAGATTTACAAACTCATCTCAGGATTCAATTGCATATTCAAATTCAATGGGAACTGCAGGTCAGAGAAACCTGACAGTGGCAGATGCTGATGGAACTCAGGTTTATTCAATTCTCCTTACTCCAAGTATTCAGGATATGGTGAAGTTCAACTACATGGGAGGATTGGAAGAGATTGCTACTATTGAAAGCGATGGCGATGTTGTTGTATATTGGGGTGATACTCCAGGAGTGGTATATTCTCAACTTGTTGATGGGCTATCAAGTACAACTAGATACATAGAAACAGGAGATTTTGGTGGAAATCCACAAGATGATTTAGTCGTTATAAGTCGGACTCAGGAGAAGGCATTTTTCATAAATGGAAATGATGGCACTCCATTAAGGGAAATAGATGGAATCTACGCCTACTCATCCAAACAGCTTGGAGTAGGACCAATGGATCAGGATGCTATGGATGATTTGGCTATAGGAACCACTCGTGGCGGTCTTGGCATAATACGTGGTGCTGATGGAATTTTCGCCAATCTCGAGTACCTTGTCGATGTTAGGCTTGGAGGACATCAAATAATCAGCTTTGATATAATTGGTAATGGCAGAGATGATGTTGTGGTCAGGATTGATAGTGATGTCTACATAGTTCCTAGCGATATTACACCTCCAGCTTTATTGCCGACACCAATTGATCCGATCCACCCAACAATCCTAGACGATTATGTTACAGTGAGAGTCAACGTCGTTGAATCTTCATCAATTGAGCATATCGATTTATGGATGAGATTACCTGGGAGTTCATCATGGATTCAGCCCCAAGATGAAATGTATGCATCTCACCAAGAGGGTCTATATTATGCTTTCATTGGGAACCTTCAACCCGGTGTCTATCAATATTATATTACAGTCCAAGACAGCTATCTCAATATTGGTGATTTAGGAAATTCAACGCATCCTCTGAGCTTTTTAGTTTCAGGGGATTTCGTATGGAAAATAGACAAGACTGAAACGGATTATGTGCATAAGATGTTCCATCAGTCGGATATTGGAAATCTATCTGATGGCAATAAGGTAATCTACACAATAGAGAGACCCATGGGTGTTGAAGACTTATCGCTCATAAAATACTCTTCAAGTGGTACAATACTTGACTCCTTAAACATCACCATACCATCAGGTGACAGATTCGATAATTTTGAAGTTTATACAGCTATGCTAGATGGAGATAATGTCCTTGACATCATAGTTCTTGATTACTACTATGATGGTGTTTTAAAGGCCTCATTATTTCGATATCACGTGTATCATGGTGACACATTTAGCTTGATGGGAGAAGGTGTTGTGCCATATCCCTACAAGAGCTTTACATTTATCGAAGTCTTTGATGATGACGGAGATGGAAATGAAGAACTATTTCTTGTATCAGAAACAAGTCCAGAATCGATACTCAAGATGGATTCAGATCTTAGCTGGACATCTGTGGAGTTTCCAGAAGAAATAGGAGTCAGAGGTTTCTCTGTTATAGAAGGTGTTTCATTTGGATATGTCGCTGTTATCAGAGGAAATACACGAATCGACATTTACACAACGGATTTGTCATTCTCACACTCTCTGGATGTTGATATGAGTGGGTATTCCAATATGGAACCAGTTGGAATTAGGACTATGTACAATTCGACTACCGGAAAAGAACAATTTGTTGCTGGTATCAATTATTGGAATGCAAGTGATCCGACAGGTCGAATTTTTGTATTTGATAGCGCAACAACCAATGTGAACAATACACCTGTTTACGAACTTCTACATCAAGACCTCACTTATATTTATCCAGTAGATGCTTCAGGAAACCCCACAGATGAATTATTCCTCATTGTGTCTACAGGTAACTTGTATCTTTCTCAACTAGGAACGACTCTAACAAATATGTGGTCTACAACAGTTACAGGGGCAGCTCCACTTAGTGCAATAATAACTGACTTTGACGGTGATAGTGAAAAAGATTTTCTATTGTTCACCGACCAAGACGAACTTCTAACACAGATATCCTTCTCAGGAGAAGTCAAGTGGACCGTTGAAGTCGGAGAGGTCTATAACCCACTGCTTCTTGGAGATATTGATCTTACACCTGGTGAGGAAATTGCTGCATATCCTTTTGCTAAAGTCACAAGTTATACCCTTGGTGCTGTAAGGAACCTAGATAGTAATTACCTGCTTGATGTCTTAGTTGAGTACTCATCCTCAAATATCATCCAGGGCGATGTCTTTGAAGTGAATGCAACTGTATCAAATATCTATGGTGAAATTGTGGAAGATGCATCTGTATACATGAGTGCCCACTTTATGACCCCTGAAGGACCAGCTTTGAATACATTCGGTTTCTATTATGCAGATGGATGGGCAAAGTACCATGCTGTCACTGATGCCACTTGGCCTATAGGAGTCGCAAACTTAAGTATCACAGTTGATAACAAATTCTACCACCCGTACGAGAAAACGCTTGTTAATGCAATAATAGTTCAAAGTGACCTACATATCCAAGTCCAAGCTCCAGATTTAGTTAATCAAGGAGATGCTATGAATGTCACAGTCTGGGTGAATGACAATCTTGGTAGCCCTGTTGATGACGCAACAGTATCAATCACCTTGGAAGGTGTTGCTCTACCCGCGATTCAATCAGGTCCGTTCTATGTTGTTAACATACCAGAATTGCAATTGGAAGCAGGAGTTCATTTCATTTCTGCTTTAGCTATTCATCCTCATGCTATTGGTATCGGTGTGGGTGAGAAAGCGTTCGAAGTTCAAATCTTGACAACAAGCCTAATAGTTAGTACAGACTTTCCAGACACAGTTGAACAGGATAAACGGGTCGTGGCATGGTTCAATATTTCTGATCCCTATGGATTTCCAGTTGAAGGAGCCATTGTTACTCTCAAGAGTGGTCCGAAGGCGTTTCAACTAATTGAAAGTCCTGTATTGGGTTGCTACATTTTCTCCCATAACATAACTCTTGGTTTGGGAAGTCATACCTTCGAATTGAATGTACAAAAACCTAGCATAGTTGGACCCCCAGCATTGGAAATATCCTTTGATGTGTTTGGAAATCTTCAACCAAACGTATTCTTTGTTCCCAGAGTTGAGGGAGGTTCAGACTTCGAAGTCACCATATTTGTCAAGGACAAGTATGGTCCAGTTTTCAATTGGACTTCGATTCAAGTCGAAATCAATGGCACTAGATATACTGCATTCCCATCTACTACAGATTTGGCAGAGTATAGCATGTGGGTCCCTGCAGATTTCTTGCTTGGCCCGAATCTCTTTAATGTCCACATAAATGCGACATATGCCAATCCATGGTCAGGTCAATTCTCCATCCGAGCCTATTCTGATGCAGCGACCTCCTCAGAGATTCATTCGTCGGAAGGTTGGGTACTCACTCAGGGAGACCAGACAATGGTTGTACTCCAGTTCATGGATTGGTCACATAGGCCTATTTCTGGAGCTACAGTGACATTCTTCGTAAAAGCTCTTTCCTACAATTTGGTTGAGAGTGGACTGGGCGTATATTCAGCAACAATATCTACAGCAGGATGGTTGCCAGGAGAATATGAATATGTAATCTCTGTAGATCACCCAGATGTTGAAACTGGTGATCCAATCGAAGGAAACGTCACCGTGATGGGTGATTTAGAATTCTTCGTTTCATATAGTCCAGAAACACCCACCCAAGGTCAAGAGTTAACTGTGGTAGTGAGTATTATTGATGGTTATGGCAATCCAGTCCCAGGTCTTGAGGTAACAATTCAGCTGATGGATCTTCCACCAATGATAGCATATCCCACAGATCAAATTGGTGAATACTTTGTGGAAATTCCGCGCATCCCCACAACTATGGGATATGGAGATTTCACTCTCACAATTACTGCAGTAGGAGAGTATGTTGGGGAATCGATTGATACATCAACAACAATACCAGTCTCTCCTGCAACTCCAGATTTCACAATGTCAACTAGCACACTGTCAATTGGTGCAGGACTGTCGTTTGTGATGAGTCTAATTGGCATGGTAATCTACTTCAGAATTGCATCCTCTATGAAAGTTGATGACAAATCTCTGGAAGGGCGGAAGAAATCTATCAAGAATATGGATAGGCTTTATCTTCTAATTGTACTAGGAAGTGCAGCCGGACTTGCAGCATCATATTCAACTTATACAGCCGGAAACTATTCACTTGCTCTGATACTAACAGTTGCGCTTCTTGGATGTTCAGTACTTCTATATGGGCTATGGCTATATAGAGACGCAACTGCGGCTGTGCTTGTTCGGGGTTCACTTAGCAGAAAAAGAATGGTGCTTGGTCTTTGGCATTTGGTGTTCGTCCCAGTTGTAATTTTCCTAATCCTTCTGTATGGAGTTGAGATAGATTGGTTCAAGGCATACATCATAGATCAATCATTTACAATTGGCATGATTACTGTACCTACAATCATGACTACTATTTTTGCAGCCTACCTATCTTCAATACTTGTAGTTGTAGTGAATCTCTATAGAGAGGTGAGCAAAGGTCTCAAGAAGATTGTGAAAATGGAGGATGCCGGAACACCTGCAAGTGTTGTTGAAGATGAGAAAACATCTATGGTCAGTAGATTCAGCTCATCCGTTAGAATCAAGTTCTTGATGTTCTTAGTGGTTGTTGGTGCGACTACTGTTATGAGCATGGACTTCTTAGCAAGTTGGGAGCTTGGTATCATAGTACTTCTCCCAGTTGCATTCCTAGTTGTGATACCATTCATCTCATCCAAGATAATTCAAATTTTCAGCAAAATGTCAAGAGGAAAAATACCGTCTGCACCTGCAGATAGCTAATACCTAAAGGAGTAATGCGGCCCAATGCAAGGGCCGCCAATCATTTTTCTTTAGACACCCGAATTACTCTTGTTTTGAGAATTCATCGTCATCGGTGTACTCGTCAGAGTAGGTTTCTTCATCAGCAACTTCGTCTGAAACTTCTTCTTCATACACATCTTCATGTACATCATAGGTGTCCTCGATTGAGGATGTTTCCTCTGTCATTTCTGGTTCTTCAACTTCTTCTATAGTTTCAGGCTCAGCTTTTGCAGCAGCAGCTGCAGCTTCCTCCTGAGTTGGCAGAATCTTAAGACCTTCATCTTGCTCTGCTACAAATTTCGCAATCTGGGCTTTTCTAGTGAAGTAAAGAGCAACAATAACAGCTAGTGAAAGCGCAGCACCAACAATGGTGAGAGTTGTCAACCATGTACTTGAGCTATCACCTAGCAACTGTTGCCATGTGATTACGAGGAACGCGAGTCCTGCTGTGTTCATGACAAAGGATCGAAGTGGTGTCCCGACCTTTGTTATTTCTGTGACATTAGTATCAACCATTGCTGCAGCAATCACGCCAGCATTGTATTGTGTTGACTTTGTTTTCTTTGCTAAAGTTTTAACATCAGTCGATTTCTTCTTACCCACCCACCGAAGAGCTATGGGAACTTTTGCCGAAAGAAGATCTGCATAGGCGACTCTAGCTTCGTCGTGAGATAAGTTACATTTCTTGCACATGTCTAGTTTTGTGTTCCATTTACGTTTGCATTGCGGACATCTATCAGCTTGCCATGCATCTGGTGCAACTTCTCGAAGGCGCTGACGCACTATGTATTCAC
>JAEORO010000091.1 GCA_016840855.1 Candidatus Thorarchaeota archaeon | reverse complement strand
CCATCTATCAGGTTGATCGTGCAGACGAGTGTACAGAGTGCTATGCTTGTGTCGATTCGTGTCCTGAGGGCGCTATTGAAGAGGCATAAGACTAGAAATACTACCGACTCTCATGTATAGATGAGAGATGGTATGACAGGAGCACTTTCTCACGTGCTGAAGGTGTTCCTGTCAGTGATATCCTTTTTCTATCACTAATTCCTCTTTCATAATCTTCCTTTCACTCTAGTTGGATTCCCTAGTATATTGTTGAATTTCTCTAATAGTGATTGATCATAGAGAACTACTAGCACCTTAATTACATCCTTTTCCAGACTCATTCTGACAGTTTCAATTCCACAGCCCTCACCACCACGCATAGAAATGTAATCCTCAATAAAGGTCGGTTTCAATGAGAATGTTCTTTCAAATGCTTCTAGAATTTCGTCACGTTTTTCTAAATCGGTTTCATAAAATGCCTTCATAGTTCTCATTAAACATACCTCTGAGTTTATCAGGTAGCAAACGACTCATAAGTCATATTGGTGTCACCAAATTTATGGAGAGTGAGAAATGTTGCGTCGCTACGCCGTTCTAATCCTAATAACTATGCTAATCCTGCCAGGTTTCGCCATTGCTTTTACGCCAAACATGGAAGAGCAGTTTGAAACCTCGGCGTTTACCCTACAAACGTATAATCGGAACATGAATGTGACAACATTTGTTGGACCTGATTACAGCAATGAAACTCTAATGCATTTCTTAAGAAGCGCCCAAGAGAGCATATATGTCGAAATATACCAATTCACAAGTCCTGGTCTTCTTACCTTAATTCATGAAATACATAATGACAATCCGTCAATGGATATCAAAGTAATGATAAGCGAGCATGTTGTTAGTGAAGGAGCCTACAATACATACACAATGTGGAATCTCACACAACTTGGAATCCCAGTCCGATGGACTTCTGATACGTTTACATTTTCCCATCAAAAATTCGTTATCATTGATAACAAAACAACAATAATCCAAGCGGGCAATTGGGCAAGACCAAGTGTTCCGCTTAATGATTGGCAAACTGGAACATCTGGCAATTTCCACTTGAAAAACTATGAAGGTAATCGAGAATTCAATATCGCAATGACCGACACTGTTGTCACAAACTTCTATAGAGATGTGTTTGATAACGATTGGAGAATTGGATCTGATTATAATCAAGGTACGGATGGCATAGGAACAGTGCTTGACTGGGGTTCACCATCATTTGTATACTATCCTCGTGTCTTTAATTACACTGGTCAATTTTCAGGGGCCATGAACGTAACGCCTTTTGTAAGTCCAGATACAAGTCTGGAAGCAATGTTATGGGTCATAAATAGTGCACAAGCAACCTTGGATATTGAAGTTCCATATGCTAGCAATATTTCTGCTGTAGTCGATGAACTTCTTGATGCCATAGTCGCTGCAAAACATCGTGGCGTGACTGTTCGAATAATAACGGAAGAAGGCAGAAACTCGAATCCTGAGGTTGCCGAAGCCTTTGCCAAGGAAAACATTCCAGTTATTTGGATGGATACACGTTTCTTCGCTTTAATCCATAACAAAGCATTCATTGCAGACGGTCGGATTATCTTGATATGCAGTGTTAATTGGAGTGAAGAGAGTATCTTAGAAAATCGGGAAGCTGGTGTGATAATTGAAAATAATGACATTGCAGCTTGGTACCAAGCAGTATTCGACTATGATTGGGGTCTTGCAGATTATGATACACCTGATTACGTAAATGTTGGATGGTCCCCTCATATCCCAACCAGTTCTTCACCAATCAATGTGACAGTCTATGCGCATGAATATTTCAATGACATCGATGAAGTTAAGCTGGGCGTTAAGATTAATGACGGTTCATGGACAAATTACACAATTACGCCAAATGTCTATCTTTCAGCTGAGCTTAATCTGGAGAACTTCTTCCATGTGATTGGGCCACAGCCAGATGGCACAAATATCACAGTCATAGCTTATGTTGAATCGTTGGGAGTTGAGTCCCGTGGATTGGAAATGGTTATCCCTGTTCGTGATTCTATCGGGTCTATAATCACAACTCCGCCTCCTACAACTTCAGATTCGTTCACTCAGCTGTTAATAGAGTTAGCTCCATACATAGCTTTGGCCATTGTTGTAGCAATTGGCGGTCTCTGTGTAAAGAAACGACGTTGATGAATCCAATGGACAAAAACCTCGATGAGCCCCGTTGAGGGGCTCTTCCTCTCTTTTTCTTTAGGACTGCTCAGCCATCTCTGCAAATTTCAGACAGCTATCTGCATCCTGCATTTCTCCGCGTTTCTCATGCAAGCCGGCTGCTATTCTATACGCTCTTGCTACTGCTGGCCAATTCTGTTGAGCGTCAAGACATAGTGCAAGGGCTTTCCACACCTCTGGATCACTAGAATCATACTTCAATGCTTCATTAT
>JAEORO010000011.1 GCA_016840855.1 Candidatus Thorarchaeota archaeon | reverse complement strand
CCAATTGACATTTTTTCGCAGAGTTCATACCTGCCAAGAGGTTGTTCCCTCCCAATCATAATAAGTCCAACCGCTGCATGATGCGGTTTGAAGGATGGAGCAACTCGCCCTTCTGCGGGTTCAGAGAGTCTGATGAACTCAGTCTTCCATGTCATTCTATACACTCTCCAACATCTCGACCGTTCCTTTTGATTCAGGACTCCAGATAAGGTCTTTGAGCTGCTTCCTCAGTGTTTTATCTAATACTGGTACAACTTGTGAAAAAATCACTCCATTAGAAATAACATGTAGAATCGTAAATGGTATTGCTGCGATTACTGCAATTAGAAATGGTACTCCAAATGTTACAGAATAACCTACATTAGTAATCTGGTCAAAAATTAATGTAACAAAGGCTCCTGTTATTGCCAATTCCCATTTTGAAGGATTTAGTCGTTTTCCTTCAGCTCCCTCCTTCGCCATTATTGATCCAACTGTAATAATGTAAAACCAACCGATGACTTGTGATGCCCAAATCTGTGGGATGAAACCTCCCCAAGGATTGATGACTCCAAAAACTATCGACATTATGAGCGTTGACCAGATTGCCATGGGCGCTCCAAAGATATATGCAGTCACAAACAAGACTGTGGATCCCAACTCCAAATTGGGAATGGCAACTAATACATAATTACCAACCAACGCTAAAGCGGTCATAATTGCAGTAATGGAAATCCATCTACTTCCTCTCATCGCTCTACTAGACCATTGGGTTTCCATATCTGCATGCCTTCTTTCCTTATCGTCTACTGATAAAAATGTATACGAGTACTACCACTGCGAGAATCAATCCTAGGAGTATTATCAGGCTCAAGTAATAATAGCCATCATCTGTTGGAAGTCCCAGTGACATGATGCTTATCTCAAGATTATATGGGACACCAAATGAGTAGCTGGTTCTTGCTTCTATGAGCACCCCACTGGCTAAAGAATAGGCTAAATGGGTCACTTGTGGCTCGCCAAACCCAGTAGGATCTTGTTCAAAATCAAATACGATACATTCTACGAGAGTATTACCAACTGAGATGTTTTCGTAGCGTGATGTCATTGTCCCATTCAAGTAGTTGCCTGATATTCGCTCTACTGAGGCATATGCAGTTTCATTAAGATCTTCAATACTATTTTCTTCAACATCAACAATTAATCCAGGCCACCATTCAGTAGGCGTGCCCCATACGCCTAAAGTTAGATCTTTGGCTATATCTGTATCATTAGCAATCACTGAAATATTTCCGATAGTTAGTCTTCCAACGATATCTTCCCCAATACTTTGAATGCTAAATGTCATAGAACTCCCATTTTCAGCAACCCAAAGTCCACCTTCTGAATAATACATATTGAAAGCATCATTTGGAGCTACTTCCACTCGCCACTCTATTGTAGAGCCAATTATAATATTTGAACTATATCCAGAAACCAATGGTGTAAATGTCAACACTATGGTGAAAAAGATAGCGAGAAGTGAGAAATTTTTTGTTACCAATTCATCGTATCCTCCTTTGGGTTTGTACATATACTATTGCGATGAAACCGAAACCAGACACCAAGATTATGGTCAATCCTGGAATGAATGTGGGGTCGCTTAGAGTCCTTGGAGTTGGAGATGAAAATACCCAAGACACTATGTCCCTATTTTCAAGAGAATAGAGATTCACTGCTATTGATGCAAACTCACCATTGACCCAATATTGCCAACCATACTCTCCCTCGCCAATCCGCCCCTCAATGCCTTTAATGTATGCAAGAGAACCAAACCATTGAACATCGATTTCAAGTACCGAAGATGTCACTTCCAAAACTGTTGAGCCATTGAGATTGTAGTATTCTCTATATGTTCCATTTCCAAAGTCTATCGTGAGAGTGACACTCTCAGCTGCAGTAACTGCTTCTGAGCTGCTGGACACTGCTAAGGGGATGGAAAGAATGATTGCTACTGTTAGTAACATTACAACTGATAGACCGCATCTTCCAACTTGCAGAATTCCCACGCCCTAGGATAGGTTAACCTATCCTACAATCTGCATCATTTAAGGTTTCCTTTTTTTGACTGACCGAAGCATCTAATACAAGAACGAGTTTGAGAAATCATGTTCGTGCATTAGGAGAACTCCTACTTGACGCAAAGGACTCAAAAACAATACAATGGCTTTCTCTTTGTTCTTGAGGGAATAGATGGTTCAGGAAAGACCTCAGCATGCAAAGAATTAGAAAAGAAACTAGAGTCAGTTGGTTATGATGTAACCTATCTTCGAGAACCTACAACCGAGAGTCCATGGGGGAAAGAGATGAGAGAGAGGTCTCCACGAGGAGAACTCACACCGGAGGAAGAACTTGAGCTCTTTATCAAGGATCGAGAGTGGCATGTTGTTAACCGAATCAGACCCGCGCTCGAAGATGGAAGAGTAGTTCTTTTGGATAGGTACTTCTTCGCAACTGGTGCATATCAATCAACAGTAATGAACTTGCATTGGAAAGAAATTCTTCGAAGGAATCGCGAGGACATCTCAGCTCCGGAACCAGATATCATCTTCATACTTGATGTCCCAGCTGAGATGGGTTTAGCTCGTGCCACTGGGCGAACAGGAATAGCTAACCTCCAGTTTGAAAGACTTGACCGCCTTATTAAAGTCCGTCAGGCGTATCTTGACATCGCTATGAATGATACAGGCAACTTCAAAATAATCGATGCGAAGAATCCTCTCGACCAAGTCGTGGACGAAATCTATGACATCATTACTGATACAATAATAATGAGTGAATAGAGGTTTTTTTGAATTATAAACAACCTATCTAAAAAGCGCTGAACAGTTCGATATTTCTTATAGTCGAGCCCAAATAAGACAAGGTTTTTTAGGCTGGCGCCCTGCAACGTTAGTTAATTCAACTTTACACTCGCTTAGCTCTAGGGACTTGGAGAGAAGTAAAATGCCAGTCGCGATGCTACTTATAGATTGGGACTCAAAGATAGGGGCTGTCTTAAAGGCAAAGGTTCCTGCGGATTTTGCAGACTATTACAGAGAAGATCTAAACACTGAGATCATGCGTATCTTCACATCACATGCCATGGGAGATGCTACTGCTGGATTCTCATCACTAAGTGTTAGGATTGGAGGCGAAGAGTATGGCGTAGCTTCATACTATACTGGAGTCGTTCGGGAAGAGGAGCAGTACTGTGTATCGTTACTCCTCACCCCATCAGAGGATCCAAAGACATACGAAGCTGCAATCACTTCAGTGGTAACCCCTCTTACAAATGCAGTAGTTGCTATGACAGATGCTGAACTGCAGACAGAACTCGATAATACTTATCGCAGAATCATCCGGCTAGCAGGAATGACTGATGAGTCACGTCTTGCTCGGCTATTCTCAGATGAGGTTTCACGAGCTGTTTTCCCCAAACTCTGGAAAGGAGGTATCTCTAAGGAAGAACTTGAAGAATGGCTCAAGATGGTCACTGGATTACCAAGTGTAAGTGTTGATTCGGTCATTGCTCCTTTTGAGGAGCTAGGTCTTGTGAAAACCGAGTGGGTTGACGAGATTGGTAGAACATGCGTCTTCATGATTAAAGACCTTGAGGTTTTTCGAGCTCCTCCACTATTAGCTATGGAATCAGCTAGTAGTGTTCTGGATCCTGAGCTTGCTGCTGAATACAAATCTGAGGTCTTAGAGTTCCTGACTGAATGGCAAAAGACTCCCGAGGACACTGTGTCTGTAGCCCAGGTGCTAGCTGATCCAGACTGCTATGACACACTTAGTGAGCTAAGAAGAAGGCCGGTCAACATTTCAGAACTAGAAGCAACTTTGGCCATCCCACCTAAGGAATTGAAGTCTGCCATTCAGACCCTTAAGAAATTCAGGATAATATCTGAGAAGAGACGGAAAGGTGCTTCTGGAGAGTATGACAAATGGTTGTTCTTATTAAATGATATTCGCGTCAGACTCTTCTTCCCGGAGTATTTCCTACAAACTCTAGTTACTGATCTTGAGAAGACTCCTGATGATCCTAAACAGATGGAGATGGTCCATCATCATCTGCGTTTACTTAGGGATAACTTCCCTCGATAAATGAAAGCGCCTATTATCCCATTTCAAATAGTGGTTTCTTAGTGTGTATACAATGTACTATTGTGGTGGAATATCTCAATTACTACCTGTGCGATATCCTAAGATGACATCTGTAGATTTTTGCGATAATTTCAGTGAAAATCGAATCTAATTTCGTTTTTCAAAACCTAGAAAGCTTCATATGGTATTTTGCCCTCCGGGCTGGTGAATCTTCATGACAGGGTTGCATGGACTTCCCCCGTCATGTTTCGAAAGAAACAAGGAACTCGCAGCAAACACGGTCCCAAAGTGAGTTCTAGGTCCCTATTTGCCCTTCTTGGGCAAGTCTTGCGCATGTAATTTGATTTTTCCATGCATCCTGTTAGGAAGAGCTCCACGGATGCGGAAGGTTCGCCTTGGCGGACCCCCGCTCCAACATTTTTCCTTTAATCCTCTCCAATAGATACACAGAATATCAAAATATACACACAGCACAGCTTAATCTATACCTAAAGGATTATCTTAATCCCAAAAAGGACTCAGCAAACATCCCCTAGGTTTGATAGAACTTGGTGATACTGAAGTGATTCACAATACCTTCCTTGTCCGCATTTCCACCCGGCAAATAATAGCCAGAACTCAATATTGGCCAGTCGAAGTGAAAGAAGAGGCGTTATATGAGTTCATCTCTACTAGAGAGGAGTTAAGGACAGAACATGGTCAAGTTTCAGAACTACCATTAATAATTGGAGATCACAAGTTTCTTGGCAAAGATTGGATTGAAGACTCTGTTCTTGTCTTTGTGACTGACAAAGGTGAGGATGAAGCGAGTATTTTTGAAAAACTCGATGTGGCATTGAAAGCACTTAGAGCATATTTCAAAAAGGAAGGTATTGAGGGTGCAATCAACAAATACACTGCACTAATAGAACCATCCATCACTACTCGACTTAAGATTGCACTTGTGGGAGAAGGTGGTGTTGGAAAAACAACTACCTTACACCTACTTCTAGGAGATACTCCACCTCTCCAATATGTTCCAACGATAGCTTTGAATCTTGAAACAGTTGAAAACATACGATTTGGTAACTACTCACTTGTTCTATGGGATTTTGCTGGTCAGGAACGCTTTCGAACCTTATGGCGATTTTATTTCCATGGAGCTGATGTCATTTTCTTAGTTTGCGATTCAACACTGAGAAATGTGATTATTAGCAAGGATATCCTTAAGCTAATCAAAAGAGATGCTCCGAAGGTTCCAGTATTTGCTATGGCAAATAAGCAGGATAAGCCAAATGCAATGAAACCTGAAGTTGTTCAAAAGATACTAGGTATTCCCACCTTTCCAATGGTTGCCATTGATAAGGACCGTCGAGATGAGATGCTACGAATCCTAATGACTGCAGCAGCCCAATATGTTGGGGTCGCTCTTCCAGACCTACCTGCATCGGAGCTACTGAAATTCACTGATGTGGCTACAGAGGAGGCAATAGCTGGAGTTGGAGATGAAGTGGTTGAAATTGAAGAGGCCACCATCGCTAGCGAAGAAGGAGAGGTTGAGGAAGAGGAATACGAAACAGTGGAAATCATCGAAGAGGTATTTGTCGATGAAGAGGGCCATGTGATTGAGAATCTCGACGAATATGAGATTATTGAAGAAGAAGAAGAAGAGATTCTTGGAGAAGTTGTTGAATCACCTGTAGAAATGCTAGAAGTCGATACACAGATTGACAGCTCGGAGTCGTTTGAAATACCAACAACTGAATCTGCTGAGGTTCCAGGAAACGTAGATATCCAAATAGAAGCTGATTTCATACCTGAACCTGAAATCTCCACAGAACCTAAAGAAGAAGTCTTGGTTGAACCTGAATATGCAGAAGAAATAATGGTATCAATTGAACCTGAATCCTCACCGATGGAATCTGAACCTGAAACAGTTGATTTGTCTATTGAAGATTATGTTCCTGAACTGGCTGTTGAAAAGAACACCGACGCAATGAAGATGGCAAAAGACATTATCTTTGAAGCCCTTGAAGCAGATGACTTTGATGATATCATAGCAACAGAAATAGAACAAGCATCACATGAAGAGATTGACACAGCACTTCAGGCTATTGGGAGTGATGAAGCTATTCCAATTAATGACGAGCCTCTAGCTAGAGAGGATATTGATGCTGAATCGCTTGAAGAGCTTGAAACTATCTTGGGTCCTTTGGACCGTTCAGTTGGTGGAACTGGGACTGCATCGAAGGATGTGGCTGAAGAGGAAGAAGATAAAGTTCTTCCACTGAATGGTGAAACCCTCGCTGAACTTGAAAGATTACTTGACACAATGGAAGATGACAAAAAGCAAGACTAGATTTGACAATCGGAAAGACTGATTTGCTTGTGTGTTTGGTAAATAATAGGGAAACGGTTTGAAATTATCAGATGTTGAAGCTGGCAAGAATGTAACTGATTTGGTTGTCCGTATTGTTTCAGTTGCACCTCCTAAAATGATAAACACAAAAACAGGCAGAAAGACACAACTCACTGAGGTACTGATAGCAGATGATACCGGATCCACGATCCTTTCCCTCTGGGGATTTGGTGAAGGTTCCGATCTCTCAGCTGGAAAAGTGATTAAGATAATTGATGGTTGGGCTAAAGAATGGAGGGGTCAAATACAACTATCTCTCGGACGTTCTGGCAGATATGAGATTCTTGTTGATGATGGAAGTGTTCCTTCTATTTCAGAACTGGGTTCATCAACAGAACCTATGTATCATGAAGATCATTAAATTTAGAATCTTTATGCAAGAGGCTCTGAAATGGCTCTAGCTTATCTCTCAGCTCCAATTATTAGGAAGTCTTCAAGGAAAGATGATTTTTGCAGTCATGTTCTAACTTTACTGGAAGAATTAGGTCATAATGTCTTTGCACCTCAATTCCTTGGTCCTGCTGCGCCAGAAGAAATCTACAGACGAGATGTTGCTAATGTCCGACTCTGTGATTTTGTGATTGCTGAGGTATCTAATCCGTCGTTGGGAGTAGGAATGGAGATTATGCTTGCGATTGAACTTATGAAACCAGTGTTGATGTTCTTTAATGGTGAGCTTGAATCGTTATCAAAAATGGTTCGTGGTGCGGATGGTACGGTACTCATTGAATACGGAACTCTTGATGATGTTGAAAAGAAACTTCGTTCACATAATCTCGAGAGTCTAATTGTTCAGAAATGTCCCGTTTGTGATGCCCAAGTTGCAGAAGCGCTCGAAGAAGGTTTGAAGTGCATTGGGTGTGGGACTGGCGGTCATCAGGCAACGGTGTAGAGCTATGGCTGAGTCCCTTATTGATCCATCCAGCAGCAGACGGCAAATCATTCCGTTGCTAATTCTATCAGTCACGATGGTTTCAAGTGCGAGTATCCTTATTCTCTTCAGTTCATCTCATGCCTTTGTGAAAGTCTTTTGGAGAACTATGTATGGAGCTTTATTCATGGCTTCGATAGGAGCCGCAAGAGGTGATTTCAAAACATTAAGACAGTCTGTCACCAAAGAGAATTATTATTGGTTAATCGCAATTGGGATTACATTGTCTCTTCATTTTTGCACTTGGTTTCAATCTCTCTCCATGACAACAGTTGCTGCAAGTGTGGTCCTAGTTGACTCATCTCCAATTTTCACAGCAATTTTATCTACAATATTTCTGGGTGAAGCTTTGCGAAGAAGATCATGGGTTGGAATAGTGATTGCTCTATTTGGTGCAGTATTTCTCGCTTGGGGGGACTTTGGAGGTAGTGGAGTTCTTGCATTGGGTGGAGACCTTCTTGCTCTTTCAGGTGCTGTGTTTCTGGCTCTATATTTTATCGGAGGTCGAAGATTTGCCAAAGATATGCCAATTACGGTTTACACCACAATCATCTATTTTATAGCCGCGCTATTCACAGTACCAATATGCGTCATGTTTGATTTGAACATACTCGTGTTTGAACCGAAAGAAGTAGTAATCTTCATTGCACTAGCAATATTCCCAACAGTACTTGGACATTCTGTCAATAACTACCTGTTGACAAAGGTGCCAGCATATGTTGTTTCGTCAGCAGTACTTGGAGAACCAATAGGGGCTGCTATTTTAGCTGCATTGATCTTCCTTCAGATACCGGGACCAATTACTATCATCGGATTCATGGTAATATTGATTGGTATTGCAATGGTGTTAGCTGATATTGCTTCACGTGAAAGGGCTAAAATTTCAACCTTTAATGACACCAATGGGTCTTAACCTTACAGCTTTAGTAGCTATACCTACCGCATCAGAAACTTTCACGACTTCATCAACGTCTTTGTATGCGCCAGGAGCTTCCTCAGCAATTACGATGCCCTTAGTTGCTCTCACAATTATTCCTTCTTCTGCGAGTCCTTCTTGCACCTCTCTTCCAAAGAATCGTTTCTTTGCCTTTGCACGGCTGAGAAACCTGCCTGCACCATGTGCTGTTGAACCCCAGGTCAAATCCATCGCCTTTTGATTTCCGATGAGAATGTAGGATGCAGTACCCATTGTTCCTGGGATAATAACTGGCTGGCCGACATCTCGATATTTCACAGGTATGTCCGGATGTCCCGATGGAAAGGCACGCGTAGCACCTTTTCTATGAACCACAACTTTGGTCTTCTTTCCATCTATCTCATGTGTTTCAACTTTTCCCATATTATGGGCAACATCATAAATGAGAGCCATATCCAAATCCTCAGGAGTGCTTCCCATTATCTTCCCAAATGTTTCTCTTGTCCAGTGCGTCATCGCTTGTCGATTTGCAAACGCATAATTTGCTGCTGCACTCATTGCACCCAAATATGCCTGTCCTTCTGGAGATGTTGTAGGTGCACTACATAATTCTCGATCTGGAACATCAATATTGTACTTTCTCATTGCTTGAGTCATTATCTTGATGTATTCGGAACATACCTGATGTCCAAGACCACGAGACCCACTATGTATCATAACCATAACCTGTTTCTTTCGAGTGATACCCATAAGTTTAGCAGCTTCGTCGTCATAGATATCATCAACTACTTGTATCTCTAGAAAGTGATTCCCTGATCCTAGTGTGCCACTCTGTTTGAGACCTCGATTCTTAGCGGAATCTGGAACATCAGATGGATTAGCAATTTCGAGTTTTCCATTTGCTTCTTGATGGGCTATATCTTCTTCCCAACCATATCCTTGTTCAATTGCCCATTCTGAACCATTTGCAAGAACATCATCAACCCCTCTATGGTTTCTCAAGTCAATCTTTCCCTGCTTACCAACACCAGTAGGCACATCTTCAAAGAGTTGATCGATTAGAGCTCGGAGTTTGGGTCGAATGTCACTCTCATCAAGATTTGTCCGCAGTATCCTCACACCACAATTAATGTCGTACCCAACTCCTCCGGGAGATATCACGCCTGATTCGTAATCAGTGGCCGCTACCCCACCAATAGGGAATCCGTATCCCTGATGTCCATCCGGCAGTACTATGCTGTGTTTATAGATTCCTGGCAGGCAGGCAGCGTTGGCTGCTTGTTGAAATGTCGCATCTTGCTTCATTTTCCGGACAAGGTCATCTGAAGCAAAGATAGTCACTGGAACCTTCATACATTGTTGGGCGGTTTTTGGGATTTCGTGGATGTTCTCAGAAACTTTCTTAATATCCAAATCGAATCACACTCGCAGAATTACGCATCGGTTTGTTATTTTGGCTATAAGGATTATGAAGTATGAATAACCCAGAATCTTATTACTCGCTTCATACAGAAGGAGGCTGGGCAGAACTGCCTTAAAGAATACAGGAGGATGAGTCACCGAGTGCCGGAAGTTCGACTTACTGCAATGGTAACTTCTCATGGCTGAAGCTGCAAGGTCAAACAGGGTGATCTCACTCGTCTTCTTCAAATAGCAAACTTACTTCCATCAGGATCGAAGACAGCTGATGAAATTGGCGAGGATGCTGTTGTCAGGGTTATCAGTGATGATGTGGCTATTGTGGAGAATGTAGACATCTTCACACCTATCCATGATGACCCATTCATTCAGGGAGAGATTATTGCTTGTAATGCTACCAATGATGTCTTTGCAATGGGTGTAACCGATGTAATATCGCTTCAGGCGTTTCTTGCTTATCCAAAAGAATTACCTGAAGAGATTGTCGTTGGAGTCCTCAAGGGAATGAAGCATTTTATGGAACGCCATAACGCAAAGCTCTCTGGTGGTCAAACGATATCGAATCCTGTTCCAGTGTTTGGTGGGATTGCACTTGGTGTTGCCCATCCAAATGAAATTGTCTATTCACATGGTGCTGAAGTCGGAGATGTTGTTCTCTTGACAAAACCATTGGGTATACAATCAGCAATGAGATCATATAGGGACCTCAAGGATGAGAATCGTGATGCACTCTTATCCAAATTCAAAGAGTCTGATTTGAAAAGAATACAGGATGTTGCGGTACGATTGATGACTTGCAGCAATCTTGAGGTCGCTCAGGCGATGCGTGATGTCGGAGTGCATGCTGCGACTGATATAACAGGATTCGGTTTACTCGGACACGCAGGAAATGTGAGCTCCCTCAGTGGTGTCGATGTAGTCATAAATCAAATCCCTGTAATCCGTGGCACTCTTCAACTAGCAGAGTTCTATGGCCACAAGCTTGCATCTGGTTTTGGTGCTGAAACCGCAGGCGGGATGCTTGTATTCTTGGAACCTCGCAAAGAAGAAGTGTTTCGTGACTTCCTTGGAAAGAGAAATCTTCCCTGTTGGCCTGTTGGTAGAGTTACAAAAGCTAAAGGATCACCTTGTGCGTGTCTTGCACAAGAAGTTCAGTTTATCGAGACCGAATTCCCGTGAGAACAATGGTAAACCCTCTGGGAACCATGTTTGAGGATTGCCGCCGCAAGCGGCTGGTCTCTTACTCTATTATTTGAAGAAGGCGTGGATTTTGTCGAAAAGTTCCATAATATCTTTCAATGGTTTCAGGTCAAGCTCTGGATCAATGAATTTACGAAGTTCCATGGTTTCTTTTTCATTAATATCATGAAATAGCCAAAATTCATCAATTTTCTCAGCCTTGGTTTCCAACATTACAAAATCACTCTTTTTTATATTTTCACATAATAGTTCGTGTTTTGTCGATATAATCTAATCGGTAATACACATTTCAGGAATCCAATGATGCTGGGTCTGTATTTCTTTTGTAAATGGTTCTATTCTTCTTAAGGAAATAATTCATGATTTCTACTTCTACCTCGAGTGTTAGTCTGCGTATCGTGTTAAGCGCCTACACTTGCTAGACCAACAACAGCACTACAAACCTTATAATGAGCGTAAGAATACTGGAAACACACGGATTTGAGATACATATTCGGATTCAGGATTTGGTGATTGCATGAAGATTGTTGTGACAGGTCCCTATGAAGCAGGCAAAAGCCAGATGATTCATCATATTACTAATGGTGCATGCATTAATGTTGAGCGTAGGGGCACTACAATTGCAATGGATCATGGTCTGGCAAATGTGGATGGATTGAATGTCTTCATGTTTGGTACTCCTGGCTTACTACGGTTCCGTACAATGCGAAAAATTCTAAGCGAAGGTGCTGATGGAATTATCTTTGTCGTCGATTCTGTCGATCCTGAATCTGATGCACGAGCTAAACTATTCTTCAGAGAAATTGCGTTCTTCCTGCCCGGTGTGCCGTGTGTAGTTGCAGCAAATAAACAGGACGTTCCAGAGTCGAGACCAATTGATCAGCTGAGAAGAAATCTAAGATTCCTTGCAGGTCTTCCAGTATTCCCTGTTTCAGCAAAAACTGGCGAAAATGTTGATAGTATGCTTCGAACACTTCTCTATCTTGTTATGATGCAATGGAGTTCGGTGTTTAGTAAATTTGCTCAATTCAGTGGCGATAAAAAAGGCTTGAGTAAATTGATGAAAGATTTGAATTTAGAACGTGAGCAAGCTGTAGGATACCTACGTCGATTTGAGTTGAGAAAGCTTTTAGAAGTCCAAGTAGGTGATGAGCAGTTCTTCGTAAAGGACTCTGTGAGACCTCTCCTTGAGAATCCTGTGCTTTTGATGCCTCGATAGTCAAATTTCAGTCATTTTTCTCTATCACGCGCTTTTTCCATAGGCACCGATATGATTCATTAGGTCGTTCAGAAAGAATCAAAAGCGATATAGCCCGGAACCGTTGATGATTTAGGTGAGCCTAATGACCGAAGATGATTTCGATGACGTTGATCCAGCTGAGATTTTGGAGCAAGCCGCTGAGGCTTTGGAAGCTGGAGATAAAGACACAGCAGCAAAAATGTTCAACGCAGTTGGTAACTTATACATGTCTGTCGCAGAGTTCGAGGAGGCTCACAAATGCTTCGAAGACTCATTGAAGATTTACCAGGAGCTGAAGGATGAAACAGGAATCTGTGACACAATGTATAATCTGGGTGTTGCACAGATTAACCTAGAACAGTGGAACGAAGCAATTAACACACTTGAATCAGCGAGAAAGATGTTTGAGAAGTCATCTAATAGTAGTGGGGCTGCTGACGCTATTTATGGTCTTGCTTTGGCAAGTTTAGGTCAGGGTAGCTTTGATGATGCAATGGAGCACTTCAAGAAAGCACAGCGAGCTTACAAAACACTTGAAAATGAGCAAGGTGTCGCGAGCGTAATTATGGATATGGGCGCGGCTTATGTCGACAAAGAAAATTGGACTGAAGCAGAATCTACAATCAAGAAAGCCTTGAAGGTCTATCGTGATATTGATGACAAGTCTGGTATTGCTGATGCATGTTCACTACTAGGAGACATTGCTGAAACCTCAGGTAATCAGAAGAAAGCAGCTGAACTCTTCGTTGAAGCTGCACAATACTACTATGAATCTGAGATATTTGACATAGCTAGAGAGGTTCTTGAGCGTGCAGAACAAAAGATGTGGGATGTTCCAAAAAGCACGCGTCGTAGGTTGCGGAGGGTGATTGACGAACTTTTGGACGCCTTACCAGAAGAAACAGAACCTGATGAAGGCGACGATGATGATTTTGATGAGGACCTTCTAGAGTTTCAGGATGATGAATAGACCGCTATAAAGAGCACTTTGAATCATTGGTGCTTTCCACGGGAAAACTCTATTTAGTAAATTCTCTTCATCATCTTGAATCCTTAAGGAGTGCGCCCCATATGATCAGATCTAGAAACAAGATACTATCGATTCTAGTTGTAGTTCTTATGTTTGGAACATTGAGTCCGATACCAAGCTCTCTCATCATTTCTAGATTTGAATCGCTGCCCAATGGTCACATCGTGAGTGACATACCATCAAATCAGATTCCATTATCGCGGGTTGCATTTGTTTCACCAAATCCTAGCTCACTTATTGATGAATTTGCATACATGGCTGCAGTCCCTACATCAATCTTCTACTTTAACGGCACTCAATACATATCACCCATTATTTACAGTGAAGATTCTGAGAGCGAAGCTTGGCTGCTGGAAGACTGGTCTGAGTATCTAGGTCCTGATGGCGGGATTACACAAGCCATCTCTGTCGGTGATTTTTCTGAGAATTACCTTGCTGATTTACAACATAATATCGGTGCGAAAATATATCCTAGAATTACAGGGACAACTGCAGCTGAAATTGCATCACTTTTGGCTGCTAATGCTTGGAGTAGTAGCTCTACAGCAGTTATTGGACTTTTGAAAGATGATTTTGTTACACCAACGATAATAACTGGAGCAGCCAGTCATACTTTTCAAAATCAAGCATCTGAAACAATTGAGTTTGGTGGAACTGTTTCTCCAGGCACTCCTTCAAGCATCACCTTTACACCAGCCCCGTGGGCTGGGTGGATAGAGGGCCGATTCAATTGGACTGGACCTGAGATTCTTACGCATGAGCTAATTGATCCAAATGGCAATGTTGTTGACTACTCAATGTTGATTCAAATGTACTGGTCAAGGAATCCTAGTACAGTCCTTCACCCAGTCCCATTGAATTTCTGGTTACCAAAAACAGCCGATGGACTTTGGACAATGAACATAACCAGTGATGCTGTTTTTGACTCAACCACTTTGGATAATGAGGTCATATCTCATCCGGGATACACTGAAACTGTCACAGTTCCATCAAATGCAAAGTGGCTGAATGTATCATTAACATGGGACAACGCAGCAACTGACCTCAATCTTGCTCTTATAGATCCTAATGGTCGACTTTCGATGTGGGCCCCTGCTGGAAGTATCTTGTCAAATCCCGGTCGAGAAGTAATTAATCTGCCATACCCTGCGGCTGGAGATTGGACCATAATAGCAGCATGGCTGAATGCGAATCAAGAGCAGAACAATATCAACTTATCATGGTCGATATCAAGACTCCCTTCTGATCTTCAGTCCTACATGGAGTCAGCTGCAAATGCAGCCGTACTTGCATCACTTCTAAACGCTCCACTACTTTATGTGTATGCTAACCAGATCCCCTCAGAAACTGACTGGGCTTTAAACAGACTTGGTGTATCAACTATCTATCTTGTTGACCCATCAAATATTCAAGATGCTGGATTGCCCGCTCTACTGAGCTCATATGGGGCTCTCATTAATCTGTTTAGCTACTCTTTGGTAACCTCAACGATAAAGTCCATCTCAGGATCTCACGATGTTGTTGTAACTGTACCTGTGAGTGATGACAACGAGTTCTTTGCGCCAGCTGCTTTTTCTGCGGCAGCTCATGGAAGTCCGGTATTTTCACTCTGTGGTAATAATAATGAGCTAACGACTAGGGCTCAAGAAACATGGGCTCCTTATTTGATTGGTCCCGAAATCAATAACATCTATGTTATCAACAAATACGAGAATCGCGCTGAAAATGGATGGTATGATGAACGAATCCCAAACAAGTTCTCAATGATGGAGTCCGAGGCACGTTTTGAAACATTCCTTTCATCAAGGGGGGCTTACAACTCGACATCATCTCAGTCCATAGTAGTAATTTCACCTGCTTCCCTTGTTCCATTAAGTTTCGACAGATCCTTACAGACTCATTTCAATCCAGGAAGGATACCTGCAACATCATCAACTATGGCTTCTGTTCTTATAGCCAGAGGCCTCTTGCACCGGTTTCTATTCCGAAGTGCTAACCAAGCTGACACCTCTTTGGTAAGCATGTACGCATATACTGATGGTGATACCTTTGTAGATAATGACTACAATTATCCTCTTTTATATCAAATTGAAAATACGACAACCCCACTTGAAGCTGCAGGTTTTTCCATTGAGAGTCATGTGGGGCAGAATGAGGTCTTTCAGACTCTTGATTCTCAAGTTGCTTTCTGGTCACTGAGCACACACGGGACTTTAACTGTACTACCTCGTGATCCTCCAGACCGACCAAATGGTGTCGGTTTCTTTTCATTGAGAAGCACCGATGCTCCTTATGGATTTGAAGTAAGTGTAGAGGTTCGAGAGAGTCCTACAGATTATGACAAACTCGTCAATCCTGTTCAATTTTCAGCTGAACTAGCAAATCATGTCACAAAATCAACTCATGAACTAGAAGCTGCAATTGGTAACATCGGAAGTCCCATTGTGATAATTACCGCTTGCCTTCTTGGAGGAACTGAACTACCCCTTATGTTGATGGAACATGGTGCTGTGGCGGTCACCGCAGCACCTCGAACAGTCTACTTCCGTCCAGCTGGCATGCTTTCAGTACTTCTAACTCAGTCCCTTTGTGAAGGTTCAACGATTTCTGAAGCACTTTCTGAAGGTCTTCGCACAACTTCCATTGATTACTCTGACCCATTAGTTGGTCGTGACCCTCGCGATTATGCAAACCAGCAAATACTCTTTGGCGATCCATCTATTAGACTGTATGAACCATCATCATATCCACACGTTCCAGCTACTAATCCACTAACAAGTTCATTTGATACGCACATCCCCGGTCAAGGGATAGGCGTAGTTGCTGCGCTTGGATCTTCTTCATACTTGCCTTCTATCTTAGCATCACTCGGAATTGCTTTTGATTACTACGAAGTTACAAACTATTCAGAGTTCATTCAGTTCCTTCCACTAAGACAAGTTGTTCTTGTTGAGCCAGATACCCTTCCCGAATTAGGCTCAAGTCTCTCTTCATCAAGCAGTGTGTTATACTCATTTGTACGTAATGGAGGCATTCTAGAAATCTTTGGAGTTTCAGACTCCTTGTCGTGGTTACCATGGCCAGTTTCGTATCAATCAGGACCATCTGGTACATCAATCACATATGTTGACTCTACTCATCCACTTCTGAACTCGCCTAATATATTGAGTTCATCTGTAAACTATTCCGGTCATTTCTCTTCTGTATGGGTTAATCTATCAATTCTAGCAACCGATGGAACAAACCCTGTATTCGTCGCTGGTTCAGTAGGTTCAGGCAAGCTTGCTCTATCAACAACATTCCCCTCTGTTTCAAATGGTTCAGCTACTATTGAGAATGCAGTCTTTTGGAGAAGCGTTCCTTCAATAACAGTTGAAAGCATTGAATTAAGTGAGAGAATAATTTGGGCTGGTGATGTGGTTCAGATTATGATTAGGCTGACAGATATTGTGGGAAACAACATCGAGGCTGCAACATTTGCCTTGTGGCTTAATTCTAGTCAAATCACTGTGCAAGAATTAACCGATGGATTGTACGTTGCTATATTAGATGCAGAATGGACGGGACAGAACATCGGCTTGTTTGACATTCACATTGCAGCATCAAAAATAGGTCACGACACACTGACACTTACAATCGACAAATTCGTCCTTGTTCGTCCTTTTCCATTTCTCATGCTTGGGATACTTGGTGGTGGCGTAGTTGTTGTTATTGGCGGTTGGATATACTTGAAGAAAAGACGCGGCGAAAGCATAGGCTGGAAGCGAGATAGCACACCCCAAGATAAGAGGAAAGAAGCCGAACAAAAGAAAGAAGATAGTAAATCTAATGTAAAGGAGTTCTTCGGTGTTTAGGGAATTAAATCCTATCAATACGCCCAAAAATATGGGGCAACAATAAGTTATTATATATGGCCACTGACTAGCGTTTGTTTGGATTGCTAGAGGGTGCAAGTATGTCCAGTCGTGTTGATAGCATCAACAAAACTATTCGTGATTTCGAAACTGTACCAGGTGTTGAGGGAGCAGCTCTTGTTTCTGCAGATGGCCTGATGATTTCTTCAGCTCTACCAGAAGCTGAACAGGAACGTGTAGCTGCGATTAGTGCTGGTCTCTTGTCGCTAGGTGAGAAAGCAACAACCGAATTAGATCGTGGTGTTTTCAAAGAAATCTATGTCAAGGGTGAACGAGGCTATACCCTTCTGACATCAGTTGGTGAAAATGCACTTCTACTCGTATTGGCAAAAGCTGATGCTCAGATTGGTCTTATCTTTGTTGATATGAGGCGAATTGCTGATGTGCTATTAGAGATACTCTAATTTGTCATCTCATTTTGTTAACTATCTCATCAACAATGTGCCTTGCTATCTCTCTCTTAGGTGCAAGATCAACGCTCCTAGTATAATTGTTAGGGCCAACTATTAGCACTGCATTTGTATCAGTACCGAATGCGACTCCCTCTCTTTGTTCATCATTTGCAATAACAAGGTCACATATACCTGCATCAATTTTTGTTCTGGCTCTAGATTCCAGTTCATTGTCTGTTACACCGGATTCTACCTTGAAACCAACGATGAAGAGGTCTTTGTATGCTTTTCTCGCCTCTTCGATTATTTTCTTTGTAGGAACAAGCTCAAGGTTTAGACTTGCTGCGCCTGATGCCATCTTTCTATCTTCTTTCTTTGAGGGAGTATAGTCGAGAACAGCAGCTGCAGATACAAATCCATCTGTTTGTCGAGCTGAAAGCTCCGACATGACAGCTTCAAGCATTTCCTGCGATGTCGAAACCTTATGGGTTTCTACAAGACGCGAGGAATTTTCTGAAGTCGGACCGAGTATTAGACTCACAGTAGCACCTCTGCGAACTAATTCTTCAGCCACTGCAATTCCCATCTTTCCGGTCGATGGATTGGTAATAAAACGAACTCGGTCTACCCATCCTCTTGTTGGCCCTGCAGTGACGACAAAATGTTTCCCATCAAGATGTCTTGGGCCTAACACCTTGAGTACATGATCAACTATTGTTGCTACCTCTGGAATCTTTGCTTTCGCCTCTTCCATCCGTGGTGAAACAATCGTGACTCCCATGCCTTTCAATATCTCAATATTCTCTATTACAGCAGGATGGTCGTACATAGATTCATGCATGGCTGGAACGATGATGACTGGAATACCAGCACCGATGGCTGAAGATGCAGTAGTTGTCACTGGAGTGTCATCAATACCTCTAGCAATTTTGCCTATTGTATTGGCTGTTGAAGGTGCGATTAGAAGTAGATCAACGTGATCGTCGTGCTTCCCGGCAAGTGTTATGTGTTCAATCTGACCTGTGAGTTCAGTTACAACTGAGTTTCCAGTTGCCCACTCCATCAAATAGGGGTGAATAATCTTTTGTGCCATTTGGCTCATAATTGTGTAAACCTCAGCGCCATGACGCATAAGGGCTCTAGCCAAAGCAACGCACTCTACAGCTCCTACACTGCCAGTAATGCCAAGAGCTATTTTCTTTCTATCAAGCAGTCTGCTTAAACTTCCTTTGATGAGCTTTGATGTATGCTCAATCAACATAATCACCTTGTTATTGCTTCAACAAGTTCGTCGATAGCAAGAATATCCATTTCTGTCATTTTCTTGCCTTCCTCTAGATATTTAGATTCAAGTGCTTTCACGAGAGCGTAGACAGCTTCACTTGATGGCGTTTCAATTCCATATATCTTGGCTAATCTGATGACTTCACCTGTTATCGCATCAATTTCTGTTCTTTTTCCAGCACGAAGGTCTTGAAGCATTGAATTGATATTGTTTCCAGTAGCTTTGGCTGTCCCAAGTGCATATCTGACTGGATCGTCTGTTGTGAGTTCAACACCAAGAGCTTTGACAACTTTAACTGCCTCCTCAACAAGTCTAACAATTAGACCACGAAGTGCTTTGTTTCTGTAGACCTCTCCGTTTGAAAGCCCTGTCAATGCACCAACTGGGTTTATGCCACAGTTCACCAAAGTTTTTGTCCAAACTACTCCCTCGATGTTATCGCTTGATCGTACGTCGAATCCGACCTCTTTCATCATCTCAGTGAGTTGTTCGACCAACTCATAATTCTCAGGATATCGAGAGCCAATCTCAGTGAGACCACAACCTGTTGCTGTTACAACTCCGGGTGTAGTTCTTAATGCGCCCATACAGGTTGTTGCTCTTAGAACCTTAGTCGTATTGAGAGCTTTTGCGACCAATTCTTCTGTTCCAAGACCATTCTGGATGAGGAGTATTGAGGCTCCCCTGTCAACCAAGTGTTTCGCACTTTGAGCTGCTGTAAGGGTGTCGTAAGTTTTTGTTGTGAGAATAACTAGATCTGCCTTGTCTATTTCGGATGCAAGTTTCATAGCTTTAAGCTTGAAGACATGCTCTCCAAGAATACCGTTAATCTTGAGACCGTTAGACTGAATTGCAGAAACATGAGGATTCCTGCCCACCAAGATTACTTCTGTATCCTTAAGTCGACTCAGGAACGCTCCATATAAGCTTCCAATCGCTCCTGACCCCACAACAACTATCTTCATTTTTCGCTAACTCCAATATTCGTTTTTGTCCTCAATTCGACAATATCCTTTACTCTTCTCTCGAGATGTGTTATTATTATTCGTACTGCTGTGGCAATGTTCTCAGAGTTGTTAAAACTCCTTACAATCTGATGAAGTTCATCTTTAGGAATCTTCTTCATCACATGAGCCTGCTCAGCCATACGAGGAAGAGCTCTTACTATATTATCAATAATGGTGATGTCTGAATAGACTGCAGTTCTGCTCATCGGGTTTAAATCAATAGTTATGACAAACTTACCAATCGCTTTCAGTGCTTCAGTTCTGTCACCATCTTCCAATGGTACTAGAACGACATCAGCCGCTCCAATTCCTTCAACATCCACCTTCCGACGATTGCTACTCAACTCTGGGATGTTCATTGATGGCCTGTCCTGAGTACCCAGCACAACTTTCGCACCTGCATCGATGAGAGCATCTCTAATAGCGTCCTCTCTCTCTTTTCTATAGTAGAACAAGTTGATTTCCAGTGGTGCCTTGCAAACCTCTGAAAGTTCCACCAAGGCTTCTGGTACCAAAGAACATGCATTTCCATTTACACTAATGACTGGATGTTTAGCGGAGAGTAAAGCTGCAACAGCTGCTTGCATAGCAAGCTCTGCTTGTTCGGTGGTCCTCTCGCCAATTAAATAGTCAAAAGCTTCACCTCTGCCATGAGCTAATAATCCAGCTGTAGCAACTACATGTGATTCATGCCCATCAATTATTTTCTCTCTGGTTTCAAGTGAAATCCTTCGTGGATGATCAGGAGGTATCTCAATCTTTGTCATCTGATTAACCTCCCACCCTGAGCTGCTATGTCTGTCATGAATACCTCTGATACATTCCAATATTCTGATAGGATTCCTTGAGCTATATTGGAGTTTTCCTCATTACAAAAACAAAAGACAGAGTCTCCCAACATAACCATACTCGATTGGGTCAGTCCTCTCTTGTCAAGCTCATGGAGTACCTGCTTTACTCGTGTACTTTGCAATCCTATCTCTTCTGAAAACTCTCGAGAGCACTCGATAAACATCTCAATTGTTGGATTGTCTATTATCCTTGATATTAATTCTTCACCTATTGCATTGATTCGTTCTCGTGATGATGGATTCGTCAATACCTTTGAAGTTTCAAGACCTGGGGCTCCTGCGAGGGCAACACGAAGAGTGTGATCATGATTAATTTTCTTAATTTTCCCTATACCGGGACCACCAGCTTGCACTCGCACTTCGAGTCCACCAATTGTCTGTGAAAGTACATCTCCAAGGCCCGTATGATTGGCAATCTCTGCACAATGTGCGAAACCTGCAGCTTTTTCATATTCAATGTCAGGATCGAGCAGATGACCGAGAGCAAGAGCTGTGCCTAAAGCGCCTGCGCCTGATGCTCCAAAACCAGCTCCAATAATTAGAGAGGAACTATGGTCTACATGAACTTTGAGTGTCCTCTCGTATTCTTCAGTCAATCTCTGTATCACCGTCTTCGTGACTTGTGCATCTATTCGTTGTTTGTTGTAATCAGTTGTAATCTCCAGTCTTGGATGATTCACCACGGAAACCGAAGTGACTGTTCCAATGGTCACTGAGAATCCGGCTCCCATTGAACCGCAACGAAGAGGATCGTCATATTCGTCAAAGATACGAAAGATTCCTGTAATGTGGCCGGGCACGAAAGCCTTTGCTGTCTGTTCCTCATTCTTTTGCCTTTTCAATGTGTCAGCCATGTCCGTCTTTATTGAGTCGGGTATTAAATATTCTTTATACATTCAACATTGCATATATACATGTATATACATTCTATATTTGGTTTAATTTGAATAAGAAACGCTCTAGAAGATAATATGTTACTCTAATGGAACAATACGAGTGTATTGCTTGATTCTTGGATCATCTGATTGAGGCGCTGGGTATGCCCATCTTGCATCAATATCTCTACCACTCAAGTCAAAGACGCGGAAACTTCCAGACGACCATGTAAGTGGACTGAATCCGAGCAAAAGTGTCTGAGTTCTCCAACTGGTGACACACATGTGCCTATTCATGCCTGCAGTTGGAGCTACAAGAAACACGTTCGAGAATTCCATCAACAAGGAAGTGCTGATTCTATAGAAGAAGCTATACGTCTTTCTATGTTCCTCTGTGCCTTGCTCTCGAAGGTCGTTTAGATATCTGATGATTGTATCATCATGCACGGATGAGTCCATAACATCCGAAAGTTCTTCCACATCCACGACAACAGCAGTTTCGAAATAGTATGCAAGTGGGAACTCCGGGATGTGAAAAATGATGTACTTATCTTTTGTAATTATTTGATAGAGGTGTTGGAAGATTGCCTGTTTCGAATAAAGCATGTTAACATCCAAGGAAGCAGGTTTAAAGTTGTCAGACTCATCAGAAACAACTAGTCTGAACATATCGTCCAACATGTCCCCATCGTACCCAATACGAACCATATAGTATGGTAGTTCTCCTCCCTCTTCCATTCTTCCTGTTGATACAAGGAATTGATTGTACTCTCTTTGGAATGTATCAACTTCGTTATCATTATCTAAAACGAATAGAGATTGGCTAGGGGTATTAAGAGCATTGACCACCTTATCAAAGGCTTGGAAACGAGCTTTCTTCTCGGGTTTGAATTCTTTAAGTAATTCTTCCAAGTCACGAGAAGAGTCAGCCAAGTATTCCACACCTACCAATAGGTCGTTTTTGTTTACTGTGTGCATCCATGCCATTTGATGGCTGGAGCATTTGTTTTGAGCATTTATACCGAAAGCTTTTCCACTAATTTGTCGCAATCAGCATTCACGCTTCATCAATTTATCTCATATATTCTTTACTTAGGAGAATACCAACCATTATCCAAGTAATACATTGCTGTTTTTGATGATTATTCACCCAACATTGAACCAATTTTTGGCCATTTGATACGATGTGAGTGCTGACTTTCTGGCATTGTACCTCATAACATTCATGTGACCAGGTATACCAATTTCAAACTCCATCTCTGATATTCGTTTAAGAGATGCTACAAGTTTTTCGGGACTTCCTGTGGGAAAATCTACTCTACCAAAACTCCCACCGGGGAATAGCGTGTCTCCTGTGAAGAGAATGCCTGAGTCCTCTACTTCCATAACAATGCTTCCTGTAGAATGCCCTGGTGTGTGAAACACTCGCAGCCTTATGTCCCCAAAATCAATCAAATCTCCCTCTTTGAGCATTACATCGATTTTGAAAGGTGGTAGTTCTGCACCAAAAGTAGCTCCAAGCGTCTGGCTATAGTCGCCGTTGTTGATAGGTACTGCCTCAGCCTCATGAAGATAAAGTCTGGGTGATCCTCTTTCCAATAATGGTATAATACCACCTATGTGATCAATGTGACAGTGCGTGAGCACAACATCAGTAATCATTTCAAGTGACGAACCTTTCGTGTGTAGATCTTTATCGAGAGATGAAGAATAAAGTCCGGTCCCTGCGTCAACTAAAATCTCGTGGTTCCCTGATTTGATATAGGTGATGTTTGAATCGAAAGAACGGCTAATTATGAAATATATCGAGTCTGTAATCGGATCGAGCAAATAATCACCCCAAATATGCTACCAATCTATCAATCTCATCATGATTGTTATAGAAATGTGGAGATACACGTAATCTTCCATTTCTTACAGAACAGTGAATATTGTTCTTCATTAGCCTTTCAAGTAGATTCTCAACATATTGGGGCTCACATGACACAATGGCTGAATTGTGATCTCGTCCGAAATCATAGAATGCAACATCGATTTCTGAAAGTCTTTTTCTGAGATAGTCTGCATTGTTCATCGCCGCTTTCTCTCTATCTTCTCCAGGTATTTTTAGTAGTGTCTTTAATGATTCCAATAAACCGACATAAGCAATCATTGCAGGAGACCCGACTTGGAACTTTCGTGCATCAGCGAAAGGTTTCCGCTCAGAGTAACCAAACTCCATCAGATTCTCAACTCCCCACCACCCCATGAAGCGAGGCTTAAGTTCATCCATCATAGATTTGCCAACATAGATGAAACCCGCTCCGATTGGCCCCAAAAGCCACTTTGCAGACTGACCGGTAGCAAAGTCTACATCAAGTTTTGATAAGTCTGTATTGAAACACCCTGCAGCTTGGATGATATCCACCGCAAGAAGAGCAGAATTATCATGCGCGAGTTTTGATAGTTCTCCAAGATTTGCTCTAAATCCTGAACCAAACTGAATCTGGCTTATTGAAAGTACCTTCGTATTCTCATCAACTTTGTCCTTGAATGCATCAAGTGGAGCCGCGCCATGATTGGATTTAACAACTCGAAGCTCAAAATCATAAAATCTACTTGCATTCTGCCAAGGGACATAGTTGGCTGGAAATTCTAGGTCGCATATTACAACATTGGAACCCTCTGGATAATGCACACCATGTGCAATGGAGTTTACACCTTCACTAGTGCTTGGTACGAATGCATATTGACTATAATGGCCACCCAAAAGGCTTGCAAGGTGCTGACGTATTTCCTTGAATGCTTCTAGTGTTTCTTCGAATTTGTCAACAGCCTTTGCCGTGTCGTCTAGATATTGTTTCATTGCGTGGAAAGTATTTACAGGAGGAATGCCTGTAGATGCATTATTCAAGTATGTCATCTTGCTAAGTGTTGGCCACATCTCAGAGATGAATTCCTGGTCAATCAATTCAGTCATGATGAACCGTCCAAATAGCTCATCGTTGATAAAGGTCACTGCGGACGAAATCCCCCTAAGATTTAAGTCTAGTATGAGCATCGTAAATTCTGGAGAGGCGTTTGTCTGTATTTCGCAGATTAACCCGGCGCTCAAAGAAGCCTAAAGAGGAAAAAGAGATATCAGCGGAGCCTAGTGTTGATACAAGTATGGCCGTGATGGAACCTGTAATCGCTGAACCAACTCCCACTCCAATGGGTCGATTAATTGCCTCTAGTGAAGATATTCATTTTGATCCTGAGGTCACAGCTGAACATGCCCGGTACGCTCGTATTAAGCCGCAAAGTGCTGCTGAAATCGTTCCAGGCCATGTTCTCAAACGGGATGAGGTGGGGAGGGTTCACATCAAAATCGTCTTCTATGGTCCTTCTCTCTCTGGTAAGACTACCGCCCTGAGATGGCTATTTGCTAATGTCCGATCATTGGCAAAGGGGAAGATTATAGAAATTCATGATGAGCTTGGTAGAACTACCTTCTTTGACTTTGTACCTGTCACAGCGAGTGAGAGAATTGTGTTTGATGTCTTTACTGTGGCTGGACAGAGACGTCATGCTAGCCAAAGAATCAAGGTACTTCGTGACTGCGATGGTATCATTTTCATGGCTGACTCAACTCCTGAACAGATGAATGAGAATCTTGCATCCATACAAGAACTAAGGATTGCTCTTGGTACAGACCGGATGGCGACACTCCCAATCATAGTCGCCCTAAACAAAAGAGATCTTCCCAATGCTTTACCAATTGACTATATGGTTCAGATGCTAGATCTGGAAGGTTATCCAGTGTTTGATACTATTGCTACAGAGGGCAAAAATCTACTACGAATGTTCCAGCGAGTCCTCCGAGATGCCCTAATCTTCAAAGTTGGCATCTAGACTCTTTCTTTTGCAAACACTCCATTATGACTGAAAGCAGAATTAGGTCAGCTATCAACCGAAAAGATGAAAAATGCAGCACGTCACTCCGGAGTCACACAGACTTGTCTGTACAATAGCCCCGTGGTGTAGTGGTCCATTAGGCAAGCAATAGCTTCCTAGACTATGCATAAGCGGTTCTGGCCCGCTTGACCTAGGTTCAAATCCTGGCGGGGCTACCAACTTCTTCTACTTTCGGTACCAGGGCTGGCAAAAAAGAATTCAATCCATCATTTTGATATGAAAAACACTCCAAAATCTGTTTTTCCATCAACCCGATTGGATTTTTATCTTCAAGTCGAAAAATCGAAGATAATTTCGAAAATTGCTTAAAATTTCAAATTTACGCATAACCTAAAGGTTTTTTAGAGAACTCGCCTCCATTTCAGGTGGAGAAGAAATCCGCAGATTATGCTCAATTTGAGTTTCCTGTTACTGAGTCTGCGTCCCTCCCGGCGGAGAAAACAGGTGCGGGTTCTCTCCAAATTCTATTTTATCAGCGAGTGCATATGAATTTCCAGACTGCGTTTTCTTCGATATTGGTTACTACCACATTTGGCTCAATCCCTTTGGTCATTAAGCCAAGCCAAAGGTGTGCTGCTGCGGTGCCAACATCAATATCGTAATTCTTCCACTTGAAGTGTTGATACCCCTTGGGTTTGCTAAGTTCAATTGAAAAGCCATCATCAATTCGTTGAACTAGATAATACCATTTCTGAGAATTCATTGCAGAAGGCGCTCTTGATGCAAGTTCAAGTGAATATCTGATGAAGTCTGGAAATTCTGTTAATGAATTATCATGAAGAAATGATTCCACAGTTCTGTTCTTCTTTGACATACGCTTCTGCGAGAAGCGATCCAAGAAACTTGTTTTTTCTGGAACATATCCCAAGAGAATTATGCAATACAGAGGATTGTCAACGACAGGTTTCGATGTCCCATATACAATCTGGTTCACTTCTTTTGTTTTATAATGCCCCATCCAACACGTCCTCACTCCGATACTCTCGCTATAGAGTATCAATTGCTCACCGAGAAATCCTAACTTAGCTTGATCTACAGGTGTTCGTTTTGTAGATAAAGTAGCAAACTGTTTTGGCCCTTGAAAATATACGACATTTTTCTCGTTTGGAACTTGATGATAGTCAAGTGATACTTGATGGTTGAAAGGAGCATTCAACTTTAACATGAATTGATGGATTTGTTCTTCGTGTTCCGAGGTCAGTGAAACTGGGTGGAACTGTCTGTAAGATTGTCGTGTTTGGATAGCCTCAGCCATAGATGGGAGCATATCGTACATGAGGAGCCGCTAATTCTTTGAGATTTAAAGCCATCCGGTGATACGCTAGGATATTGCATCTATTTTTGAACTTCATGACAATCTTCATATCCAAGTCAATCCACGGCTTCGGTGGAAGTGTGATCAATGGAGAAGGTCGAGCTTGGCTGGGACGAATTCTGGGCGGAGATTTTCCGGGTCCGACATCGTCAGGCAATTCAGGGGATTGAGCAATATGACAAGCTCGTGGTATCTTTCATCATAGAAGTATTGAATCTGAAGAAGGGTAGTGAGATTCTTGATATCGCCTGTGGTGCAGGAGGCCACTCTATCGACTTCGCCAAGCGAGGTCTCAAGGTCACAGCATTCGACATAGCAAAGTCTTTGATTGACGTAGCAAAGAAAGCAGCCAAGGAGGAAAAGGTGGAAGTAAACTTCTATGCTGGTGATATGCGGGATATGACCTTTGAGTCCCAGTTTAAGGCTGCAGTGATGTTAAGTCATAGTTTTGGATTCTTCAATCATGAGGAAAACAAACGAGTACTCCTAGGTGCATATCGCGCACTGAAAGAAGGTGGATGTCTGCTTCTAGATTTAATAAATCCCTACAATCTCCCTAAATTTCAGAAGACATGGACTCAACTTGATGGTGGATTTCTACTGAACGAGCCACATGTGCTGGATGCGCCTGCTGGAGTTCTTATTGGCAGACCTGCTATGTTCATTGATACTGAAGAAGATCGGATTGTGTTAATGGACCAAGATGCTTTGTCAAATAACGACATCCGAATGTACACAGCTCTTGAGATTCAGGAGATGCTTAAGGAAATTGGATTTACCAAAGTAGAATTCTATGGTCAGCATATATTGCCTCGAGTTCCCTATGCATCAAATTCAGAGCGTATGGTGGTCATTGCTCATCGATAGTTCCTCTGTAGAAATACTTTTAATCATCCACACGCGAGGTCGCGCTATTCACCAGTGGTTTTGCTGGTGACCCCGACGAGTTCTCTCGTGTGATAATGGACAGTTGGGGACATGCTATCGCATGCTTTCACGAGGGGACAAAAAACTACGTTACAAGGAGACATCCTGATGGTAAAAATCAAAGAGCCAGATGCAATCAAGAGGCTCATCCTTTCAAATGATTTCGAGCATAAGAGAATCATATCAATCAGCGCTCACATTGACCATGGTAAGACCACAACAACCGACTACCTAATGCGTAGGGCCGGTCTCATGAGTGATGCAGCTGCTGGACAGGCATTGATGACAGACAGTGATGAAGAAGAGCAAGAGCGAGGTATTACTATCTTCACCTCAGTGGTTCTGCTTAACTTTGAAATCGAAGGCGAGGAGTATCTCGTTCAGCTGTCTGATACTCCTGGACACCTCTCATTCACCGGTGAGGTTTCTCGAGCATTACGTGCCAGTGATGGGGCAGTTATTCTAGTGGACGCCTTGGAAGGCGTCATGACCCAGACCGAAACTAACATTCGTCTGGCAGTGGGTGGAGAGGCATGCAAGCCAGTCTTATTCATCAACAAGGTGGACCGACTCATCAATGAGTTGAAGCTCCCACCTGCGAAAGTCTACGAACGTATTGACATCATCATCGCAAAGGTCAACGAGCTAATCAAGAAGGTCGCTCCAAAGGAATATGCACTTGACTGGAGAGTCAGTTTCCAAGAGGGAAGCGTAGCAATTGGTAGCGCCAAAACTGGCTGGGCGTTTACAATGAAGACGCTAGAGAAAAAGAACATCAAACCCATTGTTGTCTTTGAGAAATACAATGAGGGTGATGATAGATGGCTTCGTGATAATCTCCCATTAGATGATGCTCTCCTTGAGATGATTGTGAAGCACCTTCCTAATCCTAAAGACGCTCAAAAATACAAGATACCTAGGATTTGGTCGGGTGACCTTGAAAGCAACGAGGGTAAAGCACTCTTAAATTGTGACTCGAAGGGCCCTCTTATTGGAATGATTACAAAAATCTTCATCGACCCTAAGAGCAAGAGACCCACACTGATTGGAAGAGTATTCTCTGGAACGATTAACGCAGGGCAAGAGATTCAACTAGTCAACATGAAACAGAATGCTAAGGTCAAGCGATTGGGAGTCCAAGAAATCACTGACATCCTTGATATGGATGAGGTTCCTGCAGGTAATCTCTTCTCTGTATTTGGTTTCATGTGTCCAAGTGGTGAAACATTCGTTGAACCCGGTTCAGGCTTGAAAGGCTTTGAAGCTATTGAATATGTCAGTGAGCCTGTTGTAAGTAGAAGCATCAAACCAATTGACCCACAGGAGATTGCTAAACTTGGTGAAGTGGTTTCAAAGTGGATTATGGCTGACCCCACAGCACGGTTTGTTCACGATAAAGAATCTGGTGAGTACAGACTTGATGGTATTGATCCACTTCAAATCGAGATTCTGACAAAGAGAATCAACGAGCAAGTCAAAATCAAGGTTTCAGAACCCATCATTGTCTATCGTGAAAAGATGACTGATCGTGGTGACGAGTTCCATACCAAGTCTCCTAATGGACACAACAGGATTCGAATGTACCTTGAACCACTTGATGCGAAGACAGTCGAACTCATCAGGAAGAGGAGAATCACTGCTGAAATGCCTGACAGAGAGCGTGCAGCAATTCTTCGAGATGAAGCAGGATGGGATGCTAAAGAGGCTCGTAAAATCCTAGATATCTATGAATCCTCAATGCTAGTTGATGCAATGAGTGGTGTTCAGAGGTTCGAACGTATCTTCTCATATCTTCAGACAACCTTCCGAGAGTTCATTGATGGTGGTCCAATCGCAAAAGAGCCTGTAATGGGTGTCAAAGTAGTTCTTACCGATGCAACTGTCCATACAGATCCTGCTCATACTGGTTACAACGAAGTTGCGACAATGGTAAGTGCTGGTCTAAATATGGGCTTCTTGACTGGTAAGCCTGGACTCTTCGAACCGGTCCTCAACACCGATATCAAAACACCGACCGATACACAGGGTCAGGTTATCAAGGTCCTAACTGGGCACCGTGGTCAGATTGTCACGATTGAAGGCGAAGAAGACACAGTCACTGTGAGAGGCACGCTCCCCACAGCTGAAACAATCGGGATAGCAGATGAGTTCAGAAGCGCAACAGCAGGTCGTAGTTTCTTCGGTTACGAGTTTAGAGGATTTGAACCTCTACCTGGTAACATGCAGGAAGAAATCATCCTCGAGATTAGAGAGCGAAAAGGCATGCCTCAAGAAATGCCAAGCCTCAGCTCTTGGAACAGATGGATTTACAAACGGACCTCGTAAGGTTCAAAATTACAAGGGGCAATCTAGTGGTTGTCCCTTGTTTCAGCTTTTTTGTTTGTCAATGACGTTAGAAGATAAACTTTTGAACAGTTTACTTTGATTTCTAATTGATTGAGATGCCTCTTGATCCAGCTGAACTTCTAAAAACTCTGGTTGCTTTTGATACACGAAATAACGGTGACATGAAAGCACCTCGAAATTGCCCTGAATTCATCAATAACATTCTGGGTGGTTTTGGTTTCGTAACAGAAATTATTGAATCAGAAGGCTACACGACAGCTTTCGCAAGACGTGGCCGCGGCAAATTCAAGATACTATTCTTAGCTCATTTTGATGTTGTTCCATTTGGTGAGGGATGGAACTCAGATCCTTTGAAGTTGAAGATTGATGGTGACAAAGCATATGGGAGAGGTACTTGTGATGACAAAGGTAACATTGCTTCACTCCTTTTACTTGCGGAGAAACTTGCTAATTCAGATTTTCCATGCACTATCATGATTGGCGCTTCGGGTGATGAAGAGCTTGGAGGAAGACAGGGGGCTGGCGTGCTAAGGGACTACTTGGTTAAACAAGGGCTCTTTCCTGATTTTGTTGTCATTGCAGACGGTAATGGTCAAGACATTATTCATCGAAGAAGGAACATCCTTCCCACATTCATTAAAGTTAAAGAAAGAACAGAGAAGATCAAAGGCAGAAAAGAAACTGTAAGAGTAGAAACAGAAACATTTGGGACAAATACCAGGCACAGTGCCTATCTCAGATTTGGTGTTGATAGACATGCGATGATTGCAGCATCCAAGTATCTCGATCTCAACCCTCGTGCAGTAGTACAGTCAGTCCGTGGGGCATTTCTGAAAGGCAATGTAGTCCCTGATTGGATTGAGATGGATGTTATTCATCCTGAAGCATCCGGTACTGAGTCATCCTACGATGCTGCATTAACAGATTTAATGAGAGCATTACTTCCTCTCTCATTGACTGCTTTTCCAACTCGACCTTCAGATAAAGGTACCAATATCTGCCCAAATATCCTGTCAAAAGAGAAGGATCTCTGGACTCTCTATATAGATATTAGATCAATGACAAATGATGGCGAAACAGTCAAAGCAGCTTTCGAGGAGATGCTAAAAGGAAGGGTAGAACTTTTCTCATTAAATGTGCACTCTGGAGTTGGCTATGTCGATTGTGATCCTGACTCAAGACTAATCAAGGCTGCTCGATGGGCACTCGAGAAAGAAGGTATATCCTACAGGATCACTGAAGGCTTTGGAGGTTCTGACTCACGTTATTTTGCTGGCGAAGGAGTAGATTTGTTTGACTTTGGTCCTAAGGGTGACAATGTACATGGAGCAAATGAATGGGTGTCCATTAAGTCTCTTAAGGAGAATGCAAATGTTTTCCACACAATGATTGAGATTCTAACCCGTGAGAAGAGTCCAATATAATCTGCTACTTTGGATTCATTCCTACCTTCAATTTGAGGTCGTCTATCTCCCACTCTTTGACGTAGGAGAAATCCTTCCATTTAGGCTTAGCACTGGGGCCTTTCATTTCTAGCAGGTTTGCCCGAACTTCATTGGCTAAATGTTCTTTAAACATCATAGAAAGTTCTACTGATTCCTCGTCTGAAAACATAAGTAGAACATCTATTGATTGTTCAACTTTCAAGTCAAGTTCCTTTCTCATAACTTGGACTCGTCGTATCACATCTCTGACGAGACCCTCAGCTTCGAGCTCTCTAGTTCGTGTAACATCAACATAGACTTTCCCCATTTTAGAGTCTGAGTAACTCAGGTGGTCTGGGAGGCTCTCCTCAAACTCTACATCTCCAGCATCAAGTTTTAATTTCTTCCCTGCAACTGTGACTGTTGCTTGTCCCTTCTCTAGGTCGTCTCTCAACTTGACAGCATCGACATTCTGGAGAGTTGACACCAGCTGCTTCATCATGTCTTTGTATTTCGGTCCCAATGTCTTGTAATTTGGTTTCACAGTAAGTGTTGTGAAGTCAGCCATGACATCAGTTAACAAAACTTCGAATTCCCTTGTGTTGAGATCATCTTGCAGAAGTGCCGCAAGATTAGCAGCTCTTTTCGCAGTTTCTTTGTTTTCAGCTATTAGGATGACCTTTGCTACTGGGTGTCTTAGTTTGACACCTTTCTTATTCCGAGCATGACTTGATGCACTTCTAAGCTCTTGGAGTATCTCAAAGGTAGATTCCATCTCACCATCTCGGAAACTATCATCAGGTTCAGGTACTTGGGTCATGTTTATTGACTCTGGGAGTCCATCTGCATAATGCATGAGGAAATCAGTATGCAACTTTTCCGCTAGAAATGGAGTAAACACATTGAAGCATCTAAGAAACGTCTGAAGTGTATAGTACATAACATCATAGGCCATTACCTTCTTGGGATCATCGCTGTCAAGCCAGACGCGTTTCTTCACAAGTGGAAGATATATTCTACTAAGATCCTCTGATATGAAATCTAACAAAACACGTCCTGCATGATGCCACAGATACTTGTCCATGTTGACTCTGTATTCTTTTACAACAGACTGGACACGGGAGAGCAACCATTTGTCTTCAAGATCTGCCTTCGAGAGTGCCCTTCTCATTCGGCTCTCGTCATACTGAAAATTATCAAGGTCCATATAGGTTTCAGCAAATAGGACCACATTCCAAAGAACATCGAGTTTTTTCCGTGTAAGTTCTATTTCCTTTGGGTCGTAATTCATTCTTGACCAAGATGCCGAACGCGTCAAGACAAACACTCTAAATGGATCTGCACCTATGTCTGCAAATGCGTCTTTCGCCCAAACAACATTGCCTCTAGACTTGCTCATCTTACCTCCTTCAGCATCTAAAACATGTTCTTGGCTGACGCAAGCCTTGAAGGGTGTATTCCCATGCATTACAACTGCGGTGTATAGAAGGCTGTAAAACCATCCACGTGACTGATCCACAGCTTCCGTTATGAAATCATATGGATAAAGCTCCTTGAGTGTCTGGGGATCTTTAAGATAATCGACGCTTGCTGTATGAGCTAATCCCGAGTCAAGCCAACAATCTGTTACAAACTCCTCTCGATGCATCTCTCCTCCACATTTTTCGCATTTGAGAACAACCTCATCCACCCAAGGTCTATGCATTTCAAAGTTGTCAGGGAATTTCAGGGCACGTTCTTTCAGCTCCTTTCTTGAACCGACAACAACTTCAGCTTGACAATCATCGCATATCCAGACAGGAAGAGGAGACCCCCATACCCTTGATCTGGATATGCACCAATCATCCGCGTTCGCGAGCCAATCGCCAAATCGGCCTGTCCCTGCCCAATCTGGAGTCCAATCAACTTCCTTGTTTGCTTCTACAAGCTTATCTCTGACTCCCATCATCTTCAAGAACCACTGCGTATTATCTGCTAAGTATATTAGTGGCGTATCACACCTCCAACAATGAGGATACTCGTGAGATATTGTTTCTTCATGAACGAGCAAACCTTTTTCTTCCAGCATTCTCGGAACTTCAGGATTCGTGTCAAAAACCATTCTTCCCTTGAACATTGGCACCTCGTCTGTGAACTTTCCGGAAGGAGTGACAGGAGCTAAGACTGGTACATTGAACTCTCGACCTACATTGAAGTCATCTGGTCCAAATCCAGGGGCTGTGTGAACAAGACCAGTTCCATCTTCGACTGTGACATGGGTGCCTGTAACGACTGCATGCATGTACTCCTCGTCATGTTCTTGGTGAAATGGCACCTCATTCCTAAACGGATGCTCATATTTCCATCCTAACATCTTCTTACCGAGGACAGAATCAACCACCTCATAGGAACTAACACCTGCTTTTCGCATTACTTCTTCTACAAGATCCTCAACAAGCCACCACAATTCCCCACCTACATCAACCTTGACATACTTCATTTTTGGATGGACGGATACCATCTCGTTCGATATTAGGGTGAATGGTGTAGTGGTCCATATAACAAGATACTCATTCTCTTTTCCGACAAGCTTGAATTTCACGTATATTGATGGATCCTCTTTTGTTTGATATCCTTGGGATACTTCATGTCCTGATAATGCAGTAACACATCTTGGACACATTGGATTTACTCTATATCCTCTACCAAGAAGACCTCTCTCATTAGCCATTTTTAGGAAATACCAGACGTGTTCAATGTAGTCGTCTCTTCGGGTTTGGTATGCTGATGGATAATCCAACCACAAGCCAAGTCTAATTGAGTCATTCACCCATCCTTCAAGATAATAATCGACTAACTCTTTGCATTTCTGTACAAAAACATCCATACCAAGATTTGATTCTATTAGTCCTTTCTGATCTATTCCCTCATTTCTCTCAACTTCGAGCTCAACAGGAAGTCCTTGCATGTCCCAACCACCACGTCTCCAGACATTGAATCCTCTCATTGTCATATAGCGTAGCTGTGCATCCTTCATAGCACGTCCCCGGGCATGTCCAACATGCATGAAGCCATTGGTTGTGGGAGGTCCCTCAAGAAAATTCCATCTAGGTCCTGAGTTCCTGAGCTCTACCGTTTTCCTGTAGATTTCTTTCTTTTCCCAGAAATCATGTACATGTTTTTCCAATGCATGTGGATCATATCTCTTTGGTAACGGACTCATGTCAATATCCTCTCACTTCGATAATGTTTGAAGCATCCATAGAATTTCATTGAGCATTTTGAAGGTGAGAATTTTCTAGAATATAGACTCAGAGGGTGGTCTTCTGATTCAGTTGATTTGGCAATCCGTCCTTTCCAACTTTTCTCACCTATTCGCTCTTTGGTATCACATCTTGACTCAGTTAAAAAACCTTAGGTTAAAACCTTTTGACCATCAGGAGGTCCAACCAATGTTTAATTGAAATTTCTAATCCATCTTTTGTGAAGTGTATGCAATGAGTGCTCTGGAAGAAAGATCTCTTGACAAACTTGCGGACATGATTTTCAATGTTCTCTGGCAAGATCTTCTTGAGGTCTGGAAAGCTATTCGAATAAAGATGGACCAAGAAGGAACAGAGGCTGTGAAAGCTTCATTTTATGAAGCTGCAGATCGATTTACGAAGGGTCCGTTCAAGGATCATCTTGAAGTGAGATGGGGAATGAATCTCTGTGTCCATTGTAATGATGATAATATTGAGAAGAACGGTATCGCTTATGTTGAATCTTCTGGCGATGGTATTGAGTTCAATCAATGTTTGAACTGCCGAATTGGTATTCTATACAAGCTTGTCACTGCAAATGCAACACTAGATACCTACAATATAATTGTTGGTGGTCCCGAGCAATTCAATGGGCTGTCTATCTATTGGAATGCCATAGTTCCTGAAGAAATGAAGAAGTTCCTTCCAACTTATGAGATTGTCGACGGTGAAGGTCAATGGCAAGGAACAATTTCCTTTGATAATTCACTCAATGTCAAATTTCTCCCCTTCACAGCAATGACTGCATCAACACCAAGAGGTGCTGAGAATCCATGGATAACAGAACTTCCAGGAGCAATCGAACTAGCTGTTGATGCTTTTCTTGCTCATGCTAGATATCAGGTTGAAGTTGCACTTGCTTTAAAGTAAAGGATGGGTGGTTATTTTGAAAGAAAAACTAGTACGAGATAAGGTGCCAGAGATAATACGTGAAAATGGTGGAAACCCTAAGATTCGAGTCGCAGGACCTGATGAGCTTGATGTACTTCTTCGTGAAAAAATCGTTGAAGAGGCAAAGGAATTCCTTTTCTCAGGTGATACTGAAGAGCTGGTCGATATCCAAGAAGCCATCGATGCACTTCTCAAACTTAGGAAAGCTGACGTAGCCTTAATTGAGCTCCAGCGTCATACCAAACTTCTTGCGCGTGGTGGATTTACTCAAGGTTATGTTCTCTCTTCAGATGAAACAGATTAAAGATAGCTCACTTTACATACTCTGAAAATTCGGGAAGCGCTTTTATACGGATTTTTTCCACTTGATTTTGTGAATACCACCCTGTTTAGTGGTGGTTCCATGTGGTCATGGAGTGAATTATTATGGCTACTGATGAAGTTAAACGAATCCCTGAAGTCCCGATCAAGCATGAGGATGGCGGACCAATCTCAAGGTATCATGTTGAGAGATATCCAGTCAAGGAACTTCCATACACGACACAATCCATATGCCCTGAATGTTTCTTGACAGATGATAAAGTCCACGTGATTGACGCGACACTATATGAAGAAGATGGGAAGGTTATGTACAAGAAGACCTGTGAGGAACATGGTGAGTTTGTCGATGTCTACTGGGGCGATGCTGAAATGTTCAAGAAGGCTCAGAAATGGTGGTATAAGTCAATTGGACTTGATAATCCCCGAACTGAAACTGTGAAAGGGTGTCCAGAAGACTGTGGTCAATGCCCGGAGCACAAATCTCATACTGCCCTTGCCCTTTTAGATGTAACAAATCGATGTAATCTCCGATGTCCAATTTGTTTTGCTGTTGCTGCTGAAGGTGGTACCGTCTATGAGCCAGAGCCCCAAGAAGTCTTTGATATGATGCAGAATCTTCGAAGTAATTTACCAGTTCCAGCACCAGCTATTCAGTTTGCAGGTGGTGAACCAACAGTTAGCAAGCACCTCCCACAATACATCAAATGGGCAAAACAACTTGGGTTTAGACATGTTCAGATTGCGAGTAATGTAATACGAATCGGCAAGAGTAAAGAGTATCTCCAGGAACTTCGTGATGCTGGTTTGTCCACTATTTACATGCAGTTTGATGGTATTACTCCTGACCCATATCTTGCAGCACGTGGCACAAACCTCCTTCCTCTGAAAAAACAAGCCATCCAGAATGCACGCGAGGTTGGAATGGAATCTCTGGTTTTAGTGCCAACTGTAGTTCGTGGAGTCAATGATGATCAACTAGGTGGTATTATTGAATTTGCGGTGGAAAACCGAGATGTTGTGAGATGTGTTAATTTCCAACCAGTTAGTATTACTGGGCGTATTGATCATACTGCGCGTCACGAGATGCGAATCACAATTCCTGATGCAATTCATCTCATTGAAAAACAGACTGGCGGCAAAATTCCACATACCGAATGGTATCCTGTACCATCAATGATGCCTGTTGGTCGAGCGCTCGGTCTTATCAAAGGTGGTCCAGACCTTGAATTAAGTTCTCACTTTGCTTGCGGAATGGCTACTTTCATCTACATAGATGATGATGGTGATTACAAACCAATTACGGACTTGATTGATGTTGACAAATTCTTGGTATTGCTCGAAGAGATTGCTAACCTCTATGCTGATGGGGCAAGAGGTGCAAGTACAAGAGCCAAGGCGAAACTTGCTGCTGGAGCTCGTCACATAAAGAAGAAAGGGCTCATCAAGGACCTACTAAGTGCATTTCTTAACCGTGGTGATTATGAATCACTTGCCAAGCTGATGCGACGAATCATTATGATTGGTATGATGCATTTCCAAGATCCTTACAACTTTGATCTCGAGCGTGTGCAACATTGCGACATCAACTATTCTGTTCCTGATGGAAGAATTATCCCCTTCTGTACAATGAACACAATCCACCGTTCCCGAGTGGAAGAGAAATTCTCCAAGACAATTGAGGAGTGGCGTTCTGGTCACAAACCAAATCAGGTTGAAGAAGAAAGTATTTCCAAACCCTATAGCAGTGAATCATAGATGTTGTTCGAATGGTGATTGTGTCTAATTAAAGTGGCACATATCACCCCCTCCTTTTTCTATTCTAACTTTTTACTTAGATACAACATCGAACTTTAAGTAAGAAAATTAAAAAACATGAAAACAAGATTCACTAGGAATCACACCCCTAAAATTGCATTTCTATGAGGTTTGGCGCCATGTAATTTTGTGAATTTTCCCAGTACCAAAACAAACTTTAATAAGTAGATTATAGAGTTAATAACAATCTAAGTAGGACTGAACGGGCATAAACCGTATTAAAGTAAAATCAAAGGCGAGCGTGTGGGCTAGTTTTTCGTTACATGCCCTCAATTACGAAACTCCCCCCTCCTACCACGATTCCCACGTGCTCGCCACCTCATCCATCTGCAAGTCGGTTGTGATACTTAAAGCACGAATCTTATCTTGTCATACTTTATTTTTCCATCCCTATGGAATTCTTAAAAAGTAACTAAGCGAATTCTCCATCAAGTTGATGTTCATGTCTAGTAAACGTGCTCTTGATGTGATTCAGGTTGATGCTTTCACAGATACACCATTCGGAGGAAATCCTGCAGCTGTGGTCTTAGATGCTGACCATGTCAGTGAAAAAACTATGCATATGATTGCGCGTGAAATGAATGTAAGAGAAACCGTGTTCGTTTCTAAATCCAAAGTGGCTGATTTCTACTTTCGATACATGACTCCAAAGAGTCAGATAGGTTTCTCTGGACACCCTACGATTGCCGCATTTTATGCTCTGGTGGAAGAAGGCTACATTGAGCTAGTTAGCGACATCACCATGGTGCGTCTAGAAACTAGCAGCGGGATTTTTGACATAGAGATTGTGAGAAATGAATCGACTGGACATCATGAGATACAGATTACACACAAGAAACCACAGTTCATGGAAACATACGACCCTAAGGAATATCTTGAGGCTCTTGGATTGTCATTGGCTGACATTCATTCTCCAAACCCAATCCAGACTGTGAGTACAGGAACTCCTCATTTAATGGTTCCAGTTTCTACACATAGGTCATTAGATAAAATCAAACCTAATTGGGAAAGACTCAAAGAATTGCAGGCAGCATCAGATTATGTGTCGATGAGTGTTTTTACTAGGGACACACGCGAACCTACATCTGATGCTCAAGTCAGGCATTTTGCTCCTGCCTTAGGTGTTTATGAGGATCCCATTTCAGGTTCAGCCGCAGGAAGCCTTGGTAGCTATTTGATTAAGTACGGGTTAATGGAAGCAACCTATCCAGTAACGAGTATCGTTATTGAGCAGGGCCATTATGTTGAGAGACCCGGGAAAATCTTTGTTGAAGTCCGCGGTAATCAGGAGAGTATTGATCAAGTTAAAGTGAGTGGAACTGGAGTTACAGTCATGAAGGGAAAGATCTACTTCTGACAATCTTTCACTCTTGTTACAGCTTGGTTGCGGGGCTCCAAAGACTTATCTCATTACTAAATTCGCAAACCTGTGACCTTCAATGCTAGACACTATGAAAAACGCTATTGATGCATTCTCCGACAAGGACGTTTCATTTGCAGACCTTAGAGTTGAAGACCGATCAAGTACAAACTTTTTTGTAACAAATGGAAATCTTCTCAGTTTTAATCGTGCTTCTGCAGCTGGTGCAGTAGCCCGTACATTAGTTGGTGAATGCTGGGGAGCTTCGTCCTCATCCTTACCTCTCTCAGAGAAAGGATATCTGGACCTTCTTATAGACGCCTCAAAGATGGCAAAAGCTTCGGCTAAATATTCGAGAAAGAAGATTGACCTCTCTGGAGTCGAGGGCATCGAGGAAACAGTCTGGCAAAAAGTCAAAGAGAATCCTAGCAATGTATCAATAGAAGAAAAGATTGAGCTTGTTATGAATCTCGATAAAGCTCAGAAAATTGATGACAAGATAGTGGCCTCAAACTCAGTTTACTCTGATGCACGAAGAATCTATAGATTAGTTAACACAGCGGGGTCGAAGTTAGAATGGGATGAAGCACGAATTCGTGTGATTGCCCAATCTGTAGCTAGAGAGGGAAGTAACATCCAATTCGATTATGATATCGTTGATGGAACCGCGGGCTATGAAGTTGTCAGAAGTATAGACCCTGAAGAATTTAGCTCCAAAACTGCTAGAGGTGCAATCGACCTCCTTTCTGCCAAGAAACCACCTTCCGGAAAAGTCACTGCTGTTATTGATGGCAATATCGCTGGGTTGATAGCTCACGAGGTTTGTGGACATGGAAGTGAGGCTGACGAAGTCGTTAAAGGCCGCTCATTTCTTTCCAATCTTGTAGGGAAAGAAGTCGCTGGTGAACAAGTTTCAATGTTCGATGATGGTACACTCAAAGGTCCTTCAGGAAGTATACCTTTTGATTCCGAAGGTACACCAACTTCAAGGACGCCAATCATAGAAGATGGTATTTTCAAAGGCTATCTTCATACGATTGAAACAGCATATCTTATGGGTGTAAAACCTACTGGGAATGGTAGAGCGCAAGACTACAACCGTCGCATTTTTGCTAGAATGACTAATACATTCTTTGACATTGGGGATTGGAAAGATGATGAAATTATTACTGATACTAAAGATGGGCTGTATATTATAAAAGGCACATCAGGTATGGAGGATGTCGTTGGTGGGGGTGTTCAAGCAACAGCTTTGAAAGGTTACATTATTAAAAATGGGGAAAAGACTCAGCTTGTTAGACGTCTTTCAATTGCCGGCAAAGTTCTGGAGATGCTAAAAACAGTAGACGCTGTTGGAAATAAATTATCATTCAATGGTGGAACCTGTGGAAAAGGTGAAGAAGATTTCATTCCAGTATCATCTGGAGGACCACATATGAGGCTAGAGCTTATCGTTGGAGGCGGTTGAAGTGGACTTATCTAAAACCACGCAAAAAGTTATGCAATTAGCTGAGAAGAAGGGTGCTTCTCAGGCTGAGGTTTTCGGAATACTAGTGAAAACCTCTGGTGTCTATATTGATGATGATATCGTAAAAATTGGAACTTCTCAGACCGAACTTGGTTTTGGGCTCAAATTCATAATTGACAAAAAAATCGGATATACAAGTTCTACACTTACATTTGAATCAATTGAAGAATTTGTAGATCGTGCTAGTTCAATGGCGAGAGTAAGTGAATCTAATCCTAAATTTGAATCATTACCAAGTGCAAAGAAAGTATCAGGCAATCCTGAGAAGTTCTTCGACAGAAAAACAGCTGAAATTGATAGTGACAATCTTGCAGAGAATGCAATGCTAGTAGTAGAAAATGCAAGAGCAGAAAATGTTACAGTTCCTAATGGTACACTGCGTTCAAGCTCATTAGATTTCAGAGTGATGAACTCTCTTGGTGTTGATACAGGCTCAAAATCAACAATTGTTTTTGGTTTCTTCACTGCGAAGTCAGAATCGTCAAGTTTAGTTGGTGAAGGCGTTCAAAGGTGTTGGTCTAGAGATATCACTAGAATCGATTTTGAAAAAATCGGGTTGAAGCTGAAAACTCAGGCGTTGAATGTTTTAAAGGCAAAGCCATTCAACGAGAAATGGGAGAATATTGTTGCAATTCTTGCTCCTAGTGAGGGGGCAGAGCTTATTGATTCACTAATAGGTTCAGCAGCCTCTGCAGAAAATGTGAACAAGAAATCAAGTCCATGGACTGACAAAGTTGGAGATTTTGTAGCTCACGCGTCAGTGACTATCATTGATAATGGTTTATCGGAACTAGGATTACTTAGTGCTCTCACCGATGATGAAGGAATGCCAATGCAAAAAACTACAGTCATTGAGAGAGGTATGTTGAAATCCTATTTATCTGATAGTTACAATGCAGCTCAATTGGAATTAGAATCAACAAGTAATGGCATGCGGCGAGGGGCTCGTAATGTCCATGGTGCATTTGTAAATCCCGCGAGTTGTAATCCAACCACTCTTGAAGTTTCACCAGGCTCAAAATCTGTAGATGACATCATCAGTGAGATTGACAAAGGGGTGATTATTGAGCACTTTGCTTGGCCGCAAGTAGATCCAAACTCTGGTTCGTTCTCAAATGAAATACGGAACGCACAGATTATAGAAAATGGTGAATTAAGAGGTCAGATTAAACATGCTCTGCTGGTTGGAAATCTATACAAATGCCTCAAGGATGATATGCTCTTTGCAAACAATCCGGAGATTCATGGAATCTCTAATCCTGGAAGAAATGCTAGCGTGATAATGCCCACTATGATGCTTCCTAGCACTGAACTTGTTGGACAGTGACAATTGGACTCAAATAACGAGGCTAATTTACCTCTATGATGGCGGATACACCCTTTGACCAGATTCAATCATTCTAAGACTGAGAAGAATTATTTCCTCCCCATTCGAGTTTAGCATCTTTTTCATTGGCTCGTAAGCGCGTGGAATATTCTTCTTCAAGTATCGAAGAAACTCATCCTTTGACTCAATAAGTGCTCTGTGCATCCCTTCGACATGGTCAATGAGCGATGGTTCCCAAGGAGCTTTTTGCGTCTTGGTCTTTGGCATTACCTGTTGAAGTGTTCTAATGATGCTCTCTGCCAGTTTCTTTGAATCCCGGATACGATGCTCACCTGCTGCATCTCGCTTCTTGTCCTTTTTCGAAGCTGTTTGCGCTTTCGCTATGAACTCTTTAACTTCCTCTGGAGTCATTGCTGGTTCTTCAATATCGGATTCGATAACAAGTCTTCTCCAAGCTTTTTTGCCCTGAAATTCGAGTGGAGAAACGTATCCTTTTGCCTCCATATCCATGAGATACTTTCTGAACATATCCTCAGTTATCAGCGATTTTGGTCCTGACATGACAATATACTTCTGGAAAAGCACGGCTTCAAATTCAATGACTGCCCATCCAAAGGCACCGACGATACCTATCTCTATCTCTCTCTCCAGGTCGTTGGCGTCCAACCCGTAAGACATCTTGCTTACCCTCTCTATGAAATACTACGAAACACATCACACCTAACCATATGAACATATGCGCATCCGATTTTTATACAAAGTTGCGTGGAAATCGAATGGTTTACTGTTTTTTCCCAATCAATTTTCGGGTTCTAAAAAAAGAAAAGACGGTGACCAGGTATGTTTCTGGTCACATGTCATTGTTCGTACTATCGTTTCTTCACTACTATCATAATGATTAGTAACACAACGATAGCAACTCCTATCATGCTCATCACTAGCACCCAATCTAATGGTGGTGGTGTTGTGGTACCTGTAGGTGT
>JAEORO010000010.1 GCA_016840855.1 Candidatus Thorarchaeota archaeon | reverse complement strand
GTGGATTGTAGGAGATTAAAAATCCAAAGTACAGGTGGTATCAAGAGGTTACAGACCTGAAAATAAGGCAAATAGCAGCAGCATCTGTATCGTTATCATTGATAGTTTTATCACTTAGTGGTTTCCTTTTTGTTGAATTAGATAATTCAAACTTAGAATCAATTATTGTGAAGCCACAACAGATTAGTGATATGACGCAATCCCAGAGAACTACTCCCATATGTATTAGAGATAATTCAGATTTTGTACTCTTTGGAGCGGTGGGGAATGGTACTCCTTCAAATCCGTACAGATTAGAGAACCTAGACGTCATGTCGAACCTCACGTGTATAATTGTAGAGGGTACCACGGCTCACTTTTCCATTTCGAATTGCATACTAGAAACAAGTGGTCGGCAGGATACAATACTGCTTACCAATGTTGAAAATGGAAGAGTGGAGAGATGTGAAATCAAGAGAGGCGTAAATGGTATCAGCGTCACTGACTCAAGTAATATTGTGATAGAGTCCAGCCTAATCCATAGCTCACGTTTTGGAATCTTCTTAGAAAGGACATCAAATTCAACTGTTGTTAGTTGCAACTCATTCTATAATAATCGAGGAGTAGTCTTGGACGGAACAAACCATTGCCAGATACTCAATAACGAAATCTATGGAAACTGGTATCATGGACTAGAGCTCTCATCGTCTTGTCATAACAATTCAATCTATGGAAATTTCATTGGTTGGAATGGCGTATCGAGTCAATATTGGTACAATGCAATTGATGATGGAGAAGACAACTACTTCGATGACAAAATTTCAATTGGCAATCAATGGTCTGATTTCAATGAATTAGAAGAGTATGTCATTTCAGGAGATGCGAATTCTATTGATTCATTCGCGCAATTACTTGAAGATGATACATCACCTATTCTAGTTCCACTAAATGACCTTTTGATTAAGCATGATAGTCTTGGTAGCAAATTGACATGGTTCGCATATGACGACTATCCGAGGTTCTACGTGATTCGAGCAAATGAAGTGGATCTCATAATTTCCGTGTGGCTTGGAGGAAACATAACAACAAGTTTAGATCAATTGGATATGGGCATTCATACCATAACTATCATCATATACGATGGCGCAAATAATGAAGCATCGGATGAGGTTCTCGTTGCTGTCTTTCCCTTTGTTCTTAGTGACATCGGTACAAAGTACGTCGTAATTGCATCAGGAATCACTATAATCAGTCTTGCAATCATTATTACACTCATTAAGAGATTGTCTTAGCAGAGTTCGTTAATTGTCGACTATTTTGCGTTGAGAGTAACCCTATTAATAGTCCCTACATTGTACATGGTGTATTTCCGTTTCGAGCCGAGGTCGACCGGTAAGAAATTTAATTTGCAAAGCGTTCTCCTCACACTCGGAATAATACTGGAGAGGTGTCGACTCATGTGCTCTGCACATGCTCTCCAGAAATGCATTTCAAACTCAAAGAGCTCATGCCATTAAATAAATAAGCACCCCTCAGCGAGCCTCCCTTGTAGCTTCTCCCAATGTAGGTGAGATTGAAAGTGTCTTACGATTTTGCAAAAGGCATAACCGAGTTTCGCTGGCATGGTCGCGGTGGCCAAGGCGTGGTCACTAGCAACCAGATGCTAGGTAAAGCTGCCCTTGCTGAGGGCAATTATATCCAAGCCTTTCCAGAGTTCGGTCCAGAAAGAACCGGAGCTCCTGTGAGAGCATTCTTGAGAGTTAGTAAACAGCCCATTCAGGTATATGCACAGGTATACCATCCTGATGTGGTGGTGTGTATTGACCCAACACTTATCGAGGTCGTGGATGTAGCTGAGGGGCTTAAAGAAGATGGCACTCTTGTCATCAACACTAGCAATGAACCGCAGGCTATCAGAAACAAATTTGGGTTCAAAGGCGGGAAAGTCGTCACTGTTGATGCAAGCTCTATCGCCATGGAAGTAATGGGTCGACCGTTCTATAATATGCCAACGATGGCTGCAGCTGTCAAGGTTACAGGTATTGTAGACGTTGACACTGTTATCAACGAAGTCCTCGAACGATACCCTGGCAAGGTTGGCGACCTAAACAAGGTTGCAATTGAGAGAGCTGTCAAGGAGGCGAAGGTCGGATGAGTGAGAAATACAACGAGATTCCGATTGCGGGCAACATTATCGAGCCTGGCAATTCTGAGAAGTATAAGACTGGAGGCTGGCGTGCTGAAAAGCCAATTCATAGCGACGAGAAGTGCCTTTGGATAAAGAACGGCACCTGTGGAAGATGTTGGATCTTCTGTCCTGATAACGCAGTAATACTGACTGAGAAAAATGGTAAGTATTCCTATACCTACAACTACGATTTTTGCAAGGGCTGTGGTATATGTGCAAACGAATGTCCTACTGACTCTATTCACATGGAGAGTGAGAGTAAATGAGCGTTCCAAAAGAAAAGATTACAGTGGAGGGTTTGACCGGGGATGCTGCTATTGCACACGCGCTCAAGCAAGCAGACCTTGATGTTCTTGCAGCATATCCGATCACTCCCCAGACCATCATCGTAGAAGACTATCAGAAATTTGCAGCAGATGGTGAGGTCAGAGCACGGGTCATCCCTGTAGAGTCCGAGCACTCAGCAATGAGCGCATGCGTTGGAGCTTCTGCTGTTGGAGGTCGAGTCGCGACTGCTTCCGCTTCAGCGGGCTTAGCTCTCATGTGGGAGATTCTCTACTGCGCAGCTTCGATGAGGATGCCTATCGTATTCACTGTAGCAAACCGCGCACTATCAGCCCCTATTAATATCCATAATGATCATTCTGACGGAATGGGAATGCGTGATAGCGGATTCATTCAACTTTACTGCCAGAGCTCCCAAGAAGCTTACGACACAACAATCATGGCATTCAAGCTGGCAGAGCGACACGATGTATTGCTTCCAGTGATGGTTGGGATTGATGGCTTCATTGTGAGTCACAATGTAGAACGAGTTGAGATGCTTCCAGATGATGTTGTGCAGAAGTTCCTCGGAGTACGAGTGCCATTCATCTCACTTGACCCTGACAATCCAATAACCATGGGACCATTAGCACTCACGGATTACTACTTCGAATTTAAGGAACAACAGGATGAGGCAATCATGGGCGTGACAAAGGCTTACGAAGAGGTCGAAGCTGAGTTTTCAAAACTCACTGGTCGTAATTACGGTCTCTTTGAAACCTACAAAATCAAAGATGCAGACATCATCATAATCGCAATGAGCTCCATGGGTGGAACAGCCAAGGTTGTAGCTGATGCGATGCGTGAGAAAGGAGACAAGGTTGGTGTCATACGACTAAAGATGTTTAGACCATTCCCCACAAAGGAGATCGCTAAAGCTATTGGTAAGGCAAAAGCTGTGGCAGTCTTTGAGAAAGCCATGTCATTTGGAGCAGCCACGCATCCTTTGGCTCTGGAGGTCAGAACAGCCCTCTACGATGCGAAGGAGAGACCGATGATAGCAGACTTTGTGGTTGGACTAGGTGGTCGAGATGTTCCGCCAATAACATTTGTCGAAGGAGTCGAGAAGACAAAGGAGTATCTCAAGAAGGGTAAAGCTCCAATGTATGAAACCTTGGGGGTGCGAAAGTAATGAGTGACAAACCAGCCGTTTCAATCAAAGACATGCTCCAACGCGAAACCATTCTGAGCTCTGGACACAGGATGTGTGCCGGGTGTGGTGCGCCGCCTGTAATCAAACTCATGGGTATGGCTCTTCGAGGACCCACGATTGTCTGTAACAACACAGGTTGTCTTGAGGTTGCTACAACAATCTATCCGTACACAGCTTGGAAGGTCCCTTGGATTCACGTAGCATTCGAGAATGCAGCAGCTGTCGCATCAGGAGCTGTTGAAGCAATAAATGCAATGCGTGAGAAAGGTCGGTACAAACACGAGCATGTTGATGTGATTGCCCTAGGTGGTGATGGCTCATCATTTGACATTGGATTTGGAGCTATCAGTGGTGCACTTGAACGTGGCCACGACTTTGTCTACATGTGCTATGACAATGGAGCATATCAAAACACTGGAATTCAGCGATCAGGAGCCACCTTCCCAGGTCAAGAAACCACTACATCATGGGCAGGTAATGTGATACCAGGTAAGCTTGAGCGCAAGAAGCCACTTGCGCAAATTGTTGCAGCACACAAGATACCATATGTTGCCACAGCAGAAGCTTCCAATTACCGTGACTTCATCACCAAGTTCCGAAAGGCTCTAGAGGTTGAAGGCTCAGCATTCGTGCACGCGTTCTCACCTTGTCCCAGAGGTTGGCGTTCTGCAACAGGGGACACCATTTCGCTGTCTAGACTTGCTGTGGAAACTGGACTCCATCCTCTCTACGAAGTCATAGATGGTGAGGAAT
>JAEORO010000090.1 GCA_016840855.1 Candidatus Thorarchaeota archaeon | reverse complement strand
TTTAATATATAAAAATAGTAATTATTCATACCTCATATAATTACTTATGAAGAGGAAGGCGTGGTTGTCGTAAGATGCAAATCCCAGGGACAAATATCGACATAAGTCTCAAGGTCAATCGTATCTACATTAAGGACCCCGCTGTTACTCGAAGACTTACGTTTGCTGGTAAATCCTTCAAAGACATCATGGATGAGGTGCAACGATTTGCGTATTTGCGCGGATTCAATGTCCCTCACCCGATTCTGAAGTTCATTTTGAAAAGAGTTGGACTCCCCGAGGTTGATTTGATTCCTGGAGAGGATGAGTTAACAAAGGAAGATTTGCTGGAACTCTCACGCGCTTTGAACACTCTTGATAGCTTAAAAGATGAATTCCTCTCTCCCACTGGCAAAATTAAAATCTCTGACGAGATCAAAAGTAATGTAATAGTCGCAACGCCTGAATTTGAAGACCAGCTTGAAGATCAGCTTGAAGATCTAAAGACAGACACTCCCGCCCCACAGACAATGAGTATCTGGGATGTCCCACTAAGTGAGGAAGTCAAAGGCTTAGTGTATTCCTTCCATGCAGAGAATATTCCAGAAAGCACTCCTACACCCCGTACACAATCATCTGACACAGATAGACCAGTGAAATTCCTTTGGGACGAACCTGAGATTGTAGCGTCATTAGAAGATGTTTCTGAAGAAGCGAAATCTTCACCTGAGGCAATCTCAGACTTATTGGATCTCAAAGTCTTATTCCTTGGAGAGGAAGGAGTTGGGGTTAATAGTATAATCTTTGAATGTAATCTGAAGCTTGGAAATGACTACTCTTCTCTTGACTTATCCCCCACCAAGCCATTCACCTTCAGCAACATCATTGAACATAACGGGTCAAATGTTCGAGTTGATGCATGGACATTCCCGAAGAGTATGGAGGCAAAAATACCCAAAACAGAGTTCTACACAGGATCAGGGATTGCAGTACTTGTGTATTCAGTAGCTGATAGATGGAGCTTTGACAGTCTCGACTTCTGGGTGCGTGAACTATCCAATGCTTTCTTGATTCCTCCTCCGATAATTATTGTCGGGAACAAGACTGATTTACGTGATCACCCAGTCTATGATGATGAGGATGATGAAATCGATATTCCCGTTTCAACAGAGGAAGCTCGCAAATATTGCGATGAGGTCGCAAAATCTCTAGGTGAGAATGGTCAATCTCATCCACTCTTCTTTATTGAAACCTCAACAATAACTGGCCAAGGAATCACTGAACTATTGAAAAAGATAGTAGACTTTTGGCAGGTCAATGAGCGACCGAGTATGCCTGCGACTGAACAGCATGTGCCTACACACTGAATTAACCTGTAATCACCGAAATGCCAACTCTTATTTGTTGATATGTATCTGAAAACGAAAATCATACGGAGGTATTAAACACATGGTTACAATTCTAAGGTGGGATCATGTTTGCCAGACGCTCATTCTTGTCTCTACCTCCTTCTGCGAAGTTCCTATATGTGCTGCTTAAGAACCGGCGACGAATGTCCCGGCAAGACCTAATTAGCAACACATACCTTCCTCCTAGAACAGTGAACTATGGTCTTAGTAGATTAAAGGCTCTAGGTCTCATTCGGGAAGAAGAACATGAGAACGACGCGAGGGAGCGGGTCTACGAGCTGGTTCGAGCGCCCATGTAATGGGAACAGTGATCTAGAAGGTGGATTCTGGGAAATTTCCCAGACCATCTTCAACTCGTAATCTTAATGGTTCCAAAAGCCTCATAATGTACTCGCGTTTCTGCAGATTGAACTTAGACTGAGGCATGAAGGATGGATTTCTATAAAGCTGCAGGCACTGAACAAATTGGTGAAGAAGTTCGAACGCACTTCAGTGATCAAATTACCGCTGAATTAGCAGGGACTGAAGTGGTCTTAATGGGATGGACTCACATACTCCGTGACAAGGGTAAAATCAAGTTCCTCGTTCTAAGAGATGAGCGTGGAACTGTCCAAGTCACTATTCCTGAAAAGAAAGTGTCAAAGGATGTCTTCGTTACCTCTGGAAACTTAAAGCCTGAAACTGCAGTTGCAGTCACTGGTAAAGTTGTTGCCACAAATCAAGTTGCTTCCGGTGCTGAAGTGATTCCACTGAAAATACGAATCTTGAACACGTCTGAACGACTTCCTATAGATGTTGTTGAAGGAAGAACTGACGTTGATCTTGACACAAGACTCAACTATAGAGTTCTCGACCTCAGAAAACCATCAGTCAATGCCATCTTCAAGGTTCAACATAGCCTTGTTCGTTACGCAAGAGCATTTTTAGAAGACAACGACTTTGTTGAGATACACACACCTAAACTCGTCGCTGAAGCTACAGAAGGCGGAGCCAATTTATTCGAGGTTAAGTACTTCGAGAGGAAAGCATACCTCGCTCAGAGTCCACAGTTCTACAAGCAGTTGATGCTCCTCGCTGGTTTTGGACGAGTCTATGAGATTGCACCTGTATTTAGAGCTGAGAAACATAACACCAAGCGTCATGTCAATGAGTACACTTCATTCGATTATGAGATGGCATGGATTAGTGGTGTTGAAGATGTCATGAAGATGGAGGAAAACATGCTTCATCATTCATTTAAAATGACCAAGAAGAAGGCTGCTGCTGAATTGGAGCTATTAGGTGTTGACCTCGCTGTTCCAAAAGTACCATTCAAGAGAATAAAATATGCAGAGGCAATTGATCTTGTGAACGAAGCTGGTAAGAACCTCTCAATCACTGATGACCTAGACCCTGAATGTGAACGTATTTTGGGAGAAATATTTCCAGAAAGGTATGGCACTGATATGGTGTTCATAACTCATTATCCATTGGAGCTCAGACCCGCATACACAATGCCAAGTATGACTGATGAAGGTATGACTGAGAGCTTTGACCTAACCTACAAGGGGATGGAGATAACAACTGGTAGTCAACGTATCCATTTGTATGATTTACTTGTTGAAAGATTCAAAGCAAAAGGCTTCAATCCCGATAATTTTTCATTCTACCTTGATCCATTCAAATATGGTGCTCCACCTCATGGTGGGTTGGGACTTGGTGTCGAACGGATGACCATGCAACTTCTGGGCATTGAAAACATCAGAGAAGTAACTCTACTACCTCGTGATCGAGATCGTTTAACACCCTAAATTAAATTCTCTCTCAAAGCCCAGTCTGAGAGTACTGTTTCGCCGAGAATGCATCCTCGTCAAGGAATTGACTGCATCTTTGATGGAAATTCGCTACATATTACTCCAAAGGACCACATCACTGAGTTCTAGTATTCAGCTTCTACGATAGCCGCAGTCCCGTAAGCTGAAAAAACCGTGGCAGTCCCAGCGAGAATATCACTTGTTTCAAAGTCTGCACCAATTACTGCATTGGCACCCATGCGTAGCGCATTCTCTTGCAGTCTCATCAACGCTTCAGCTTTAGACCTCTCACATTCCTCAGTGTAGGAGTGCACTTCACCTCCAAATATCCCAGAAATACCAGCAGAAATCTTTCCACCTACGCCTCGAGTTCTTACTGTTAGTCCATGGACAATCCCTATTATCCTAATGATTCTATAGCCTGGTAAATGTGGTAGTGTTACTACTATAATTCCTTCGTTCATACGTCTTGTTGAAAATGTAGGAATATAAGTTTCAGCAATGTTCTACGTGATCCTATTGGATGTTATGTATAATCTCATAATACTCCCTCTTAAAGCACTAGCAGTTCAACATCAATTACCGACCTAGTGCGGATTAGAATACAAAGGGAATGTATCCAATGCACGAGCGACTTCATTCGGAACTCTATGCTTCGATTGCTACTCTTGATCAATTGAAGAAGCTCTATGATCTTGGCGCAGTGGATATTCGATCATATCAAAGAGAGTCAACAGCTCTCTTACACGATGTTCGTTCACAAATTGAGAACATGCGAAGGATGGGTCTTGATATTGGCACTTTTGTATCATCTGAACGAATTATCGAAGTGTTTCCTGAAGCCTCAAACATGCTCCGTCTTACTAATCATGCTCCACGACGATCACTCCAAGGCATGACATTAGACCAATTCTACGATTATATCGGTCTAGCAATACTTGATGTAGCAACAGAACATTCGTCAAAGGGGATCATGGGGCTGGCTGAGCTGATTGTTGAGGTTGTTAGACGTCTTCCAGAGCTTGAATCTGTGACATACAATGATGTAATAGAATCAGTCAATCGTTTGGCTGATAATGGTCTCATCCCTGGTATTCGAACTCTCAGAGGTGGGGTGAAGGTCGTTGAACTTCGACCACTTGAACTACGCAGAGATCAAGCTGATGTGATTAACCTAGCAGCTGCCAAAGGATATGTTTCTTTGGAGGAAGTCATTCTACAGCTCAAATGGTCTGAAGATCACGCTCGTCAAGTATTAACTAGTTTAGTTGATGCAGGCATGGCTGTTGCAGACATTCGTTTTTCCACAGGGGGTCGATACTATTTCCCTGGACTCAGGGCTCGTGATAGCTCTGATCCAAGAAACAATAGCGCATTCTAATGCTAAGTGGAGATTAGAATTGCACCTTTCTTCTCATCAATCCAGCTGGCTTGCCCTTTCTTCACCATTAAAGCTAGTACAATGTGTATATCTTTCTCTGGCAAACTCGCAAAGTCTTCTTCTACTTCCTGAATGACTATTGACTTCACATCAAGCCGTAGCTTTCCTGTTTTGAGTGCCCATTGATAGAGGATATCTGCCCAATCCTCAAGAGGTCGCCAATAGACTCTAAGCTGTCGTTTTTTCTTATCTATCCACTCAGCAACTTCTTTCTCTATAAGGACCTCAGAAATCGCTTTGAATGAATCAACTTTGTTTCTCAAGTCTTTGAATGGTGGTTCACTAATGAAAGTAGCAACTGAGAGCACATGTACCTTTCTTCTCTCAGCCCATTCTAATATGTAATCAGCCCATTCTCCTGCCCAAAGTCCTTTGTCGTCTTCTCTTGTTGGAATCCCATACATCCATTCAGTTTCCTCAATATCTCCCCAACTTGGCATTACGAACTCTGGTTCGGTCATCACAACCTCTGCGATTGATTCTTCTGTAGCTTCCTCATGGTTCCCAGATTCTACAATTCCAATTGATTCTGTGATTTCCAAAACAACATCAGGACTATGTGCTACTTCCTCGGTCTTAGAATTCTCAAAAGTTGATTTTGGTTCCTTTGGTTCCTGTTCTATAGTTTCTGCTGATTCCTTTGTTTTTTCTTTCTCTCTCTTTCTCTCTCGAACGCCCAATCTTTAGGAACCCTCCGCCCAGTCAATGTATCGTTTGACATCCTCTGGGGGAGTTGCAGGACGGATATTTTCTATCGCATATAGGAAATCATCTCTCGATACAGGACGAATATCAAGGATCTCCTGCTCATCATCCATTCTACCTGAACGCTGCAAATCCCTTATTGGCTCCATCGCAGCCTCACGGCAGACCACACTGATGTCTCTTCCACTATATCCCTCTGTAAGATCCGCGAGCTCTTCATATTCAACAGTGGGTGAAATTTCTACATCATCCATATGAATTTCGAAAATCTTTGTTCGGGCTTCCCTGTCCGGTAGAGGAACATGAATTTTCTTTTCGAATCTTGAACGTAAAGCAAAATCCAATTCCCATGGGAGGTTCGTTGCTCCAATGAGTGTGATACGGTCTTCCTCATTGCTAGCTAATCCTTGCAGTTCTGTAAGCAACTGCGTCTTCAGACGTCGTTCACCTCCCACGTCATCCCCTGATCTGGAAACCCCAATGGAATCGAGTTCATCAATGAAGATGATTGCCGGTTGGTTCTTTCTAGCCAATTCAAACAGACTCATCACTAGCCTTTCCGATTCTCCTAACCATTTGCTTACAATGTTTGCAGCTGAAACATTGAAGAAAGTAGCATTGACCTCAGAAGCGACAGCTTTGGCAACAAGGGTCTTACCACAACCTGCAGGTCCGTAGAAAAGAATGCCCCGCCATGGTTGACGTGCTTTTCCTTTGAAGAGTTCTGGGTGTTTCATGGGTGCCAAAATTGCATCATCAATTGCTTGTTTTGCATCTCCTAGACCTGCGACTTCAGACATCTTGATTTTCGGTCGCTCAGTGATGATGGTGTCAGATATCATCTCTCTGAGTCTTTTTTCATCATCATCTAACTCTACATCTGCCTTTGAGGTCTCTTGGATTGGAACAGGTTCTGCTGAGCCTATATCCATTTTTGGAGGTACAACAAGTCCATCTATAGGTCCCTGTGTTTTCTTCTTGATTCCTGAGAGATACCTTACCCGGTCTACGCATTCTTGAGCTCGGTCAAGATAGTGCTTTTTGACAGAGGGTAATGCTGCAGAGTTTGATAATTTGATAAGTATCTTACTTGCCTTGAGATACTCTTGGCAAGCATCTTTTTTCATACCCCTCTGATCCAGCTCTATTGCCTTTGTGAGCAATGCTTTCAGCCCATGATCAACGCGATCCGCCATGTGAGTTCATGTGAACACTGTTCAAAAGGTGTTAAGAATTTCTGTCATACCCAGCATATACATACATGATATCATCTTCGAACTGCGAAGGTTTAAACGCTATCTTCCCTTTGAGAGAATGGAGCTAAAGCTCCTAGAATTAGGTGAGATTCTTGGGTTCAATTAGAAAGGCGTTTTCTTGGGGTAGAAAGAAACCAGACATCGGTGAGATATCAAGTCGCCTCAGGATTCTATCAAAACAACTGGCGCGCCAAAGAAACAAGTTAGAAAAAGAAGAACGTGATGCAAAGGCACGAGCAGTCCGAGCACGAAAAGGTAGCCAAATGGAAGCTTATCGAACATATGCTACCGAGATGGTACGGTTTCGTAGATATGCTCTGTCTGTTGATAAATCGCGTTTGCAGATACTGAAGATTCTAGCTCACCTGAATCGTGCTCAGACATCTGCAAAAACGTCGATAGCCCTTCAAGAAGTTGCTAAAATCCTTGGAATGCTTGGTGATGGGACCGATGCTACAAAACTTGTTGCTAATGTGGATGAGATTGCTCGACGCCTAGAGGAATTTGAGATTGAGGCTAGTATCTCAGACGAAGCACTAGACTCGACAATGGAAGTGTCTTCTGAAGACCTCAGCTTTGCTTTTCAAGAGATTGATGCTGAAGCAGGATTAGCTGATGCTGCAACAGTTGCAAGACCTGTTGGTGAAGCTGAGACCCTTGAGGAAGACATCAAGGCTTTAGAAAAAGAACTTGGTGTGTAACGCTACCAAAGATTGTCACGATTGTCTCGTGATACGCGTTCAATCTCACGTTTATTGTGATATGAGTTTCTCATCAGATCTTTATATCTTCGAATGAAATCTTCAGCAATTAGTTGTCCACTTCTAAGCATATGCACCGTATCTTTGATTGCATTATCAATGGATACTGCATCTCTACGTAATGATTGCATCCGAGGACTTGCATCATAGATTGGTGGTGGAGTATTCTGTGTCTGATCGTATCTTCCAATTACTCGGTCGAGCTCATCACGAAATGACTCAGGTTTCCTGTAGTAGCTGTCATAGGGATTACGACGAATAGGACTTGATTCCCAGGTCCCTATTCTAGGTCTTGGACCAGGTTTCATTAAGGATGCATTTTCATCATATTCTAACTGGTCATTGGTAGAGAGGAGTGAATATACCATTCCTTCAATCTTGAGTCTCACGTCACTTGTACTGACCTCGTTTTGTTCGATTTTTCTGACTCTTTGCATATCTGTCTGAATGTATTTCTCGAACTTTCGTGCAATCTCGATATAATCTGGGAGAACCCTCTTTGTCTGGTCTGAGCAGGTTGCTCTAATCTCTCCTTGCTTTAGTTTCAAGACTAGGCGTTTTCGCAATCTTCCGTCTTCTTCAATTGATTTCAAGTAGATTAATGGAAAGTCAAAGATTGTATCCATTTTTTTCCTGACTCGTCCGGTTTCTGCAATGAAAAGGAGTCTTTTGTTTGTGATGAATAGAGTTCCAAGAGCCTTGTCATTCTTGAGAAAATCACTTCCTGCAATCTTAATATCAGGAAGTGCACAGACAGGGAGTTCTCCTACTGAAAGTTGACAGTGTTCATAGAATGATGCAAACTGTCCCTTATAGTAGTCGAGTCCATCGAGCTGCCTTCTGACATCTTTTAGTGTGCTTCTCAAAGGCTCCAGTGATTCATCGACATTCTGTTTGTAATGGATTCCCATTTCTGTAATTCTATTGGTGATTCCTTCAATGAATGGGAATTGGGTCGGATTCCATTGGGTGTAGTCAATGTACCCTTTTGTTTCTGCAGCCATCCTCTTAGCTATGATTTCAGCCTGACTGGCTATTCTATTCTTAATTGCTGGAAGTTCATTCTGAATAGCCTCAATCTTTTCTTCTATCCACTTATAATGCAAGAAGTTTGCCATCCTAAGAGACACAAGCAGTCTCTTCACCCCTGCGAGCTTGTTTGTGAACTCTCTGAGCTTTGTATGACCATATTGAACTGTCATGATTGCATGACGCATGTCTAATGCCAAGGATCTTCTTCGGTCTTCAAGAAATGATACCCTTGACGAATGACATCTTGGACAGATGTCGACAGTCTTTCTTCCCTTGCTCAACTCCTTTGATTCACATTGTGGACACTCTTCGAACTTTTCTCCAGGTATTGGAGTCCCAAGTGTATGATGGCACTCACTACAGACGGTGTACTCACTAGATCTTGATTCTAAGCATTCGGAACATAAAGCCGCTCCACAATCTTCACACATATGTGTCGCTCTGTTCGACTGGCAGGATTTACATTGTCCAGCTGAGGAATCTTCTGTCAAGTGAGTACCTCCGGTAGTCTACTTACATCGAGGAGTTATCCAAGAATAACCCGTGTATTATTCGGGAAACATTCAGGTATCGCCTAACTTTGCTGCGAAAGAATGTTCAGGCCATATCAGTTATATCCAATTTAATTGCCTGAGGCTCAATTCAAAGGGGATACTCATGGAAGACCTTGCTCAGGCAGCCCTTGATGCAGCTATTAAAACTGGAGTCACATTCGCTGATGTGCGAATAGAAAACTCAACCACAACAATCATCGAACTCAATGATGGCATCACAAGACAATCTATGGCATCTCGAATGAAAGGTGCTGGAATCCGTGCATTCATTGATGGGGCTTGGGCATTTGCTCAGACGACAAACTTAACCCCTGACGGGATGAGAACAACTGGCGAATCAGTAGCGAAACTTGCCATTGCCACTCAAGAGAAAGTTGCAGAGCGATTTACAATTGATGGTCCAGTCTTTGAGGACAAAGTCATTCTGAATGTGAAAAAACCATTCGAAAGTGTTTCAATTGATGAAAAGATGCAGTTTGTTAAAATGATTGATGATCAAGCGCGCGATTTTGACGAGCGAATCGTATCAACCCGGACGATATATGGAGAACTGACTTCAGAACTTCTCATTGCAAATTCCTTAGGAACACAAATCTATCTCCAAAATTCAATCCCTCGCATTATTTCCGTTCCGACAGCAAAAGAAGGTCCGAACAGACAACGAACTCAACAGTCTATAAGTCTTCGGAGTGGATTCGAAGAAATGGAAACTGAAGCGGCGCAAAACATTGGTGCCAAAGCTGCTCAACTCGCTATCGAGCTCTTATCATCAAAAATGGCTGAAGGAGGGATATACGATGTTGTATTGGACCCGGCCCTTAATGGTGTCGTAACCCATGAAGCTTTTGGCCATGCCACCGAAGCTGATAATTGGCCAGCTCATTCAACAGTGCTTGAAGACATGGTAAGCAAAGAAGTTGGTCCTGAATATCTCAGCATTAGTGATGATCCAACTTTGCCTGGAATGAGAGGTTCCACGGAATATGACTGGGAAGGCACTGAAACAAAGAAAAGGTGCTTGGTGAAGAATGGTGTTTTGACAGACCTACTTCACAGTTTGGAAACTTCAAGTCGGTTGGAACAACAACCGAACGGTGCCGCAAGAGCTCAGTCATACATGCATATCCCTCTTCCACGAATGAGCAACACCTTCATGGAACCAAAGGACTGGGCTGTAGATGAACTAATTGAAGACACAAAGAATGGCATACTTCTGTGCAGTTTCAATTATGGCTATACACAATCAGCAAAAGGACAATTCATGTTCCAAGCTAGTCACGGATATCTAATTCATAATGGCGAGAAAGGTACTATGGTTCGAGATGTATCGCTTGCTGGGAACATCCTAGAAATATTGGCAAAGATTGACGCCATCGGGAAAGATTTTGAATTGGAAGGAGGAACTTGCGGAAAGGATGGACAGAGTGTTCCAACCATGACTGGAGGTCCTCATGCACGAATCAGGCAAGTGCCTGTGGGAGGTATGTGAAATGGAGGAAAATCTCCTCGAGATAGCGGAATCTGCTGTTAAGATAGCTGAGAAATTTGGAGCATCTCAGGCTGAAGCGTATGTGGGGCAGTTTCGCTCTTTTGCTATTGAAGCTGAAAACTCAGCTATTAGAAACGCAGAAGAGAAACGTGACGCTGGTATAGGTATTCGAACGGTAATAGGCAAAAGAATCGGTTTTGCGTTTGTAACTACGCTCTCCAAGGAGGATGTGCATGAGGCGGTCAGAAAATCAGTTAAGCTCGCGAAAGCTTCTTTTCCAGATCCCGACTTTGTGAGTCTTCCATCTAACAGTAACTCGCATCCCAAAGTGAATGGTCTCTTTGACAAGAACATTGCTGAACTTCCTTCAGAAACAATTGCAGAAACGATAATTAGAATAATAGATGCGTCGAAACAAGTCCTTGAAGGCCGCAAGTATGCCATAGCAGCTGGTGTTCAGAGTTCTTCTGGTATTAGCGCTGTTGTGAATTCTCTAGGCATTTCGTTCTCGGAGCCAAGAACCTCCATCTTCCTTTCTTCTTCGCCTGTTGTTAAAGGAGCAGATGACCAAACAACAAGTTATGATTATCAATTCACTCGAAACCTAAATGAGATTGATCCAGAACAAGTTGGTAAAAATGCAGCTGAGTTGACTCTCAGTATGCTGGGACCAAAGACCATCGAAGGCGGTGAGATGCCAGTGGTCTTTGCTCCACTTGGCGGCGGGACCGTCATAGGATATGGGTTTGCAGGCGCAGTGAGTGCGGAGGAGGTTCAGAAGGGACGTTCCTACATTGCAGATTCAATCGGTGCCTCTATTGCATCAGAGAATCTCGATATAATTGATGACGGTCTATTAACAGCAGGACTTGGTTCACGATCCTTTGATGCAGAAGGGGTCCCCTCGCAACGAACCTCGATAATTGAAAAGGGTGTTCTAAAAGGCTTGCTTCACAACTCCTATACTGCATTCAAAGATGATGTGGTAAATACTGGTAATGCTAGCAGACCATCGTACTCAGGGCTCCCCTCAATCTCCACCTCGAACTTCATTATTAAACCAGGACGAGGAAATCTAGATGACATAATTTCAGAGATAGACCGGGGCGTTCTTTGTAGGAACACGGCCGATAGACCCAACATGACAACCGGTGATCTCAGTGCAATGCTCTACGAGGGTTTCTACATCGAAAGGGGTGAGATCCAGCATCCACTCAAGAATACACTTGTTGGAATAAACATGCTTGACTTGTTAAAGAGGATTGGTCGAATCGGTGACGACTCCAAGACCACGCTTGCCATGATAACTCCTTCATTTGTTGTAGAGAACGCCACTGTCACTTCAGGATAGACTACATACGGTCGACAATGGGTATGCCCAAGACTGTTAAACAGTTAGCCATTGTAATCTTAAAGACATGTACAAGTGCTAACCTTGATGCTCTAATCTCTGGCTCTGCTTTTAGTACTGGACATGAATCATAGAATTTGCTAAACAGATAAGCCAAACTATATGTATATGCTGTGATTCTATTGGCATTGAAACTAGTACCCCATACATTCTTTTTCAGAGATCTAGCAACCTCGAGGATTTCTTCTGGTAGCTGCGCGATTGCTTTAACCAGAGCAAACTCGGCATCAGTTGATAGAAGCTTTAGGTCAATCTTTTCTTTAGATTCATTCTCTGCTTTCTCTAGTATCCTTTGGGCTCTTGCATATGAGTACTGGAGATATGGGGCTGCATCACCATTGAAATCAAGAGCTTCGTTCCACCTGAATGTGATTTTTCTATCTGGTGAGGCATTGAGCATAAAATAACGCACAGCTCCAACACCCACCTGATTTGCTACGATGTTTTTGAATGCATCATCTTCGTCTGGATTTCTCTTTTCGACTTCAATCTTAGCAAGCTCTGTTGCTTTATCGAGAACATCATCGGTCGAATACCCAATCCATGTCCCATGTCTACCAGAGAACTCAGTATCTTCAAGCGTTACAAATTCGTATGCAATGTGATGTGAATTTTCACTCTCTTTGGAATATCCAAGAATATCCAAGATAGTATATACCATCCTTTGAGGATGCGCTTGTTCAGACCCAATGACATTCATCACGATATCAAACTTACCCAAACTCGCTGTCTTACCTTTGAGATCAGTTCGCATGACTGGCTTTCCATTTGGTTGATTTTCAAATAGCGAGTACTTGAATGGGTCTTCAATTATTCCAAATTTCCAGAGTTGAAGCGCAACATCAGCACCCGTGTACGTCCTTGTACCATCAGATCTGAATAAGACTTTGAAAGGATCCTTCATGTCCTTGAACTCATCAATCACCGATAGATCCACAACTATGCAACCTGCTTTCTCGCCTTCATTCAGTTTCAAGATATTCTTTGATTTCAACATCATTTTCTGAGCCAATTCTAGAATGCCACTATGTGCAATCGCGCTTTCCCACACCTGATAATCGTGATAGATGCCAAGTCGATACGATGTTTCATTTTGCGCATTAAGACATCGAGTCACCATTTTAGAGCTCAGCATGGCTTCTTTACTATCAAGATTTTCCAGTTTTCTGGAAACTTCCCTGACCTCTTCTTGAACCAATTCACTAGTGTCAAATGCGCTCTGTACATCAACATACAAATGTCCCAAGTAATGATCATACTTTGCTTCTGTATCCTGGTCATCAATCTGCATAAGTTTCCAAATTAGTTGTGCAATCTGAAGACCTAAGTCATTCACATAATCGAGTCGGATTACATCATATCCGACCCAGTCAAGAATGTTGCAAAGGGTATCTCCTAGAATTGCGTTTCTTGCATGACCAATATGCCAAGGTTTTGAGGGATTAACTGCGGGATACTCAACCAATGCTCTCATACCTTCAAATTCCTGGCTATGTCCATATGATTCACTTAAATCAAGAACGCTCTCAACTGTCAACTTTGCCATCTGTCCATGGTCAATGAAGATGTTGATGTATGGTCCTTTGGTTGTGATTTCTTTGATTATTGGTTCCCGTTTTGATTGAGCTTCCAACTTGAGCTGAAATTCATTGACGACTGCGACTGGACTCTTCTTAAGCTTCTTTGCAAGAGAAAATGCAATTGTTGATGCAAGGTCTCCCAATGCTGAATCTGGAGGTATCTCGATAGATTCCGCAACGATTTCAGGAGGGACTGAAAATACTTCAGACAGCAATCTCACTATTGACTGTCTAGCAGTTTTCCAAGGATTAGATGAAATCGTTGTCAACACATCTCACCAATATACAGGAGAGAATCATCAACGAATCTTCATAAATGAAACGCTCAGACATAGGGGTTGATTTCAGTCCGCCCAAACCGACCTAGAAACAGTAGTAGTTTCAAGATGGGATATAGTTTCGCAGCTGCTTTTCAAAACTTATACATCAAATAAAACCAAGATTAAAACATCTAATATATACATCAATTAAACAAAGAATTATTTGATTAATTTACAAAGGCTTTATATTCATTTTTGTGTGGGCATTCCTGTTCGTTCTCCCGTTGGACGAATCACTTGCGCCACAAATGACAAGGACTCCTTCGCGCCAGAGGGAGTCGATGCATTCGATCTACTCACAGCTCTGACCGCAGTGTCACTCGCAGAGTGAGCCTGCATGGAGATGATTGGACTGGCCAGCAGACACTCAAAGACCCAAAAAAAGAGAGAGCCCATTGGTTCGGCCAGCTATGTCTGTAATGCCTGCAGCTGTGTGGATGTATATATCGACCACACTCGTGGAGAAGTTATTTGTTCTAGTTGCGGACTTGTTCTTTCAGACCGTTCCATAGATATGGGGCCAGAATGGAGGGCCTTTACATCAGATGAGCAAAATGCTCGACAGCGTGTAGGAGGTCCTACAGACTGGAGCAAGTTTGACCAAGGTCTAACTACTACTATTGGTCGACAGAATGTTGACGCATCCGGAAGAAAACTGACTTCAACTCGAAGAGCAGAGATTCACAGACTTAGGAAATGGCAAATTCGAACCAAAGTGCACTCTTCTGACAAACGCAACCTAGCTGTTGCGATGACTGAGCTTCATAGAATTAGCTCTCAGTTGAGTATCCCCTATTCAATTCGAGAGACCTCCGCCGTGATTTACAGGAAAGCCTTGAGAAAAAGGCTGACCCGTGGTCGTACTATTCTAGGGATGATAGCAGCCTCGCTTTACCTTGCCTGTCGTGTGCACCAGGTTCCACGCCCGCTTGAGGAAATTGTTGAACAGATACACATTACGCGGAAGGAACTCAGCCTTTGCGTTCGACTCATTCTTCGGTATCTTAATCTAAAGATACCCCATAGCAACCCTGCCGAATTTGTTCACCGATTTGGCACAGAACTGGAACTTCCAGGTGAGGCGAAGAAAAAGGCCATTGATATCTTGGAGTTAGCGAGGGAACAAAGACTTACCATTGGTAAGGATCCCAAAGGAATGGCGGCTGCAGCAATCTATGTTGCTAGCATTCTTACAGGTGCTAGACGGACCCAACTTGAGATTGCTCGAACTGCACGTGTGACTGAGGTCACCGTGAGAAATCGCTACAAGGAAATGGTTGAGAAGTTAGGAATCTCGACTACTTGAGCTAT
>JAEORO010000089.1 GCA_016840855.1 Candidatus Thorarchaeota archaeon | reverse complement strand
TGAGATAAGTTACATTTCTTGCACATGTCTAGTTTTGTGTTCCATTTACGTTTGCATTGCGGACATCTATCAGCTTGCCATGCATCTGGTGCAACTTCTCGAAGGCGCTGACGCACTATGTATTCACTTACACCAGTATCAGCGCGACCTTCTTTCTTTTCTCTCTTCATTGTATCGAGTAGCGAGAAGAGAAGTGGCAATGCACCAAGGACCGTCAGATTTGGAAGAGAACGTAACTCTGATGCTTTCTTATGAATTCCCCTAAGCTTGTAGGCAGTCTTGAGTCCCTCCCAAAGACCATTGAGGCTACCTGCAATGCCATAAACGGCACCAACTGTAGCAACACTAGCTGTTATACCTGTTACTGAAGTGATGACATCAATTGGTGTCGATGGTAAAAGAAATGAGAACTCGTGTTGTATTATATGCAATGTTGGACTGCCTTCAACATAATAACGAAAATCTACTGTTGCTCCATAGACACCGGTAGCGAGCTTTATTGGACCTAAAACCGACATCATTGCAGAAAAGTCCATGCCTGCATTGACTGGAGGAATGGTGACTGATGGATCGACTGTGAACCAAGTATTAAGATGTGAATCAACTATTTGAATTGGAAACAACGGGTATCCCTGATACCAAAACGTTATCGTTCCAGTAACGTTGAGAGTTTGAGAACCACTTGCATTCAACTGAAGCGTGAGAGTCATAGGGCTATCTAGATTCAATGGAAGAGGTGATTCAGGAGAATAATCTTTGAGGTTCATACCATCCAAGGCTGCATAGACATATAATCTGTCATCATGAATGAAGTCATCTGGATATACTTGAGCATCAGCAGTCATAACACTGCCAATCAGTATTACTAGGAACAAGGTCATGAAACCTATTAATAATAGACGTGATGGGGAGCGACGCATGTTACTGTTTCATCTCCAATAGCAATGCTAGAATTCGACTGACGAATTAGGATTGAAAAGGGTTTTTGCGACCTAGTTTGAATTAGTTTGTGAGGTGGGATCCTTTGTTCCCCGAATCATGTCTGCGACCTTTCTTGCCACTGCTACAAAACCTTCACTCTTTTTCATAACTCCTTTTGCACCTACTTCTGCAGCGTGCTTTGCAGCATCAGGGTCAAAATATGCTGTAAGAAGGTGGATGTTCTTAACTCCAATTTCAGAGAGTTTTCGTGTACATTCGATTCCATCCATTAGAGGCATCTTCATATCCATCAAAACGATGTCAGGAGGCGTCCCACTCTGTATCAATCGGGATGCTCTATCAATCGCCTCCTGTCCATTGGAGGCAACTAGAAGTTCAAAGTCATCCAGAAAGCGTTTAAGATACATATGCATCACTTCATGAATTGCAGAATCATCATCAACGATTAAAATGCGGAAAGTCATATGCATCCTCACGCGAAATTACTTAATGTCGATTTAATTTCTTAATGCCTTAATAATCGTGTGTTATATTTTAGAAGACGGCACTTCGCGAACCTATTTATTATGGAACGCATCTTTTTCAAATTGAGGAACTAAGTTTGACATTTGAAAGAATGCCCTTGGAGATCTGGTTTGATGACCACCAGTTCGAGGTAGATTATGATATTGGTGAAAGTGGTACCAAGTTTCTGACAGTAAAACAACTTGAGATTGACCTCAATGAGGTTCAATTGCGTTATGGATACCATCTAGGTCATCCGAGTTTAAGAAGAGAGATAGCAAAACAGTACAAGGGCGCTACTGCAAAAAATGTAGCAGTTACAACAGGGGCTAGTGAAGCAAACTTTGCGGTCATTGCTCATCTCGTTGGACCAAAAGACAACATCATTGTCGAGCACCCAACATATCCTTCTCTCTATCAGGTGGCTCGTTCTCTGAGAAGAAACCTTACTCTCTTCAAACTTGAGTGGGGCAACGATTTCAGACCAGATTTGGATAAACTTCGTAAATTGATAAAACCCAACACCAAGCTAATCACATTAACCCATCCGAATAACCCGACAGGTTCTGTGATAACCAAATCGGAACTTAAAGAAGCAATTGAAATAGCAGAAGATGCGGGAGCATATATCATGGTTGATGAAACCTATAGAGATCTAATGTTTCCACAACCTCCACCGTTAGCATCTTCTATGAGCCCTAATGCAATCAGCTTGACAAGCATGTCTAAGACTTGGGGATTGCCAGGTATTCGTATCGGTTGGGCCGTCGCAGAAGAATCGATTGTAGAAGCAATAAGAACTGTGAGAGAACAAGTGACAATATGCAATTCATCAGTTGGAGAGGCTATTGCAAAAGATGTACTTCAAAAAAGAAGCGAAATATTGCCCGTAATCAGAAAGGTAGTGATTTCAAACTATAAGATTGTTGAAGATTGGATGAATTCTCAAGAGTGGCTAGAATGGATTGAACCTCAGAGTGGAGTTGTTGGCGCTCCAAGATTAAGGCGAGGTGGAAGTACCGATCAACTCTGTGAGCTTCTTGTAAAGAAATATAGAACATTCACAGTTCCAGGTTCTCGAATGGAGCTAGAAGGTCACTTCCGACTAGGATTTGGTGGGGACCATGAGGAACTAATAGATGGACTTGAACAACTCAGCAAGGCTCTGAAAGAGATTCACTCATGAAGAAAAGGTGGAGTTCTTTAATCAAAAGTGTGACACATCTTTGGATGATGTACTTTATTGCACGATGTAGGCGAAGCGAAAGGAAAACACGAAGTGGTTTGGACTACTATTTCTGAACTGACTGTAGAATCAAGAGCAGTCAATGTCAGATTCAGTGTTATTAAGAAAGGACAAACACGTCATATCACTGCAAGAGCTACGGGGAAAACACATCTCATTAATGAGTGCGTGGTTGGTGATGAATCTGCAATTATTAATCTTACATTATGGAATTATGATATAGATGAGATAGAAGCTGGGAAAACGTACGAATTGCTGAATGGACACATCAGCATCTATGATGAGAGCATGAGTCTTACAAAAGGTCGATGGGGAAATATCCGAGAGGGGTCACCAAACATTGTACAAGTAGATGGATCTTTAGACATGAGCAGACCTTTTATGGGGCGACCAAATCGTAAGAAAAGAAAGAGGTCTCAAACAGGCCGTTCATTTCAGGGAACACCTGGAAGAGAAATAAAGGGTTACTGTTCACGGAAGGGCTTTTGAGGTTGTTCTTGTATGATAGTTCGTTATGAAATTACGACTCGGAAACAATTTGATACCATACCCTATCTTCACCATAAAGGGACGTTTAAGGCTATGTGGGCTCGCAGATTCTGCTGTTTCTCAGGTCGTAAATGATGTAGTAAATTCAGAAGTCAAAACCGAAGAAGATCTCCTCAATCGCATTCGTGAAGTACTAAATCTACAACAACCCTCGATTCTAAGAAATTTCGAAATACTGACGAGATATGAGAGTCTTCGTGGTGATTCTTCAAAACTACCCGCGATTGTGGTGGTAATCGAAGGTGCATCAGCTTCTGGTAAGTCTCTGCTTGCACTCGAATTGATGCATGATCTTACTGCTACGAGATTCATTAGCACTGACTCAATTCGTCAAGTTTTGCGAGGGTTGTTGAAGGAGGAACAATACCCGGAATTGTTTTGCCACACATATCAAGCACACACTTATCGACAATCAGGATCACTGGATTTGGAACCAGTGGTCAGAGGATTTTTGGCACAGTGTGAAATCATAATACCACACATCATTACTATGACAAAGAGGATAGTCACTGAAGGAGCTATTGCTGTTGTAG
>JAEORO010000088.1 GCA_016840855.1 Candidatus Thorarchaeota archaeon | reverse complement strand
GCAAAGAAATCAGCAATGACATCTCCGGTATCCGTGGCAGAATCAATAATTCGTTCAAGTAAAGCCTCTGGTTTTTGAGTGAGAAATCCTGTATTTTCCTTTGATGCACCTTGAACTGGATTTATATCAATCCAAAGGTCTGATACAGGGACTCCTGGCACATCGGAGAGATACTGTTTTTTCGTATAACGACCGTTTTTACTTGTGTAAATCAGACCAGCTTCCCACCACTCATCAAGAGTTTCTTTCCGGTACAGATATGGTGCTGTTCTTCCTCTCCACTCAAACTGCTTCCTATCTTCAGTGCGCTGAATTCCCTGAGCCTCTAATTCAATCAAACGAAATTTACCTTTTTCATCCCTATAGCTATATGGTTTACGAGATTTGTCATCGAGTTTTCTATAGACTTGTTGCGTTTTGAACTTGGATGCATCTTTGGCGTATAGTAATATTACATCATGTTGACTTCCAAAACCATTACTTTGTGCCTTTGGACTGTTTGTCCGTTTCCAAATGATCTCGTTCACAAAATTTGAGTAACCAAAGATTTCATCGAGTAGGACCTTGACATAATGTGATACATGCCAATCAAGGTGGACCCATATACTTCCATTGTCTCTTAGTAATGGTTTCATGCATTCAAGTCTGACTCTCATAAAATCAAGGTATTCTTGAAGTCCACCTTCCCATTTGTCACTGTAGGTTTTTTCTTCAAGAAGAAGCCCTGCTGTTTGACTGTTTCCATCAGACCGCATTTTAAGAGTATAATCTGTGCCTGACAAAAAAGGTGGATCAATATAGATTAGACGAACCTGTTTCTTGAGAATGCCCTCATAATCCCTAATGATATTCAGACAATCACCTAGGACTAGAAGGTTCTTCCAATCAGTCATAGGATTGGACTATACACGCCTCCTTAAGATACCTTTGAGGCGTATAATGCAAGGTGTTGTTATTAGACCTACATCTCCATGTCATCGACGACTTCGTCACCAGGTTCTAAGGCTTCAGCTTCTTCTCTGGCAACTCCAATCTTGATGAGTCTGACTAAGTATCCTGCAATTCTGTTTCTAACCTTCTTTGACTGCACATCTGTGAGCTGCTCAACAAGTCTCTTGTTTGATTCAAAATCATCTGTAAATGTGTCTGGATAAAGCGCCAGAAGGTTCTTCGCAGCGTTCTTAATATATCGAGGTCTTATACTACCCAATTTCAGCTCACCGAGTATAATCTGTGAATGCCGGTTTGCTTCAGGCTGAGTTTATAAAGCATGTGGTGGGCCACTAAAACTGGGAGTGCAACATTGCTTTACGAGACCTTAGCCAATGCATATGATGAGGTTGAAACCACAAGTGGGTCACTAGAGAAGATCCGTCTTTTCTCAGAGCTTCTTCAGAAAGCCGACCCTAATGAAGTGCAATATATTGTAGCACTTACAATAGGGAAATTACATCCAGATTGGAAGAGTCAACCTGAAATTGGTATAGCTGAGAAAATGGCCATTCAAGTTGTAGCGGCTGCTGCATCGGTCCCGGAAAGTGATGTGCAAGACTCTCTTCGGAGAACAGGAGACATTGGTAGCACTGCTGAGTCCTTACTTCAGAAAAGTGCTCAGGCTACTCTATTTTCACAGGATTTGACAGTGTCTGTTGTCTTTGACACTTTAGATCAAGCTGCGAAAGCATCGGGGTCTGGGAGCAATAAAATCAAAGTTTCTAAATTAGTTGGTTTATTGACAGATGCTAAACCAATAGAGGCACGATACATTCTAAGAACTGTGACTGGATCACTACGTCTTGGTCTCGGACATATGGGACTCATAGATTCATTAGCAGCAGCATTCACTGAGGATAAAGATACGCGGAACGACATTGAGGCTGCTTTTAATGTATGTAGTGATCTTGGCGAAGTTGCATCAGTTCTAGCCAAAGATGGCATAGAAGCAGTTCGTGCAATTAGAACTAATGTTGGAATCCCAATCAGAATGATGGCTGCAAAGAAATTATCTTCTCCTGAGGAGATAATTGAAAAAGCTGGAGGAAAAGTCCTTGTCGAGAACAAGTATGATGGCGAAAGAGTGCAAGTGCATAAGATTGGCAATGAAGTAATCCTCTATTCTCGTCGCCAAGAAGTTATCACTACTCAGTATCCAGATGTTGTAAAGCTAGTTCAAGACCATGTTAAGTCCAAGACTTGTGTATTGGAAGGCGAGTGTGTTGCGATTGATCCTTCTACAGGAAAAATGCGGCCTTTTCAGGAACTTATGCGAAGAAGACGAAAAACAGACATTGAAGCAACTCAAGCGGAGGTGCCTATTGCTATCTTCTTCTTCGATATACTCTTTGCAGATGGTAAGGACGTCACGTCTCTACCAATGTTGAAAAGAAGAGAACTCATGGAGAAAATAGTGGATACCACTGACAGAGTTAATCTCACTGTTGCTGAACTTACTGATAGTCCTGAGCGTCTTCAGGTGATCTTCGAGGAAGCTATTGAAACCGGACATGAAGGAGTGATTGCTAAGGCGACGCATAAAGACTCCACCTATCAAGCTGGAGCCCGAAGCTGGCTTTGGATTAAATTGAAAGCATCCTATACTGAGGGACTTTCAGACTCAGCAGACCTTGTCATCGTTGGTGCAATCCATGGTCGCGGAAAACGAACTGGTCTTTATGGTGCCATCCTAGCCTCAGCGTATGATATTGACAGCGATACATATCCTACCGTATGCAAGATTGGTACTGGGTTCACTGATGATATGTTAGCTGAGTTCAAAGAGCGTCTTGACAGGCACAAGCTGGAACAGAAACATCCCAAGGTCATCTCAGATATTGATGCAGATGTTTGGTTTGAGCCAATTGAGGTCATTGAAGTACTGGGTGATGAGATAACATTGAGTCCCACCCACCCTGCAGGACGAAAAATCCTCAAAGATGGTGGACTCGCAATAAGGTTTCCCAGATTCACAGGACGTTGGCGTGAAGATAAGGATCCAACTCAGGCAACATCCGTTGATGATCTAATAGAAGCGTTTGAGAGACAGCGGAGAATCTCTGAGTAATCATCTTCCGACACTTTTACATGTATAATTGTTCGTTGCCTGTTCTGTACTTGGAGGTTTTCATTTGTATAGCGTAAGTGTAAATGACCAGAGAATGCATTTCAGCGCATCGCATTTTCTGAAGAGTGAAAGCGAAATTGAGAATCTTCATGGACATAACTATTCAATAAAAATCAAGCTTACAGGTCCATTGAACAATGATGGGATGGTCTATGATTTTCGAGAAATCAAGGCTAAAGCTCTCACAATTTGTAAGACTTTGGACCACAAAGTGTTACTCCCAGACAGGTCTGAAACCATAAAAGTGACAAAATCAGATGGCTTTTTTGAGGTGCTTGCAGGTGAGAAACGATATGTTTTCCCAGAAGAGGATTGTGTTTTGATTCCAACAAGTGCCACAACTGCAGAGCTTTTAGCAAAATATATTCACGAGAATCTCAACTTCCCTGACGAAATCGAAGTTAAGGTCTGTGTGAGTGAGAGTGAAAGCTCAATTGGTTGCTATAAGAAATAATGATAATCCTGACTACAATGAGGCGTACTACCTTGGTTATTGACACTCAGAACGAACGGCCTAGACACAGAATCCAACTCAGCAAAGTGGGAGTGAAGAATCTCAAGACATTTATCATTACTGAGCGGTCTGGTCTTCGGCATCATATTCTTCCAACTGTAGATATCACAATTGATCTTCCTGCAGAACTAAAGGGAGTTCATATGTCCCGTCTTGTGGAATCGATGACTGAGGAGCTTAGCGATCAATTCAGAGTACACTCATCAATTGAACAGATCCAGATGCGTATCCTAGAAGGTTTAGTTAATAAACACAAATTCAAGCGCGGAGAAGTAAAATTTGATTTCGAGTTTGGATATGTGAGTCACACTCCTGTATCGAAAAAGCGAACTTGGGAAGTCTGTGATGTTACTGCTACTACAATCATGGAGGAAGGGAAGCCTTTCATACATGATGTTGAAGTGAAAGTCATTGGTAATACTGTATGTCCTCATTGTATGGCCAATAATGATGGACTCACCCATATTCAGCGTGCATTTGGAAAACTGCGCATTGTGGGGGAGATTGATAAGATTCCAACTTATGGTTCAATGATTGAAATCATTGAGAAATCGTTTTCAAGCAAAACATATTCTCTCTTGAAGCTAGAAGATGAGATGCATGTCACAAAAGAGATGCATGATAACCCATTACTAGTTGAAGATGTCTGTCGAAACATCTTACAGCATGCAAAAGAAAAGTATAGTGATCGAGACTTGGAGATGTTTGCGGAAGCTCGCTCCTTGGAAAGCATTCACAAGCATGATGTGATTGCTCAGGGTCGAATTGTCACAAATGGTTATGATTAGAGTCGGACTATCCACAGTAACGTTATATTATCTTATACTAGCTTTTAGTAGCAAAGATAACTGGATACGATGGGGATGCAAAACCAACTCCTAAGGCATCTTGGAGCAGCTTTAATGATTGCCTTGATAATTCCAATCATACCTGTCACCTTCCAGTTCTCTCCAGTTTTGTCATTCTTTCAAGATAGTCCAATTCACCATGGAATCAGTATAGAACAAAATACAAATTCCCAAGAAACACTCACACTCGCAAAAGTTCCAACAATATCTGATAGTGATTATACACCTCCTCCCATGAGTGGTTTACTAAACCCTGTTCAAGTAGAGCAGAGTGGATATTCGTCCATAAGCAACATTTCTGCTCGAACTGACACTATACTGAACACAGATCAAACTCTTCCAATCGACTCGAGCCATGACTGGGTGGCAAGCACTGCCAATGTTGATCTTTGGAATCTCAAGAGGATGTATGCAGAGAATGGTACTTTCGATGATGGATACCCAGGAGTGAACATTAATCCAACAGG
>JAEORO010000087.1 GCA_016840855.1 Candidatus Thorarchaeota archaeon | reverse complement strand
TGTACTGGTTGATTTTTGGCCATACAACTCTTTGTAAAACTCCCTACCTCATTTCATTGGGCAGCTGATTCTCCGTTTGACGCCTTATAGATATTCTCACATTTGGGAAGAAATGCATATACGAAAAGAGGACCATATTCCCATTGAGCGCAGATGACTCCGAAACTCGTTACTCGACGCCAAGGTTTCATTATCATAGTGGTTGCGATTATGGCGATTCTTGGATGGTCACCTTGGATTACTAATGATTATGCAACTACAGTTGTGATTGAGTTTCTTGGCGGACCAGACCAAGAGTACAACTATCTTGGGGATATGATTCCACTGGGAGATATTCCAAAGACAGTTGTCAGAATGCCTTTTGGAGCTCTTGTGTACTTTCCATCAGAGGCGATGTTCATTGTAACCTTTTGTGGAGGAGTTCTGTAGCTCATGATACTGCACGCGATAGATACCTAAAGGAGAGGATGGATGATTCGTATGAATCCAAATGTCTGTTATACAACAGTCGAACAATATATCCACCATTGGGATTCAGTTAGAATGGTTACTCTAAAAGTATTGAACCTATTCAAAGATGATGAGCTAAAATACCGTCTTGTCCCTCAATGGCGAACTATTGGTGAGCTTTTTCATCATATTGGAGGCCACCAATATTTTGTTGCACGGGGTATTCTCCAGCAACGATGGGAGCCAACGCATTTAGAACCAGACAGGGATTGGGCAGACCATATTCAAAAAACTACTTCTACTACTGCAAATCTATCGAAATGGCTTCAAGAAGTTCAGGATTTAATGAAACAGTGGTGTGTGAATATCGATGTATCTCTGCTAGAGGATATCAGAGATGATAACCCCTGGCATCGAGGAATTCGAGGTTGGTTAATTCTTCATCATGCGTATCAGGATGAGCTTCATCACCGCGGTCAAATCACTGCTACTGCACGTTTTTTGGGAAAAGAGATTCCTTCAGTTTTTGCAGAGGAATATCAAGAATTTGTTACATATGATTGAAGGATGTGATTCTTTTTTCATGAATAAGTCTTCACCCGAAAAATGAGCGAAAATGAAGGAGATGCCTTCTATCACTCTGTATATATCTTCTTGATTGTATTGATGAATTCAGATAGAACCACCATGAAACCGCCTGCTATTCCATGTTCATATTAAACCTCAGGAAAAATGCAGAGCAAGTCCTCAATCTGATCTACAACCAATAAGTCATCGTATGAGTTTCTCCGGAACTGAGAGTTCCAATTAGCAAGGATAGGAGTCATTCCTGCATTTAATGCTGCTCTAACATCTGTGTCGACTTGGTCCCCAATTACAGCACATTTCAAAGGATTTACTTCAACTTGGGAAGCGAAATTGAGGAGCATATATGGAGAGGGCTTTGAATATCCTGGAACACCAGTATGTTCAACACATGAGAAATACTTCGCAATAGAGTCCTCTTCCAATACTGGTTCTGGATTATAAAAGCGGTTTGTGGATATGCCTAATCGATACCCTCGGACTTGAAGTTCTTTCAAAATGATATCAGCTCCATCAACAAGTTGCGGTCTAAAGAGACCTCTCCCTGGTGGGCCAAATTTTGTCCATCTCGATTTCAGCTCAGCGGACATCTCATCTGTAATATTATTAGCTTCAAAAGACTGAAGCATACATCTGCAATATTCAATCCAAAGCTCGTTATAGGGCTGCCATTTCGGTTGTACATTGTTAGCTAGCATATACTGCTTTAACCAAGCTTCAGGACCTTCAATAATCAATCTGTTAATTTTCGAGTCGGACATCTCATTAACATGGACCAGACCAAGTTGGTTCAGCAGTTTTCGTGCTATTCCGCTAATACTGAATTGACTACTGTAGAGCGTTCCGTCCATATCGAACAGAATAGCTAGTATCTCGTCTTGCATCTGAATTTGCTTCCATCATAATATCGTGGCTGTTGAAAATAATTTGATATGTCCCAGTCTGAACATAGAATCATGAAACGCTACATCATATGATAACAATGGTCGCAACAATCATGACCTTCCATCAAGGTCTTGGAGCGAGAAAACTTCATTCTCTTATTGAATCCTTTAACCATCTGTTCATCATCGCAACAATAAAGCTCACAACCCCAATCAATAGGGATGTTTAATTCCTCCACCAATTTTGCGAACAGACAACTAGTCACCTTCAGACAAGTCATCCCGTCACTACTCTCGATGATGTTGTATTTGACAATTCCTCTCTGCCGCATAGGTTCCCAGAGAATTTCAATCAAGTCTTTGATTGATGCGCTAGCAGTTTGCTGTGCTATTGCATTCCACTGCGTTTCGACAGACTTTGCGCGTTCTTCCCTCACAATATCTCTTACATCCATACCAAATCTCTTTTCCAATGCACAAAGAAGGAGAACTTTCTCTCTCAGGTGCCGTTTCTCGGATCTATAGAAATCTTCGAGCTGCTCCTCAATTGAGTAGCATTCTTTTTCAGCCATCTTCAATCTCTTCCACTTAGCAAGTCTAGCCTTTTTGAAGAACTATCCTCAATTCAGTGACCATCAAATATCACTGAAACACCACTCATAGGTACATCTCTCAGTGATGGACATAGTTGTTAATTTTGATAAAACCAGAGCGCAAAACAGACAAGGTGCGTACCTATGTCCGACTGGGAAGACATCTTCACCAAACATGGAAAATTCTTCTTAGAAACACATTCGGACATGCCCATGCTAGTACATCTTTTCCATGAACATAAGGTGCGGCGAGTTCTCGATCTTGGCTGTGGTAGTGGGCGTCACCTTGTCTTTTTTTCTAGAGAGGGGTTTGAAGTATACGGTTTTGACTCCTCAGGCACAGCAATTTCCCTGGCTCATCAGTGGTTAGAGGAAGAGCAACTCACAGCAGAAATTGTCGTTCATAGGATGGAAAACGCTTTTCCATATGATGACTCATTCTTTGATGCTGTCATATCTGTTCAGGTCATTCATCACAACCTATTCCAAGACATTGTGAGAACAGTTTCTGAGATTGCGCGTGTTGTCCGTCGAGGTGGGGTGTTATTTGTGTCGGTACCTTTACTCCCTCTAGATTTAACACAAGATGACCTGCAAGAGCTTGAACCTAGTACCTATATCCCTCGGAGTGGTCTAGAAAAAGGGGTGCCACACTACTATTTCAAACCTGATGAACTCAAAGATCTACTCAGCTCCTTCACACCCATAGATGTGCGAATTGATAATACAAGACATACATGCTTTCTTGGAATGAAGAAAAGGAACGAATGTAAATAGTAGTTTTTTACAGTGATTATGCATTTCTCGTGTCAGGATGAACAAGAATCAGGATGAAGCACAAGCCAAGAGCACTGGCAAAGAGCTGGAACGGTAAAACGATAGAAATATGCTCCATGATGTATCCTGTCATCATGATTGATATTGGAGTCATACCTTGAGCTAACATCCCACCAAATCCGAATACTGTACCAAGTTTTTGTTCAGGAACCCGCTGATGTATAATCGACATGAATGAGATATTTATGAAAGGATAGCAGATATTCCATAGGAATGCCATTACAATCGCTGCTACTAATGTTGTTGTCAGACTAAAAATAAACATGCCAAGAGCTCCCCAAACAAAACCGATCATTATCAACCGGCCTCTACCTGTGTTTTGATTTTTCTGACCAAGAATGATGCTAAGAATGAGTGAGCTACTAGCAATTCCAACTACTATAAGGCCATAACCATCAGCTCCCGTGCCAAGAATATCTCGAGCAAAAACAGGAAGACCAATCGACATAGGCCCTGCAGCAAATAACATCTGGATGCCAAACCAAGTACCAATGAGAATGAATACTACTTGATCCTGTCTAATGAACTGCAGTCCCTCCTTCATTTTGAGAAAGACTTCCCTTACAGAGTGGTTTGTATTTTCTTGGTCTGAATTATTATGTAAGAATGCAAGAAAGAAAGGGGAACATGACATTGATAGTGTGGCTAAAAGGAGTGTATTCATCACACCCAAGGTTTCTATCATGAAACCCCCAGTGAGATATCCTAGAATATTGGCTGACCATGTTCCTATATCGACAAGTGAGTTTGCAGCCATTAGATGGTCTTCTTTAGTTAGTTGTGGAATGATTGCACTCGCAGAGTTTAGGAAAATAGTAAAAGAAGTTCCTAATAAG
>JAEORO010000086.1 GCA_016840855.1 Candidatus Thorarchaeota archaeon | reverse complement strand
CCTCCGCAATACACATGATGTAAAAGATTGGAATCCAGACAATTGAATAGAGAGCGAGAAATGGTGAGTTAAGGAAAAATGCAATTGAAAACCAAATTACAGACTCACCAATAGCTTGAGGATGGCGGATTGTTTCATATATGCCTCCATATAGTGTGTGCTCTTTCCTTGGCTCAAGTGTTTCTAGCCCTGCATCTTTGATACCGATTGCCATGAGATACATGCTTGGGATTAGAATTATGATTCCAATTAAAATCGAAGCCATCCAGTCCCAAGGAAATACTAGTGGGAGATTGATTTGTAGTGGATAGAAGAAATAGACGATATAATTTACTACAGTAATGCTCTCAAATGCTCCTGCTATGAGTCGATATGTCTTGCATTTTGCATATGCAATCCCACCAATCTTCTTCTCTAATTGTGCTGGGCTCACACTTCTGATGTAGAAGTATAGAAACAATATAGAAGATATAACTAATACTACAATATTCAGCCATTCAATCAAATAGTTCGCCTTGTTTTGTTAACCCTATACACGATATTAGGTCTTGTGCCCTGGTAGGGCGTAAAGCATTTTCGACAATACTGGCACATTTAGTCAAGTTAATATTCTGTATACTATTGTTAACAATATGTTTCTAGAACTTGAGAAGAAAATGATTGAGATAGTAGATGAAGTCGTACCTAGTGTGGTCAGTGTTACGACCACTAGATTAGCAAGAACACAGTTTTCTCAAGTTGTGCCAGTCAAAGGACAAGGCTCTGGGGTTGTTATAACTGATAAAGGGTTCATTGTCACAAATGCACATGTTATTGAGGGAGCTAGAGATGTGGATGTAACACTATATGATGGAAGGACATTCAAAGCAGTCGTGGTTGGACAATCTAAACTAAGAGACCTTGCTATTTTGAAGATTGAGGCTCAGAAGTTAAATCCCATCGAAATGGGGGATTCTGGAAAACTAAAAGTTGGACAACTTGCAATAGCTATAGGTAATCCATTGGGTCTTGGGTCAACAGTAACCTTTGGCATGGTCAGTGCTATTGATAGAACAATTCAGAGTCAAGAGTCCTTTCTTGAAGGACTTATTCAAACATCAGCCCAGATCAATCCTGGAAATAGTGGCGGTGCACTTGTCGATTCATCAGGCAGGTTGATTGGAGTTCCTACTGCAATGATTCCTTGGAGTCAAGGTATTGGCTTTGCCATTGCAGTAAATTCACTAAAAGCAATCTTCGATGAATTAGTGCAAACAGGAACAGTTCGTACTCCATGGATGGGAATCGTGGGTGTTACCCTGAACAAAGGTATGGCAGCTCACTATAATCTACATGTAGATGAAGGAGCACTTCTGATGGAAGTTCCTATAGGACCTGCGAAGGATATGGGACTACAACCAGGGGATGTAATCATCGCAATTGACAATGAGGATATTTCGGGAATGGAGGACTTGAGAAGCAGAGTGATGCGTAAGAAGGTCGGAACCAAACTCATGGTAAGGTTCCAAAGGAGTAATGACGTCTTTGAAAGCTACTTAACGTTGACCGACGCGCCACAATAATCTAGATACCTAAAACAACAAGACTCACACCGACAATAGTAGCCAAGATTCCAACTCCTGCAGTAGAGGTCACTTTCTCCTTAAGTATCAGAACAGAAACAGGTACTGCAAAGAGTGGAGCTGTTGATGCAATGACTGACATTATTGTAGCTCCAATCATAGCTACTGCCATGACATAGAACAATGATCCTAGTCCCATTCCAAAGAATCCAGCTATAACTACTCGAATCGTGGCTTGTTTTGAAGGCAAAGACATTCCACCCAGTCTCGCAACAGCGACCATAGGAACAAATGCGATTGAACCAACTACCATTCGAATTAGATTGCCAGCGATTGGATCAACCCCCTCAATACCAACCTGAAGTATTGTGGTTCCAGCAGCGTAAAGTATGGCTGTTATGATTGCCCCGAAAATGCCGGCTATATCTAGTTTCAGGGTCGGATCATGAGATTTCTGATTTCGGTTTTGTTCATTTGAAATCAGAATAACACCAATGACAGCGATTATAGCACCAGCAAGTCTAGATAGGATGAGATCTTCACCAAGGAATCCTACCGTCATAAAGAATGTAATGATGGGGAAAGACATAGCAATTGGAAATGCGTAAGAAACCCCAATTCGTGCCTGACTCCATAGATAAATTGTGTCTGCTATAACTGCACCAAGAAGAACAGAAGCAGAAAGTAAGAGAACTGAGCTTAGTGGAAGAAATGCCGCCTCCAATCCAGGTAAAAGAAGAGTTACGACCACCATCAAAGGTAAGGCAATCCACATTTTGATAGTGCTCACTGCAATAGGATGGATTTCCCGGGCTTGCGAACGGTATGCAACAACTGAAAGGCCATAGAGTGATGAACCCAGTAATCCAATTGCTAAACCAATAACCATATCCGGGGCTAGCTGCATAAGGTGAGGAGCCCGAAGATTCACCTAAGACAATATCGGAATGCGCACAACAGGCGATATTTTGGAACATTCTCTAGAAAACACAAGGTCCTCGCGTGCGTGGTAAAATTCTTATACATATAACGAACCGCACGGAGTAGGTGTTCAGCATGCTCACGAAACATATGCGGGTTTGATACCCGAGCGATTCTTTCTCACTCGGGTAGATTATCATCCGAGTGTATATTATGAGCTATGTGAACGAACACCAAAACTCTCACCCGACTTGGGGGAGGTATTAAACGTTGAATCAAAACGCTGTAGAAATTTATGACCTTTCAAAAACCTTCATCAGCATCAGAAGGCGAGCAATTGTCGTCCCAGTAGAGAAAACGAGAGTTGAGGCGCTCAAGTCCATTACAATGGATATTCCGAGAGGTCAAATCTACGGCCTTTTGGGACCAAATGGAGCGGGCAAAACAACTCTAATCAAATGTCTAGCGACTCTAGTCTTACCTACGTCAGGGACTGCTAAATTAAATGGATATGATGTCCTAAAGGAGTCAACATACGCCAGAGCATCGATGGGCGTGTGTCAGGGTAACGAGCGCTCAATCTATTGGAAACTTAGCGCGAGAGAGAACATGATCTTCTTTGCTAAGCTGTACAGAATGTCACACAGTGAGGCAAAGGAGAGAGCAGACGACCTTTTGGGTCGAATGGGGCTTTTAGACAAAGCAGATGAGAAGGCTGAAAACTTGTCACACGGAATGCGCATGAAAATAGTCTTCGCTCGAGCACTTCTACATGACCCACCAATTTTACTCCTAGACGAACCAACTCAAGGCCTTGATCCAACTTTCGCAACAGACCTGAGGATGTATATCCGGAATTCCTTGCGAGATAGGACGATATTGCTGACAACGCATTACATGCATGAAGCGGACCTTTTGTGTGATAAAATCGCTCTGATAAATGAGGGCGAGCTAAAGAGCTTGGGTACACCCAAGGAACTCAAAGAAGAGGTCAGACATTACGATAGCCTTCACATGAAGGTTGTAGGGACTCCTGATATTGAGAGCATAAAGAGTATGGATATGGTGATGTCCGCATCCTCAACAGAGAGAAATGGACACTCTGAGCTCATTGTGACTGCAGAGGATGGCTATGAACTTGCTTACAGACTACTGAACATGATGCATCAGACACCAGGAGTTAAGGTTGAACACTTTGAGGTGAAAGAACCTACTCTGGATGATGTTTTCATGAAACTGACTGGGAGGAGGATTGAGGATTGACAATCGTAGATACAACGCAAGAAGAGTCTGGAGCTGTTGAGAGCGTTTACCTCAGGAGCTTTAGACCCAGACTGATGGACTGGCAAGCAGCAAAGGTCTTCGCATTAAAAAACCTACGAATTGCGATACGGTATCCAGCAAACTTTCTGATCTGGGGAATTCTGCCCCTCTTATGGTATGCACCGTATATACTCATGATGATTGCGATTGCAGGACCTGGAACCAGTCAGCACTTCACTGAGCTATCTGGATTTCAGGACTTTATCACATTCTCAATCATTGCAGTATTTGTCTATCAGTATGTGGACAAGAGCATCTGGTCAGTGGGCAATAACTTCCGCTGGGAACAATTCTCAGGTACCTTGGAACCACTCTTTGTGACACCAGTACCTAGAATTAGCATCCTAGTGGGTGCAGCATTCTCTGACACATTGCAATGCACATTCTCAGCCTGCGTGTTGTTGACTATATCTTCGGCACTATTTGGTGTCACCTATGCATTCACAATGGTAGCACCAATAGTCATTATGCTGACCATGATGGTTTTTGCCCTCTATGGATTTAGCTTCCTGATTGCAGGATTGATACTTGTGTTCAAAGATCCAAGTGTCTTGACAGAGTTAATCTCGAACATGACATATGTTCTCTCACCAATAACATACCCACTTCAAGCTCTACCAGCTGCGGCAAGGTATGCAGCAGTTCTGGTGCCATCGACAATTGCAATCATATCAATTAGAGAGCTCGCTATCACAGGAGTGTTTGAGCCATTCTCATTCCTACAAGCATCTGTTTGGATGCTAGGACTAATTATTGGATTCTGGACGATTGGTATACTTGCATTCAGATGGGGCGAGAATTGGACAAAAGAACGTGGAAGTATGGGAGGATTCTAAAATGACATATCAGGAGAGCGAAGAATTTCAAAGGATGTGGACTAGAAAAGGTGTAAGATCAGAAGCTAGAGCTGCATGGGCAATTTCAATCAATATATGGAAGATTGAGTTGAGCTATCCATTGAGTGTGCTTTGGTTCATTGTCATGCCTTTTCTTTGGTTCATTCCAATGCTGATCACTGGTTCAGCAGTAGCTGGAGGTTCCGAGTCGGTTGTTCTTAATGATTTAGCTGGAACATTGGACTGGGTGACCTATATTGCCATAGGAACATCCATTATCGGTTTAACAATTAGTCTCATGTGGGGGACTGGTTTCTCATTGAGGAGAGAACAAAACGCAGGAACACTTGAAACTCTCATGACTACTCCAATGGGTAGAAGTACCTTGGTTTGGGGATCTATGTTGCATAACCTTCAACATGGAGGATTGGGCGTGATGTTGCAGCTTTCTGCCGCCATACTATTCTTTGGTGTGACTTTGAATATTTGGGGTATTTTACCTGCACTAGGCATAATTGCCCTTACTATTATCGGTCTCCAAGGAGTCGCATTTGCAATCACGTGCATTGTTTTGTTGGCTAAGCAAGGTTGGATGATTGTGGAGTTCATAACCAGTGGTTTACTACTAGTAGCTCCGATGGCTTATCCAATCTCAGTACTTCCACCTATACTACAGTACATTTCCAATGCATCTCCTCTCACCTGGAGCACTGAAGCATTTAGAGGGTTCTTGATGAATGGACTTGCCTATCAGGGGGTCGCACAAGCAGTTGTAGCTCTAATAATTCTAGACATCATCTTCTTTACAGTTGGCGCCTTAATGTTTCGATACACTGAACGTTTTGTACGGCGAAAAGGAGCACTAGAGCAGTTCTAGTGTAAGAAAAAATCTAGTCACACTAGAACTTCGGAAAGTGGAAACAGGATAGAATTAATCATAGCTAGAATATGTTACGTATCTCGACTTTCTTTCGCCAGAATACTCCCCATGCTAGGAGGATTAGCGAGGCGACAATTGCACCAATACCTATGAACACAGCCAAGAAGACACTAACATCCTGTAAAGTAGCTGGAGTGAAGACATAAGCAATTCCACCATAAACAAGTGCTATGAAACCAATCACCACTCCTATTGTTGACATGATGATAAACCTTGTAGCATACCACTCAATACGATCATAGACCTTCTGAGTCACATCTTCCCAAGTTACGGTTTTCACCTTTCGAATCTTCAGAGGTTTTTCCCTTTTGACCTTTGGTTTCTCTTCTTCTAGTATTGGAGATGCAGGGTTTGGAACATTCATTTCCTTCTCAGCGTGTTTCATGATATCGTTCCTCCTATGTTGGTAATTTTGCCTTCGAATCTCTTCCGTAGACGTTTACCCTCTGCTCGCATCCAGTACAGACCCCAAGCTCCAATGAAGAGCCCGATTATGATGAATGCTATGCCAAGGAAGAATCCACCTAGGAGTAAAAATAATCCATGGAGTAGCCCATAGACAAGATAATCAAGAATGGCGTAGACTGTTGAAACTGCGCCTATTGCAATTACCAGAACGCTGACTACAATATATCTTGAAGCGATAGAAAGAATATCAGCGCTAGTTTCCATTTGGATGTCACGCGACGACAATTATTACTCACCCTTTCATGGAGATTTTTAGAACCGAATATAAGGTAATGGATGTGTACAAATAGTATACAATTGTATGCAATTATGTATACAATCTAAAAGATATGGATAGATTCTATGCTTGCTACTAATTTTAGGTTTGTAAGCACGACTCAAAGCCCGGGTATCTTAATCCGCTTGTATAGGTAGTCTAGTAGGAATGATATGATGCTAATTAGTATTAGGAATACAATAGCAATCAAACCATAAACGAGGAGTGCTTCGTAAGTACGTGTTGCTACCAACTTTGCTGCACCAAACAGTTCAGGAACACCAACGAAATATGCTACTGTGATGTACTTTGGAAGATAAACTGCTTCATTTGCCCACGCAGGTATAGAACGTCTTAATCCCTGAGGAAGTGCTATGTGTCTGATCTCCTGACGTTTTGTCATTCCTATTGATTGAGCTGCGAGTGTCTGACCAGCTGCGATGGATGATAGCGAACCACGGAAAAACTCGGCTTGGTATGCACCACTATTGAGACCAAGAGTTATCATGCATAATAAAATCCTAGTACTCAGAATTGTCCGTTGGATTCCATATACATCAAGTATCGTAATGCGCCAAGAAACATCGATAGGAGGTAAGCCTTGAGCCTCAAGCCAAATGTTGATTGCATAGGGAATAATAGTGACTGCCAGAATCTGAGCTACTAAGGGGGTACCCCTTAGAAACTCGATGTACGCTGTAGCTATTCTTGATGTGATACGACCACCATAGTGTCGAGCAATGGCTATCACTAATCCAAGCCCTAGGCCAAAAGTTAGCGCGAATATGTACATCCCCATCATCATCATAAAACCATTAACTAGTTCAGGCAAGTATTGCCCTATTTTCTCTAAATCTTCGAATATATCAGAGATACCGATGAGATGATTCAGTGATGTAGTTGTCAGCTAGAAACCTCCATCATTGAGAATCCATATCGCTCTCAGCCTGTCCGTACAAGACCTCCAACTTATGAAGGAAGGTTCTTGCTCTCTCAGATTCGGGATTTGTGAAGAAATGCTGTGGAGTGCCCCTTTCCACAACAACACCTTTATCCATGAAGATCATCTCATTCGAAACAGCTCGTGCAAATCCCATTTCGTGCGTGACCACTACCATTGTTGTTCCTTCTCGAGCGATGTCAAGCATTACTTGCAATACTTCACCTATTAGCTCAGGGTCTAGAGCTGATGTGGGTTCGTCAAATAAGATGACATCAGGGTCCATGGCTAGAGATCGTGCAATTCCCACACGTTGTTGTTGGCCACCACTTAATTCAGCTGGATAGTGATTGCTCCATTCATTCATCCGGACATGTTCTAGCGCCTTATGCGCGGCCTCTTCAGCCTCTTCTTTTGTCTTTCCGAGAACAAGACGAGGTCCTATGCTAACATTATCTATCGCTTTCAAATGTGCAAAGAGATTGAAATTTTGGAAAACAAAACCAATGTGTGAGCGTAATTTGCTAAGATCCGCTTTCGGATTCATAAGACTCTCTCCGCGGAGAAAGACTTCACCTTTGTCAGGTGGAGTAAGCATATTGATAACTCTCAGAAGAGTACTTTTCCCAGATCCACTTGGTCCGAAGATGACTTTCACTTCCCCTTCGTTTACATCAAAGGATATACCTCTCAATACCTCAAGTGTATCATATGCTTTCCACACATCTTTTACATCTAAAACAACTGTAATTATCTGCCACCTCCAAGTCCAAGTTGTCTAAGCTTCAATATCATACTCTCTCCCAGATACTTGGTAACAGGGTATGTAAAAACGAAATAAATAATCGCTACAATAAGTATGATCGGTAGAAATTGAGCTGGATAGTCCCACGTGAATGCTTGAGCTTGATAGATTAAATCAGATATGCCAATCGCACTAGCTAATGATGTATCTTTGATAACGACGGCATATTCATTGGCCCATCCGGGTAAAGATAGTCGTAGCGCTTGTGGTAAGATTATACTTCGAGTTGCCTGTAAAGTATTCATTCCAATTGACCGTGCAGCCATCATCTGTCCCGGATCAACCGACATTATCGCACCGCGGAATATCTCAGATTGATATGCTGCACTTCTCAGAGCGAGCGATAGCATAGCAGAAAAGAATAACGCATTTGCTAAGGAACCCGTCCACATAAAATACCGCAATAGTGCAGCTCCAAATATGAAAATTAGTACAAGTAACGGAATTCCTCTGAATATTTTCTCATACCCAATGGCGACGTAGTTCAACCCATATGGAGCATATACACGAATCAAAGCAAGTAGAATTCCTACCAAAAAACCGACTGCTAAAGAAAGAAGGGTGAGAGCAAGGGTCATTGGGAGTCCTCTAATGAGTATCAATATGAGAATATCGAATAACCCAAACGGCCCTTGCACTCAATCTCACCCAAACCACTGTGCTATAAGTGCATCCACAGATCCATCAGCAAATCCTTCAGCTATAGCGCTATTAATAGCAGCAGAAAGTCTGTCACTGCCATATCTTATATAGAATGCAGTTGGTGGAGCAGTCACTGTGTGTATTATCTTGACACTATATACAGTACTGTAAAGAGCTACAATTGGCTCGTCTACATATACAGCATCAAGCGCGCCAGAATTCAAGTCTTGAAACATTGTTTCGACAAGAGGATATCTCACTAAATCGACACCTGCGATTGCTGAGAGCTCTTCGTCCTCAGTAGTTCCTGTTTGAGCACCCACAGTGTAGCCAACAAGATCAGTGAGATCATCAATTTCAAGTGTTGAATTGGCCTTGACCACTACGACCTCGTTTGTTCTAATGTACCAACACAGTGGCTGTAGGACCTCACACCGCGCTGCGGTGATGAATGTCGCTGAAGCAATCATATCAATCGATCCAGCTTGACATGCGCCTATAAGGGCATCAAAATCCATGTCAACCCATTCGACTGTCACACCAATATAGTCTGCCACCATTTCAGCCAGGTCTATATCAAACCCATAGAGCTCATTGGTGGTTGTATTGAGCATTTCAAATGGTGGCCAACCCGAGTTGGTCCCCACGATTATTGTACCTCTTTCTGTTATCACGTCGTAATCATCGGGAGGAGTAACAGGGGGTGTAAGTGTTGGAATCATATAACCAACACCAAATCCGATGATTAGACCAACAACTAGTAAGATGGACATCATTACTCTGCCAGAGCTTTCTGACATTTTTCACATTTCCTCCTTTTGCGAATCCTATGATTCACCTTGAACATTATTTCAAACTGGCTGAAAAGGGTTTTTATTAAAAAAGAAGGCTTTGCAGCATGCGAATAATTATTTTGAGTTGGATTGATTATAGCTTATTCTTATGTAAGAACTTGGTTACCATTTCATATGAAATCAGAATCATACTTTAGTAAAATAGAACAATTCTTGTGATTCAAATCTGAACAAGGTTCTAATATCATCTGCCGAGTGATAAACTGGAAAAGAAGCAATGTTTTATTTTGTAACTTTGGACATGAATAATTGAACTAATACAATTACGATTTGTAATCATGTTTGGCCAATTTGTTAAGCACAATTTATTTGGTTATTTGTTTAGTTACAATTATAAAGCGGTTCCTATAGGGTGATCAAAACGACTGAAGCTATGATTCATCAAAGACATCTGAAACTTGGAGTTATTCTGCCTGAAAGAGTAAAGTCAGCGGCAGATAGTGACCTAAGACTCAGCTTGATTTCACTAAAGAACACACAAGCAGCTCTTGCTGTTCACATAATGAATATCGAGAAAGAGCTGTCTCACCGAGGCGTTTCAAAATACATAATTCATCAAGACAGGGACACGTAATAAACAAGAAAAGTTTCAATGCATGGGAAAGATTCTCAAACTAGATTCTATAGTTAGTAATTTCATCTAGACATCTTTGAAGCACAGATTGCCCATGTATTATAATTTCTCGGAGCATTTCATAATCAGTAAATGCTGAGAGAAAAAGTTCCCATCCAACATCATAGAATTTTCGATAAGAGTCAGCTATATTGGTGTGATTATGATCTATCAAACTCTTGATAATTTGTGTCCGGTTCCACTGCCAAACTTCGATAGGATTTGAATGGTTCTGTGTCAGGAGTCTTATTGGAGTTGGTGATACTCTCCAATTCATGCGACGGAGTAATGTCCAGAAATCAAGACCAACGCGATCAAAGACCTGCCTTGGTAAATCCATTAGATATTCTGATAGATTCTCAATCTGCTTGCGGTCAACTAATCGAATTTTTTCAGTAGGTAGAATCGGTCCATCCTTTGGTGATCCAATCATGATGTGAACATCAGACACTTGTGGTAAAATAAACGAAGGATTTTCTAAAACAGGATTGATATGAACAACCTGAGGTCGAGGAATGTGAAGGTATTCCTCCCTTATTTCTCTAAAACGATCTTCATATTTTTTCGAGACATTGACTGCCAAGTTAAATCCGATTTTATTTTCTGGAAATAGAGATTTTGAATCAGTCATCATGACATGTATATCTAAGTCACTAATCACTGGGACATAATCAACAGGAGAATTCCAATTCTTGACAGCAGACCCTTTCGCATAAGCATATTCAAGCCGAGAGCCAAAGGTTTCTTCAAGAAGTGAACTCCAAACGTTAATGGCGCAGAGAACATCTTCTTTTCCTTGCTTCATCAAATCCTCCCAATCATGCATAGGAAATGGACTCAGCTATACGCTGAAAATGCTTTCGAACCAGACCGCAAAGGCAATTAAGAGGTAGAAATTAGAAGAAGAAAATTCCACAAGTTGACATCGATACTGCCTTGTGGCATTCAGAGAAGTTGGACAATCGATGAGCTTAGAAACTGATACAAATCCACAACCTTCAATGCCAGGACCCTTCAAAATAGTGGCAGCCACAAGTTTTGGAGTGTTTCTGAGTGCACTCGATTCATCTATTGTTAATGTTTCACTCGTGACCATAAAAGACGATCTTGGTGTGACGATGACAGCAATCCAATGGATTGTCGTAGCATATCTGCTGATTATGACATCAACAATGCCACTAATGGGTAAGCTTGGAGATCGACTTGGTAAAACTAGAATCTTCCAACTTGGTATGTTGGTATTCATCTCTGGTTCATTCTTGTGTGCTATATCAATAGGACTTGAGATGCTTGTTGCTTCAAGAGTTTTTCAAGCACTAGGTGCTAGTATGATTTCCGCTAATGGTTTAGCGCTAGTCACATACTTTACGACCCCTCAAAACCGAGGGAGAGCGATTGGAATGAACTCAGTAGTACTTGCTGCTGCACTTGGAAGTGGGCCTGTTATTGGTGGTATACTAAGCCAATATTATGGGTGGCCCAGTATATTCCTTGTTAACCTGCCAATAGGAATCATCGGTTTCCTAGTTGTTCAATTCATTATACCCGAAACTGAGCAGGTCAGAGAAATTAAATTTGATACAATTGGAGCAGCACTGTTCTTTTCGTTTCTATTCTTGTTGATTTACTATGTAACAGTTATCCCTTTAATTTCAATCGAAATTGATATTCTGTTTATAGAGGGCATAGTAATCACATTTCTCGCATTCATCATAAGAGAAGGATCCTTTCATACCCCAATCATTGCAACCGGGGTATTAGTGGATAGGAGGATATCATCTAGTATTTTTTCAGCTATCTTGGCATATATGGCAATGGTCCCAATCTCTTTCCTAATGCCTTTTTATCTTCAAGAAGCTCTTGGATTCAATCAGTCCATGACGGGTGTCTTCTTAATGGTGCAACCAATCATGATATCTGTGACAGGTCCAATTGCTGGATTTGTTTCAGAAAGAATGCGGGCCAAGATTCAAACTGTTATTGGATTACTGGTGCAATTAAGTGGTCTTGTTTTCATTGCCTTAGTGATTCCTAATGTTTTACTCATGGCAATTGGAGTAGCCTTAATGGGAACAGGTTTATCGTTTTTCAGTGTGGCAAATGGTAATTTTATTATGACAGCCGCTCCTAAACGCTATATGGGAGTTGTGAGCGCACTTACAAATATAGCTAGAACAACTGGATTCTCGATTGCAACTGCACTCGTAACTACAATCTTTGGAATGTTCTTCCTTTTGACAAACCCTGGTGGAGCAACATCAGGTCCAATATTCACAGAGGGATATGGTCAAGCTGTTCAGATGACTATCTGGGCATTCACAGGTTTCTGTATCATTGCGGCATTAATCTCTTCAATGAGAGGGACAAATCATATTGAAGACGTCCGGATGAACAATAATTAAAGACCAACCATCAAAGACCAAACTCATCAGCAATGAACAAAACGCGTCGTCGAAAATCTGGATGGTCGAGAGTCAGGAGATTCATTCCAACTTCTTGATCAAAGAGCATCTTCTGTGGATTCTGACGGAGTAACTTCAAGAGGTCGATTAATTCATCATTTGAGAGACGTCTATCTTCATCATAGTCGACTTTTCTCCAATCAACAATTTGTTCATCCCGTTTAATTTCAGATGATGGCTTGGCATCGTCACGTTTCTTCTGCAAACCTGGAATCGCGGAATCAACTGCGGTTTCGATTTGCTCATCGCTGAACTGCACACCATATATTTCTCTCAAGTTCCTCAATCTAGTGGAAAGAAAGATTCCAGGCGCGACTTGACGAGCATTCACCTCATCGATGCCATCAAGAGGATAGTGAGTAATCATATTCATGAGTTCGGCATTTGAAACCATTCCTGTGCGCTCAGGGTTTAGCGACTCTAGCCAACGAATTTCTTCAACTAACGCAGTTATTGCTTCAATACGTTGTCCAAGTCTAATCAAGGCGTTGATTGTTGCTTCGCGTCCAAGAACTGAAGCTGCATGATAATCACCCATCAATTCAGCATATTGTGATGCTTTTTGCATGAATAACTTGGAGATAATCGTTAAAATTCTTGAAACTAAAAAGAATCCACCCAGCACAGCTAATCGTACTCCCGCAAGGTATAGGTCACTATCAAGAAAGACTGCACTGGCAACGCCGACCCCTAATAAAACGTAGATGTAGAGATAGATTAGATCAATGAAGAAAGAAGGCATCCGTGTGAATATTTGAACTAATGAATCGCGATTTGCGATATGACCTAATTCATGAGTGATAATAGCCTTTACTTCATCTTCGTTCAACACCTCAAGGGTGTTGGTGTGAACGACAACTATAGAGCCTAAAAGAGGAAGACTAAATGTGAACGCATTTGGAAGAGGAGAGCTCATCAAGTATATCTTCCCAACGTTAACATTACTTTGTTTCGCGAGTTCTTGTGTCCAGCCAACAATTTCGTCCCGAGAGTATCTACACTTCCACTCAGTTTCTTGATTATAATCTGGATAAAGCTTAATCAAATCCCTTTGTCGAAGCATCTGAGCAGCTGTGAAGTAGAGCAATGTGATTTGCATTAAGCTTATGGTTACGAAAAGGGAGAATGATACGATGGGGTTCGTGTTGGCAAAATCAAAACCCAATACAAAAACTGGATGGCCTACGTAGAGTAGCGATACGAGAAGAATCTGAACAACATCTATTATTAGAAATGCATAGATAGCCATCCATTTCTTTTTGTTAACTTCCTCTATCACAACATAGACCTCAGATTGAGGAATAATTGAGCTGTTTTGAAGTATGTGGTAGGGAAATCGTACGTGATTCAGAGTCTTTATCACTATGTTGGGATTAGTCCGTAAATGGTGCACTAGTTGGATGATTGGTATGATTTAGCTGATTATTGTGTAGAATTTGGCAGCAAGCTTGGAGGAAGCTATGTCGAAGCTAGATTTGTTAAAGATACAACAAAGGGGCTTGCATTTAGGAATGGTGAACCGGTTTCAGGAGGATTTACGCCCTCGACAGGTATTGGTGTTCGCATTCTAGTTGATGGTAATATGGGATTCGCATCATATGATAGATTAGAGAAAAGTCTGGCAGAAGCCTCGATTTCATTAGCGTACAAGATGGCAAAGAATGCGAAAAGAAAAGTTCCAATTGACTTAGGTAAACCAATATCAAACAAGACCAAATGGAAGATGAAAACAAAAGAACCACTCGAAGACATCGATATTGATACTTTGATGGCACTATCCGCAGAGGTCAATAAACAAATGGAAGGACTAGATGTATTTACATTTCAAATCAGTCCGAAGGTGATGGATAAATACCTAGCAACCAGCGAGGGAACAGAAATCGCGAGTCAACTATCCTATATCTTGATGTATGCAAGTTTAACAGCTAAAGGAGATAGTGGCTCAGAACAAAGATACCTTGATCTCACACTAGCAGGCGGTTGGGAACGCATCATTGAAACCAACCTTGTTGAGAGAGTTGGAAATCAGGTTGAGAAACTAAAGAGGGTAGCCAAACAAGCGATTAAAGTCGAAGACTTGCTTGCCCAGCCCATAGACATGGTTGTTGGCCCTGAAGTAGCAGGAATAATCTCCCATGAAAATGTTGGGCATCCTAGTGAGGGGGATAGAATAATGGGAAGAGAGGGTGCTCAAGCTGGAGAGAGCTTCTGGAGAGACCTCAAGATTGGTGAGTCGAGAGTAGGTTCAGAAGCTGCGAATGTGAGTGAAGATCCAACTATTCTAAATACATCAGGATTCTATCTTTATGATGATGAAGGTGTCAAAGCTCGAAAACGTAGACTGGTTAAAAATGGAGTTGTGAATGAGCCCCTACTAAATAGAGAGTTTGGTGCAAAATTCGGTACAGAATCCAATGGTGCTTCTCGTTCATCTGGATATAACAGAGAGCCAATCATTCGAATGTCAAATACCTATTTTGAGGCAGGAGATTATTCATTTGATGAGTTAATTGAAGATGTCAAATTGGGAGTATACATGACGGGATTCAAAGAATGGAATATAGATGATAGGCGATACCAATCAAAATACACAGGGTCTGAATCATATCTGATCAGAAATGGTGAAGTCACAAACATCATGGTGAAAAAGCCTATTATGGAAACCACGAGTGTCGGGCTTCTTTCAGCACTAGATGCTGTATCAAAGAACCTCAGTTTTGATTTTCCAGGAACTTGTGGGAAAAGTGACCCTTCACAAGGGATACCAGTATATGCCGGTGGACCAGAACTTCGATTCAGGGGTATTCGATTGGGAGGTGTTGGGTAATGGCTAGTATTCGTGATACAAAATCAATGGTGGACCTTGCTGTTGATTATGGCAGCAACAAGGTGGATGCTATCATTGCAAGAGTAAACAATACCAGTGGCTCACAGATTAGATTCTCTCAGAACTTAATTGATATCAGTAAAAGATGGGAATCACTTCAGCTGCAATTGTTTGTTGTCATCAAGGGAACTAAAACAGGTTCAACTCAACGGCCCATATCAACAGAAGGCGACGTTAAGCAAGCAGTTGATGATGTTGTAGCTTTCGCCGAAATTCTACCAGACTCTCAGTTTTATGCAGGAATTGAAGATACGATCAAACCATATCCAGCACTTAAAGACCAACTTGACAATAAATTTGACTTGTTTAGCGAGGAAGCCCCAAGTGTAATTAATTCTGTAGTAGATAGCGCGATTGAAGAAGGTGCTAAACGAGTTGCGGGAGCACTTAGGTTTGATAAAATGGAATCCTTCTTCAGATCAAGTCAAGGACCTGAGGGTTCTGAAAAGAAGACCTATTTCGAACTCAACGTTAGAGCGTTACAAGATGAGCTTGATTATTCTGGTCAGGGTCTTCTATGTGGTGTTGAACCATCCAAATCCGAAAAGGGAATGATTGAAGCAGGTGCTAAAGCTGGTCGTCTTTCAAAACAAGCTGTGGGAGCTGTTCAGGGAAAGCCAGGGATTTATGACTTAGTTTTGACTCCAACCGTCGCGGCTGACATTATCGGTGACATACCGTCTCTCGCAAATCCATTTCTTATCATGATTGGAGCATCACCGCTTGGTGATAAGATAGGAGAACAGCTTGCTCCAGAAGATATTTCAGCTTTGGATGATCCTCTTTTGAAAGGTGGAATCTCCAGCAGGAGATTTGACTGGGAAGGAACTCCTTGTAGGGCAACCACCATTTTTGAGAAAGGCATACTCAAGTCATATGTTCATAATACTACTACTGCACGAATGTTTGAAACTGAAAGTACAGGAAGCTCAATTCTTACTGGTGGTTCTATGAAGATGCTTCTACCCGGACCATCAAATATCGTGTTTGAAAATGGTAATCACAGAATAGAAGAGCTATTAGATGTTTCCAGACCAACGATATATGTAACATGCAATTGGTATACTCGCTTCCAAAATGATCAAACAGGAGAGTTCTCAACAATCCCACGAGATGCAATGTTCCTCGTCGAGAAAAACGAACTGAAACCTATCAAGAACATGCGTATAAGTGACAATACAATGCGCATGCTCATGAACATTGACGCAATGGGTAATGACCGCACACAGATTTACTGGAGAGAGGTACTAACACCCACAATAATTCCGTCAATGAGAATTAAAGATTGCAGAATGACTGTTGCAACACAGTAATAATTGAGTTAGGAAATTTTTCTATTCACCTAGAGAAATGAAGTCTACGCGATTCAGCAGCTGCATAGTGGAATAGTTCACTCACATTCTTACCTGTTTTCGCAGAGGTTTCAAAGAACTTGAGGGTGAGTAGATCAGCTAATAGCTGACCTTCATGAGCTGCAACTTGAGCATCATCTATCATATCAGACTTGTTTGCAACAAGTGAACCGCCAAGAAACTTCTCTCGTTGAATGCAAATCTTTTCTGTGAGAGCTTCATATAATGCAGTTATCCTTTCAAATGATGGTCGGCTCGTAACATCATAGACCATTATGAGATGATGCGCACCTTGATAGAACTGATGTCTTAGTCCCGCAAAAGATTCCTGTCCTCCAATATCAGCAATTGTTAGAACCACTCGACCTTCAGGAAACTCAAAGCTTGCAGCGCTAAGTTCAGCAGCAATAGTCGCTGTGTGTGTCTCTCTAAACTCATCACTCTGATAACGCCGTACCAAACTTGTCTTTCCGACATTTGGAGGACCAACGATGATTGCTTTGTAAAGCTGTACTGACACTCACTTCACCGGTCCCATCATGAACATTTGATGATTCCCAGTTGTATCTTATCAGCATTGCGTATCAAAGCTGAAAGGATGTATGTAAAAGTTTTAGAGGGATTGACCTAGTGCCTTGGATATGGTCGACCTCAATGATATCAGATCTCGAACTACAAATGTACGTGGCTACATAAATGGACTCAAGGAACAGGACAAAGAGAAATTCCTCGATGTCTATAATAACTACAAATTAGATACAAGCGTGGTCGACGAGCTGAAAGATATTCTTAAGGATCTCACAGTCGTTGTCTTCAGCGCAGCTTGGTGCGGAGACTGCAAGAGAGCAATGCCAGTCATGTTACAGCTCGAAGAGAAGCTTGGTCTCGAGATATTAGTATTTACAAATATCAAGACTGCTCCTTTAGATCCAAATCATAAATGGGCCTCTCCTCCTTCACCACCTGAAATGAACGAGTGGGGAGTAACCGCTATACCGTGGTTCAATTTCTATGATGCAGAAGGGAACCTAGAAGGCACTCTCATAGAAAAACCAACTGTCAAAGAAACACTTGAAGCAGAAATTCTTCATGTGCTTAAGAATAAATAGTCATATTGTTACTTGAAAAATTGCGTTTGAGGAGGATGCAATCTTGGAAATACCATTCCTTACAAATTTCATTGAAGGTCTCAAACTATTCTTTGAGAGTAAGAAACTAAGATGGTTTGCACTCGTATTCTTCGTCGGTGCATTTTTCATAAATGTCTGGGAAAGGCTTGGTGCGCTGTTAGGCGATGCCTTTCCGGGCATTGCGTTACTCGTGTTCTCAGGTGGGATATTCCCAATTTACTTCATGTTGGTTGCCTTCATGTCCGCAATAGGACTTGGTCGTTTCGTTGTGAGTGAAGAATCGTACAAGAGGTCATTCATATACACAATCGTTTGGGGCGTCATAAGTGCTTTTGTTCTGATCGGGATGGTCTTCTTCACCTTCCCACTCTTCATCTTCATATTTGTCGGTATCACCTTCTTGGGTTGGATTGGTTTCCAGTCATATTTCGCAACAAGGACCTCCCTTAGCTTTGCGAAAAGTGTAGATACAGGCAAACGTTCAATTCTCATAGGTTTCCTTTATGGAGCAATTTACATCTTCAACTACGCGGTTGTCATTGGTGCTGTAATTGTTGGCTGGATTCTATTTACACCCTCACTTCCTGCAATTGGTTTTGCTATTTTTGGTGGACTTCTTGCACTTGGTTTCAACTTCTTGAATGGGATGATACTAGTTGCTGAACGTAACAAATCAACAGCAAGTGGTGTATCCATTCTAGGACTTTTCATCTCACTCTATTCAGCCTATTTCATATACAATGTTCTGAAGGGATTCGATCCGAATCTTGATCTTGTGAGCATCGCAATTTCAATAGCATTCATTCTTTATACTATGAGTGGTATTGGAAGGACACTTTCTAGCAGAGCAGACTTAGATACAAGATTCAAGATGTCAAGAGATTTCGCTGCAACATTCACATATTTCCTCGCATCAGGTTTCATGTTTGTTGATAGTGTGTTTACTCTGATAATCGTAGATCCAAGTCTACAGGGAGTTATTTCAGATGTCATCAAGCTCATTCTGTTCCCATTCATCGCATTCATAATGGTACTCTACTATCTCTATGAATCAAGGAAGAAATTGAAGGAAGCAGAACCAGTTGAGGAGGGTGAAATAGTAGAAGAGAAAGAACCTTCAATCCCCGAGGAAGAGTCAACTGAGCCTGAAGAACCAGTTGAGAAAGACGAAATTCCTATGGATGAAGATTTAGGTACAATTGGTGAAGAACAAGACGAGGAAAGCCCCTCAGATGATGAGTTTGAGGAGGAAGAGTGAGAATCTTTCAACTCTATCTTCATTCATTCCTACCAATCCGAACCCTTTTATCCAGTACAGCATAAACTTTCGAGCGGATTAAATATCCGAAGTAGATAGGAAAAATCGGAGACACTGATATGGCTAAATACGAATGTATGGTATGCGGCTGGATTTATGACGAAGACGAGGGCGATCCCGACAGCGGTATTGCGGCTGGAACTAAATTCGCTGATTTGCCCGACGATTGGGTATGTCCAATGTGTGGCGCGGCGAAAGAGGATTT
>JAEORO010000085.1 GCA_016840855.1 Candidatus Thorarchaeota archaeon | reverse complement strand
GTTTCTTTGCTATTGCCATAGCTCTTTTTCGATTGCCATCAATGGATTTCCAAGCACTAAGCGCTTTCATGTTGCCAGGTTGAATTTCTTCAGCGCGTAGGATTAAATTTCTCTCAAATAGTCCACTAGGAGGATGCTCTTTTCCGACTACCTCATTGAAGAATATTGACCTGCCTCGTTCCCATTCTCGAGCTTCCTCCAACATTTCAACATTGTAGCCTTCTCGTACAACTTCGAGAACGTCATATGGACAAGAATTCGCACAAGCGCCACAATAAACGCAATGGTCAAGTATTGCGATCTTATCTTCCTTTCCAGTTGGATAAATCGCTTTTACCGGACAGATATTGAAGCAGTTGTGACATCCAATCGGATCACATTTCTCGAGTTTCTTTATTTGAACTTCTCCTGAGAAGGGCTTTGAAACCTCGATTGCATCATAGGGGCAAACTTGATCACAGAGACCACATTTGACACAAGCAATATCACTCTGCTTTAACTTGCCAGAAATCTTTAGATCTTCAATAATACGAGCACTTGCTTCAAGGCATGTGACTTCTATAGCATCATCTGGACATATCTTCTCGCAGAGCTTGCAGTAGTCACATTCCTTCTCTTCCATTCTAATAGCTGCTGCAGGTTTGAATTCAGGAGGTTCTGCGGAATCTGACCAGAAGATTGTGAATACTTCGGGACATAGAAGCTCACATAATCCGCAATAGGAGCATTTGTCTTCATTCAACTTTATGCTACCAATTGCGTGTGGTTCTTCCTTGTAGGTCACTAGATTCTTCTTCTTCTCGACTTCGACCTTAACTTCAAGGGCATTGGTAGGACAAACCTTTGCGCATAAGAGGCAAGGAGCACACTTATTGTGGTCAATCTCATGCGTTCCTGATACACGATTATAGTCATTTACAGATTGCTCGCCCTCGTATTTTGTAGCGAAGGCTCTAAATATGCATGCTGAGTCACAGAGCCCGCAGAATGTACATAGATCAGGATCAATATTAATGAGAGGTGCGCCTTCAATTCTTCCTGCAGCTGTTTCAGCTACAGGTCCAATCGTAATTGCATCCCAAGGGCAATACAAGCAAAGATTGCATCCAACACACTTGTCGATCGAATAGTCAAGAGTTTTTGTAAGAAGCGAAGTCTTCCAGACATATTTTATTGTACCATCAATGAGATCCATCGTGATGACTGGTTTCTCACCAACTGTTATCCGCGCCTTACTCATTTCAGTACATCCTTTTTCGCTGGCTTTCTGGGATTTCTTTTTGTTTTTATAGTAGCTTCACTTCCAAGGGGCCCAAGAGAAATGATGTTCTTGGTAAACTCAGTGATTTGTTTAGCGTATTCGCTTGCTTCGGAAGCAGACACACTTCCAAAGTACAAACGTCTGCTATCAATTCCAGCTGCTTCCAAAACCGTTCTCAAATTTCCGGTACGTACTTGTGCATTTAAGGCACCGGAGCGATAGTGACAGTCTTGAACGTGGCAACCAATTACAGCAACTCCATCAGCACCCTCTTCGAAGGCGGTTAATAATATCTCAGTATCAAGGCGGCCTGTGCAGGGCACTTGGATAGGTAGAATATTGACAGGATACGTTAATCTTGTCATTCCTGCCCGGTCAGCTGCAGAGTACGCACACCATCTACATAGATAGCCAACTATAGTTGGTTTTGATCCACTAAACCGCACAGCACTCCTTGTTGCTGCTATCAATTGCTCTGTTGTCAGGCTTGGTAAATCAAGGGCATCAGTTGGACAGACCGCAACACAAGCGCCGCAACCTCTGCATGCTGCTTGAGTGATAACTGGTTTTCCTCCATTAATTGAACGGATTGCATTCGGAGCACAAACCTGTTGGCATTGCAAGCAGTTTATGCATTTTTCATGGTCTATTGTTGGTACGCTGATATCAGTTACAATCATACTACTTGTTAGAAGAGTCTTCACCTTTGAGGCTGCAAGACCTGCATGCGCGACCGTATCAGAGATGTCTTTGGGAGCCTGCGAAACGCCTGCAAGGAATATTCCCATCGAAGCGGTTCCACTTAGATTCAGTTTTGGATGTTGCTCTAGGAAGAAACCATTCTCATCCAACGGAATTCTAAGAAGTTTAGACAGATGTTTGTTGCTTGGCGAGGGATCCATACCTACCATCAAAACAACTAAATCAACTTCGAACTCAATCAGTTTCCTGAGAAGCGTGTCTTCTGCTCTTACAAAGGATTTGCATTTCACTGGGTCATAGACAACTTCACCTACAGCGCCTCGAATAAATTGGATACCGTATTCATTTGCAGCTCGAACATATAGCTCTTCGTGTCCTTTCCCGACAGTTCGAAGATCAGTATAGAAAACATAAGCGCTGCAATCAGGATAGTTCTCTTTAACTTGGATAGATTGTTTCACTGCTTCCGCACAACAAGCTCGGCTGCAATATAGTCGATTGAATCGTGCAGTCCTGCTTCCAACACAGTTTACAAACACAACACTGCGTGGAGTTTTTCCATTGGAGGGTCTTACGAGCTTTCCACCTGTTGGTCCCGAGGGATTAATGAGGCGTTCGAGTTCAACGGATGTGATGACATCGGGATTTTCACCATAACCGAGCTCTTCCACGGCAGTAGCATCAAATGGGCGAAATCCTGTAGCTACTATGATAGCACCCACTTCAAGTGAGATAGTTTTTTCACAATCGTCATATCGTATGGCTTTCGCCTCGCAAACTCCACTACAGGACTGGCAACCCACACAATTATCCATATCAATATACGGAGCAATAGGAACGGCATCAAGTGAATGCCGTACGATTGCCTTTCTCGTACCAAGACCATAGTTGTATTCATCTATAACATCAACAGGACAGACTTCGACACACCTATTGCAGCCAGTACATAAATCGGTAGAAGTGTATCTGGGGCGTTGAGTCAATGTCACATAATATCGTCCTGTACTGCCCTTGATTTCTTTTATGTCTGTAAGTGCCATCAACTGAATACTAGAGTGATTTGCGGCTCTTGCCATCATCGGACCGAGAATACAAATACTACAATCAAAGGTGGGAAAGAGCTTGTCCCATTTTGCCATATGACCTCCTAGAAAAGCTTCTTTCTCAACGAGAACTGTTTCAATGCCTTGATCCGCGAGTTCCAGAGCTGCAGTTACTCCTGCAACTCCTCCTCCAATTACCATTGCTCGGCGGACTACAGGCAACTCATAGGTCTTAGTCGGATTAGAAAAACCTACTTCAGCCAAACCAATATCAATAATGGTGGCAGCTTTCGATGTTGCAGCCTCACGGTCGTCGCTATGTACCCAGCTACACTGCTCACGTATGTTTGCTATATGAAGATGGCCAGGGTCGATTCCAGCTTGACGAACAGCATTGCTGAAGAGATCCTTATGTAGAAGTGGCGTACAACCAGCAATGACAACTTTTTCAGCCCCACTTTTACGAATTGCCAAAGTTAGATCATTAACACCATGATCAGAACATAGATGATCCATTATCTCAACAACTGCTACCCCTCGTGACATCACTCGTTCCTTAAGAGCGTCAATGTCTATTGGTCCAGCAATATTTGATCCACATTTACACAGGAACACAGCAACCTTATCGCTCTCATTATTGGCTGATTCTGATTGAGAGTTAGACTTCAATGGACTCAAGTGTCTCCTGTAATTATTTTGACGGATTTCATGATGAGTGAAATTCAATAAATCTGTCCTAATGTAGTATTTAGAAGTCCATACCGTAACGGATAATTGTTGTGGCGTGTGCACAATGAAAATCTGAAGAATAATTTAGAAGAAAAACGACGGAGTCCCTTAATCTTGAAATTGAACCCAATGGATCTATATAATCTATTGCCGAAAACTAACTGCAGACAATGCGCACCTAAGACCTGTATGGCTTTCGCTACCAAGTTAGCTCTCGGAGACATTTCACCTGATGAGTGTCCTCCACTCCTTGAATTAGGTTTTGAGAAGAATTATACTAAAATCAGAGAAATGGTTACTCCAATGCTCACTGCAGAAGCAACGGGAATCAAACTCGATGAGAACAAATGCACAGGTTGTAACAATTGTGTTGTTGTATGTCCCGTGGATGTTGCTACTGAACCTCCAACAAGTGAAGGTAAAGCTGCAATGAGTAAAGACACAGTATTTAGGGTTGAGAATGGCATATCTAAAATTATCAATCTTGAGAAGTGTCGGAGATTTCCGCCTGATAGGTTGAACTGTAGGGTATGCGAACAATACTGCTGCACTGACGCGATTGAAATTTGGTAGGTGTTTCTTAATGGAAAGTATTGTCTGCAATGGTTGTTCCTTGCTCTGTGATGACGTAGTAGCAGAAGTATCAGGAAAAAACATCAACTCACTAGGATTATGTAGACTAGGACAGGTTCATCTGGAAACAGCTATAGCGAGCAAGATTGAGCCAAATGAGAGGAAGCTAGAGAAGGCGGCAAGTATTCTTACGAGTGCAAACAGTTTACTACTATTTGGTTGGACCTATGCAACGAACGAGGCTGTCAAGGAAGGACTTGACCTTGCAACAACTCTTAAGGGCCATTTTGGTTCGAGCGCTGAACTAGGTCCTCTGCAAGTAATGTCACAAGGTATTCATACGAGTGGGCTCGACATTGATCTTGAGTATGTTCGTAATAATGGTGAATTCATCATATATTGGGGTACAAATCCTTCTGAAAGTCTTCACCGGCACCCTAGTAGGTTTGCGGTCTTGCCTCGTGGTAAAAAGATACCAGAAGGTATTGAAAGTCGAACAATTGGAGTAGTTGATGTTCGCCAAACTGAAACAATGAAAATGGCGAACCATCGACTCATTATTCCAATTGGGTCAGATGCAGAGCTTTTGGATACTATTATTTCAGAGCTTGATGGCAGATCAGCAATCAAATCCAAGGTATTAGGCATTCCTGCAAGTGAATTGATAGGCTTTGTTAAAGGCTTGCAAAAGGTTGATTGCATTATAATTTTCTATGGAGGAGGTGTGATTAACTCTGGAAATCATGACGCTAACCTCTCAGGAATAACCAAGCTAATTGCAACATTACGAGCAGCTGGGAAAGACGCATTTGCTCTTCCAATGTTTGTGCAGTCTAATACTATGGGGGTAACCCAATTAGTTCAGGAACATAAAATTAGAGTAGATTCACTGCAGAAACTAGCAGCAGGAGAGTTTGATACTACTCTAATAGTCGGCGATGATGTATTAACAAAACTACCAGGACCTGCTGCAAGGGCACTCACAAAAACAAAGATAGTGTATGTTGGGCCACCAGGTGGATTGACGGATGAAAGAGCGGCTGTATCGATCCATACAACGGATCCTATTATCTCAGGTTCTGGAAGCATGAAGAGATTAGACATGAATAAAATCGAGTTCAAGAAATGGAAAGCATCTAGGGATGATGAAACACTGATTGCTGTTTTACAGAGATTGCACGAGATTGTACGTAGTCAAATGACATAGAAATGAGCGTGGCTAAATGAAGATCGCAGTAGCAGGAAAGGGTGGAGTTGGAAAGACCACCATCGCTGGAACATTAGCGAGACTACTTGGTAGAGATGGACTCAAAATACTCGCAGTCGATGCAGATCCAAGCTACACACTTTGGTCAGCCTTGGGTATTCCGAGAGAGGTAGCCATGAAGATTGTGCCATTGACGGAAAATGAAAAACTTGTTGAAGAAAGACTGCAAATTAAGGGAGCTGAAGGATATAGTGGTTTCTTCAAACTTAACCCAAGGGTTGATGATCTCGCAGAGAAATTTGCTATCCAAGGTCCTGATAATGTAAGCCTTTTGGTGGCAGGGACCGTTGATATTGGCGGGTCTGGGTGCATGTGCCCCTCAGCAACTCTTCTAAAGACCCTTATGCGTCACCTTATTCTCGGAACTGATGAGGCTTTTGTGATGGATATGGATGCAGGTATCGAGAATCTCGGACGTGGCACAACCAGAGGAATGGATGCACTATTGGTTGTAGCCGAACCAGGTAGACGTTCACTTGACATCCTTGGTAAGATAAGAACACTCGCTCAGGACATTGATGTCGGACAAGTTTTAGCTATTGGAAACAAAGTAGCAACATCCGATGATGAAGATATGATAAAGGAGTGGGTGAAGAGAGAGGAAGTTCAACTTTTGGGTATTGTCCCATTGGATGATACAATTAAGGAAGCTGATCGAAAAGGCATAGCACCAATTGATTTAAACCCCAATTCACGAGGAATGCTTGCAATACGCGAGATTAAAAAACGCATAATCGAAGAAACTAACAGTTAATAACTGAAATTTCATTATGAAAATATAAGTAAGATTTTGTTTACTTTCTTAAACATGTGGATTTGAATGGTTAATTTTTGATTACGAATCAATCATTTGAAAAAAATGTGAAATTCACAAGCTTATTATGGCTATTTGCGTCCGACCACTCTACCACGCACAGGAACTGAACGTAGCATGAAGAAGAAAGCTTACTTCAGAGCGGACGAAGCAGACACTGGAATTGGCAAATTCAAAGGGCTTGAGGTCCGAATCGGCACTATTGTTGACGATGAATGGGATGAACCCATGGGACCAACCCCAATGCCAGGACCAACCACTCTTCGTTCATGGGATCATAAAATTTTGACGAAATATCAACCATCATACATGCCATACTGTCAGGTATGCTGTTTATGTACAATGGGCAAATGCGATCTATCTGGTGATAGAAGGGGCGCATGCGGACTCGATATAAAAGGTCAGCAAGCAAGAATTGTACTGGCTGCAGCTAATATAGGTTGCTCAGCACATTTAGCCCACTCACGTCATCTGATAGACCATCTGATAGAAGAGTATGGGCCCAGAACTGAACTTATTCAAGGACCCGGTACTGAGATACATGCACCTGTTGCACGTTTAGTCACAGGAATGCGTCCTCGAACATTAGAAGATGCAAGCATTATCCTCGACTACTGTGAAACCCAAATGACCCACACTCTATCTGCGACTGCAACAGGTCAAGAAGGGAACTGGATGGACTTCGAGAGCAAGGTGTTCCATGCAGGGATGATTGACCAGTTAAGCATGGAGATAGCAGATCTTGCACAGATTTCCACTCTAGGAATGCCACAAGCAGACCCAGATGCTCCACTGGTTGAGTCAGGAATTGGTATGATGGACACAAATAAGGCCATCATTTTGACAATTGGGCACAACATTGTCCCGGCAGCCTCTATTACTGACTACATAACTGAAAAGCGACTTCATGAAGTCGCTGAAGTAGGTGGGATGTGTTGCACTGCTTGGGATATCACACGTCGTGATCCAAAAGCAAAGGTTGTAGGCCCAATCTCTTGGCAACTCAGATTCATCAGAAGCGGAAAAGCAGATGTTATCGTCGTAGACGAACAATGTGTCCGAACTGACGTTGTGAGAGAGGCGAAAAAGGTCAAAGCTCCTGTCATCTCGACAAGTGATAAGGCAGTAATGGGATTGCCTGACAGATCGGATGACGACCCAGACTCAATTGTAGAGGAACTTGTTTCTGGAAAAATACCAGGTGCCTATATCCCGGACCATAGAATTGTGGGAGAGATTGCAACTAAGGTCGCTCTTGCTTTAAAACCAAAGAGAAGAAAGATGAAGTTTTTCCCATCTAAAAAACAGATTCAAAAGATGGCTGAGGAATGCAAGAAATGCAGTGAGTGTATTAGAGCATGTCCAAATGACCAGAATGTTATGGAAGCAGTCTTAGCGGCGCAAGTTGGGAATTTTGAACCCCTGCGAGAAGTCTATCATAATTGTATAGGTTGTGCACGCTGCGAATCAGCTTGCCCGAATGATTATGATTTGCACAGCTGGATGGTGGCAGCAGCAGAAGCAGACTGTAAAGAAGAAACTCACATGGTGAGAACTGGACGTGGAGCCATTCAAGACACTGAAATTAGAAATGTTGGGCAACCAATTGTATTCGGCGAGATTCCTGGAGTCATTGCCCATGTTGGATGTGCTAACTATCCAGGTGGAGGCCAAGATGTCCACGATATGGCTGAAGAGTTCGCTAAGCGACGTTACATCATTGTGACATCAGGATGCGCAGCGATTTCAGCTGGACATGTTAAAGATGAAAATGGTCAGTCCATCTATGAGAGAAGGACAGGTGAATTTGATGCTGGTGGCGTTGTCAATGTTGGCTCATGTGTTTCGAACTCTCATATTGCTGGAGCAGCAATAAAGATTGCAGCGATTTTTGCTAAAAGAAATCTACGTGGTAATTATGCGGAGATTGCTGACTATATCCATAATCGTGTGGGAGCTGTTGGTATATCTTGGGGCGCGATGTCACAAAAAGCCGCATCTATAGCAGCAGGATTCTGGAGACTTGGAGTTCCTGTGATTGTGGGACCACATGGTTCGAAATACCGGAGAATGCTGCTCGGAAAGGCGGAAGAAGAACGGGACTGGACAGTCTATGATGCTCGAACCGGAGATAGGGTCGTAACAGCACCGGGTCCTGAACATCTCTTCTATGCAGCAGAAACTGTTGCTGAAGCAAATGTAATGACTGCAAAACTTGTTCTTCGACCAAATGACACTGGCAAAGGTCGTTCCATCAAACTGAGCCACTACATCGATGTTCATGAGAAGTACTATGGCTTCTTCCCAGAAGATGTCTGGCGATACATAAGACGTGACACAGATATTCCAATCACGTTGAAAGACAAGATTCTGACTCAAATGAAGGAGCACAACTGGAAGGAGAGAAGGATACCAGATCCGACACTCCTAAAGGAGCAAATCATTGGAGGTGGAAAGTAATGGTAATGAAGCCTGTTCCGTGGCAAACTGGAGAGATATGCGGCCCTGATAGTGCTAAAGCTCTCTCGAAACCAGATGTTCTCAAACGAGACCTATCAAAAGCCAAGAAGCCACTTCTAATTGTTGGCTCAGAAGCACCTAATGAAAAACATGGGAAAGGAAACATGGTAGATTACGCGATTGCCCTCTCTAGAGCTGGTAAGATTCCTGTGATTGCAACAGGCGGGGCCATTAAAGCATTCATTGAGAGAGGTTTTGATGGAGCAAAATCAATGGGAGCTATGGAGCTTGCATATAGACTTCAAGACCCAGATTGGAAAGGACCTCATGGCACAGGACCCTATGATATGATATTGATATATGGCCAGCCATACTATATGCAATGGACCATGCTATCTGGTGTAATGAATTTTGCACCACACATTGTGGCGATTGCTCTCGGAAGATATTATCAACCCCACGCAAAGTGGTCTTTCCCAAACATGAAAGAGAAACAGTATCATGAATCTCTTGACGAAATTCTTGAACTCGTAGGAGGCGGTAAGTAAATTGTCATTTGAAGACATTCCTGTAGATATTGGTGTTGTATATGAAGGTGAGCGAGTTCGTGGCAAAGATATGTTTGTCGAACTCGGTGGACCAAATATGAAGCAAAAATTCGAACTAGCAATTGCCCGAGAAATGGGTGATGTCGAGGATGAAAAGATCACAATAATTGGTCCGGACCTTAAGGATATGGAGGAAGGAAGCTATCATCCTCTTGGAATAGTTGTGGAAGTAGCTGGAAAAGAGATTGAACCAGACCTTGAAGGGGTAATTGAAAGACGTATCCATGAGTACGTCAACTTTGTAGAGGGAATGATGCATCTCAACCAGCGTTACGATATCTGGATTAGACTCAGCAAGAAATCGTTTGAGAAGGGTTTCAACTCTTTCGAGTTCTTAGGCCGAGTTCTGATACGACTTTTCAAGACTGAGATGAACATCATAGAAAAGATTCAGGTAACCTTCATTACAGACCCGAAAGTTGTTGAAGAACGGTACGATGATGCGATTAACAGATACAACCAGCGAGATGAGCGTGCTCGAGGACTCACTGACGCAGAAGTAGATACGTTCTACGGGTGTTCACTATGTCAGTCATTCGCTCCCACTCATGTTTGTACAATCACACCACAACGGTACGCGAACTGTGGTGCAATTAGTTGGTTTGATGGGAGAGCCGCTGCACGAGTTGATCCAAAAGGTCCACTATACGCAATTCCAAAAGGTGCAACAATTGATGAGTATCGTGGCGAATATGAAGGAGTTAATCAAGCATATACAGAGAAATCGCTTGGTAAGGTGAATTCAGTTTCACTTTACAGTGCATTTGAGAAGCCACACACAAGTTGTGGTTGCTTCGAAGCTATTGCGTTCGTCATACCAGAAGTGGATGGCTTGGGAATTGTACATAGAGACTTCAAAGGAGATACGGTCAACGGGTTACCATTCTCGAGTATGGCAGATTCAACAGCCGGAGGTCGCCAAGTTCCGGGATTCCATGGCATCTCGATTGAATATATGCGATCTCCCAAGTTCTTACAAGTTGACGATGGATGGAACCGTATTGTTTGGATGCCAGAGGTTATCAAAGATCGAGTCAGTGACTTTATTCCAGAGGAGATAAGGGATAAAATCCCAACTGAAAAAGAAGTCATGAGTATTGGAGACCTCAAAACATTTCTCAAACAGAATAACCATCCTGTAGCACAACGATGGGTTGAGCTAGAGGAAGTTGATGAAGCAGCCATGGCTACGGATGAAGCAGGAACTGATTATATGGCGGTTCCGGGTGAGATGACAGCCTATGTCGGAGGTGTAGGAGGAGGACTTGAAATCATCTTCAAGAACGCAAAGATCTACGCCGAGAAGGTAATCATCCGAAGAACAGGAAAAGGTGACAAGAAGAAATGACAACCGACAAGGAAAGGACCACATCGCTGGATGATATGTTCGGCGATTTTGCTGAACTTATCCTTGAGAATGTCACTATAGAACTTGATGAGCTCAAGTTGGCGCTACGTCCTATGGTACAACAGGTAGCAAAAGCTGTAGCACGTCCAGCTCTTGAGATGCCAAAATCATTAATCCCAGCCTCATTTACACCTCCCATAGGGAAATACACAAAGAGTATCCAAGAGATTACTCTTGGAGCTACTAAAGGGCAAGGAGGCACAAGAAACAAAACAGTGACAATCGGAGGACACACTGCCCCGGCATGGGATCTGTTTCAAGCACCTCCAAAACATCCACCTATTGTAGCAGCTGATGTATTTGATATGCCCATATCATTAGCAAAGGCAGTAAAAATGCACTACAAAGAGGTTCTTGATGATCCAGCAGCATGGGCGAAGCTTGTGGTAGATAAGTTTGGAGCTGATGTAGTCACACTTCACTTGATTAGCACTGACCGTCAACTCGGTGACACGTCACCTAACGATGCCGCAAAAACAATCGAGGAAGTATTGCAGGCGGTTAAAGTTCCCATCCTCATTGGTTCAGCAGGTGACCCTGAGAAGGATGGATCTGTTTTAGCCAAAGCTGCGGAAGTCTGTGAAGGAGAGAGAACACTCCTATGTTCTGCAACTGTTGATGTTTACGAGGATATCGCTATTGCAGCAAAGAAACATGACCAAGTTGTGTTATCTTGGACATCAATTGACATCAACCAGCAGAAGGAACTAAATCGAAGACTCTTTGAATGGTTGACACCAGAACAAATTGTCATAGATCCTACAACAGCAGCTTTAGGATATGGTCTGGAGTATGCATTTACAATCATGCAACGAATGCGTCTCGCTGGTTTGCTTGGTGATGATGAACTTCGTTTTCCGATTAGCTCAGGAACCACCAATGCGTGGGCTGCAAGAGAAGCTTGGTTGAATAATCCTGAACTAGGTCCAAGAGAGCTGAGAGGACCAATTTGGGAAAGTGTCACTGCTCTCGCGCTTTTACTTGCAGGAAATGATCTCTTCATGATGATGCATCCAGCGGCCATCAAGACCTTACATGATCTTGTTGATTGGATGAAAGAAAAAAGACAGGTCAAACCGGAGGAGTATCCGGATTGGACCACACTTTCTATACCGGAGGGGACATGAAATGGCAAAGCTACCAGGTCCATTAGAAATCTACCCATTACTCCCCGGTACAAATTGCCAAGAGTGTGGAGAAGCCAACTGCATGGCATTTGCAACAAAGATGGCGGAACACACTGTAAAGCTGAAGGCTTGTGCTCCACTCTTTAAGGAAGCAAAGTATGCCAAGAAGCTAGAAAAACTGAGAGAACTTGTCAGACCTCCAGTAAGGGAAGTTGTCATCGGTGTTGGTGAACATGCCAAAAGTGTTGGTGGAAAACTCGTGCTATACAGGCATGACCTTAGATACTCGAACCCGACTTCGTTCTTCATTGACATTCCGGACAACCTAGCAGCTGAGGCATTTGCAGCTAGAGTGAAAGCAATAGAAGATTGGACATATGTCTACATTGGAACCAACCTCAGCTTGGATGGAATTGCACTTAGAGGCGTTTCTCAGGATCCGAAGACCTTCGCTACTGCTGCAAAGAAACTGACTGAGTTGACCAAATGGCCAATAATGCTATGCTCGCTGAATCCAGAGATGCTTGCAGCTGCGGCTAATGCTATTGCGGATAGGAGACCATTACTCTATGCTGCAACATTGGACACATGGGCCGATGTTGGGACAGTTGCTGCCAAACACAATTTACCGCTGGTGGCATATGCACCTGGAAGTCTTGACAATCTATCTTCACTTGTAAATACATTGCGAGCGTTAGGGGTTGAAGATATCATACTCGACCCAGGTACTCTCTCAAAATCAGGTCTTGGAACCACAGTCGATGATTTTACGCAAATCAGACGTTCTGCAATTAACGAAGAAAATGAACTTCTCGGTTATCCTACCCTCGCAGCACCAATTGGAGCATGGGCGGATCATCGAGAAGGCGAAGCTCCTGAACTAACAAAATGGAATGAAGTTCTCACCGCATCAGCGCTCATAGTAAGATATGCAGACCTAATTGTGCTGCACAGTTTGGATATGTGGACGAATCTTCCTACGACATTCCTTCGTAGCAATCTCTATACAGATCCTGTGAAACCCGTTGCTGTTGAGCCAGGATTGAAAGAATTCGGGACTGTGGGACCGGATGCACCAGTCATGTACACAACCAATTTCGCACTCACTTACTTCACAGTTGAGAGCGACATCAAACAAGCAGGTGTTGATACTTATCTGGTTGTAGTGGATACTGAAGGAATGAGCGTTCAATCAGCTGTAGCTGGTCGTAAACTCACAGCTGAAAAAGTGGCCGAAACTCTTGAGGAATATAAGGTCGCAGATAAGGTAAATCACAAGATTCTGATAAGTCCAGGGATGGCAGCTAGGATCAGTGGTGAAACTGAAGAAGCCAGTGGCTGGACAATAAAAGTAGGTCCACGAGATTCGAGTGGAATTGGAAAGTATTTGCAAGAAGGCAAATGGAAAGAGGAGTGAAAACCACCAGAATGAGAGAACGTCTCGTAATTTCTGTATCAGGCAAAGGCGGTGTGGGAAAAACAACAATATCAGCTCTTCTCACACGCATTGTTACTGAGAAGACTAAAAGAGACCTTCTTGTGGTTGATGCAGACCCAGTTATGAATCTCCCTCGTGCGCTTGGTATTGAGGTCCAAAAATCTGTTGGATCAATAGCAACTAGACTTCGCCAAGATATTGATAATGGTACATACTCGGGAGAAGTCGCAAAGCAGGATGTTCTTGAAGGAGAGATTTTCGAGGCACTTGTGGAAAATCCGAAGTTTGATTTTTTAGCTATGGGAAGAACAGAAGGTGAGGGGTGTTATTGTTACGTCAATCGACTCCTTACACAGATACTAGATACTTTAAGTCAAAACTACGAAATCACACTTATGGATATGAGTGCGGGTCTTGAACACCTAAGCAGACGCACAAACCGTAACGTGGATGTCCTCATTATTGTGGTAGATCCTTCAAGAGCAGCCTATGAAGCAGCCCTGAGGATAAGAGACCTTGCAAAGGAGGTTCATATTGAGTTCAAGAAGATCGTTGTGATTGGGAACCGGATTCCTCCAGATATGGAGAATGACCTTAGAATGAAGTTGGAAGCTGAGGGATTGGAACTTGTCGGAATGATTCCGAGCGATGAGGAGCTCTCCAGAGCCAACTATAGAGGAGAGTCACTATTCGAACTGGATGGAAAATCGCTAGCTGTGAAAGCATCTGACTCAATTGCTGAGAAACTTGGATTACTCAGTGAAGCTACACTGCTACGGTTACTAGGACAGGAAAACTAGGATATTAGAATGGTTCGAAACGCTCAAATCCAAAGATACAGTCACGTACTTTTAACCAAAGGCGAGTAAGAATGAATGCCCAGGGAGATTGGACTGAGAAATACAAGGACAAGATTGTCACAGCTGCAAAAGCCATTTCGAAAATCAGGCGTGGGACTCGTATCCTGCTCGGAACAGGATGCGGTGTCCCATATCATCTTGTTCAGGAGCTAGGCAAGAATGCAGACAGGATGGCAGATAATGAGATTGTCCATTTACTCACAATTGGAAATACTCCATCAGCGGATCCAAAATTCCAAACGCAGTTCAGACATAACACATTCTTTGTTTCAGACAACATTCGAAATGCAGTTTCAGAGGGACGTGCGGATTATACGCCTGCACCATTATCAGACATCCCATTCTTTTTTAGAACTAGAAGAATACCAATTGATGTCGCATTGATACAAGTTAGCCCTCCTGACGATTTTGGTTATTGTTCACTTGGAATTTCTGTAGATGTCACCAAGACAGGAGCAGAAAATGCAGACTTGGTGATAGCCCAAGTGAATGAACGAATGCCAGTGACTCATGGAGATTCCTTTCTTCATGTTAAAGAGATGGATTACCTAGTGCCATATAACGAACCGCTAAGGGAGTTTGAACCTCCTGAAGTGAGTGAGAGAAAAAATCGGATTGGAGAATATGCAGCGAAACTAATAGAAAACGAATCAACAATAGAAGTAGGGATAGGTACAGTTGCTAAAGCAGTCACTAATAACCTCATCAACTCGGGAGTAAAGGATCTAGGAATACATACTGAAATATTCAGTGATAGTATTATCGACTTAATTGAGAGTGGTATTGTCACAAACCAGAAGAAGAGCATCAATAGAGGAAAGGTTACATCTAGCTTCGCGATGGGAACTAAGAAACTCTATGACTATGTGAACAACAATCCAGTATTTGAGTTTCGAGATACTGCTTATGTCAATGACCCATATGTCATTAGTCAGAATAGGAAGATGGTGGCAATCAACTCAGCACTTGAGGTAGACCTGACTGGACAAGTTTGCTCAGATTCAATCGGCCATGCTTTTTATAGTGGCATTGGTGGACAAGTTGACTTCATACGTGGTGCATCTAGATCTGAAGGTGGAAAATCCATTATTTGTCTCAAGTCCACAGCTTTGAATGGCACAGTTTCAAAGATTGTACCTCGATTAAGTGAAGGAGCAGGAGTTGTTACGACTCGAGGAGATGTGGATGTCATCATCACAGAATATGGATTAGCGATGCTAAGAGGGAAAACAATACGTGAAAGAGTCCTATCTCTGATTGCTATAGCCCACCCAGATTTTAGAGATGGACTTCTTGAAGCAGCCAAGAAAATGCACTATGTGTTTGAAGACCAAGTGCCATTCCTCTCAAGAGGTACTTACTTTCCAACAGAATACGAATCGCAGCAAGAGTTTGAGGGACCAGATGGACCAATCACTGTACATGTTAGACTTATACGACCGGACGATGCTGATCGAATCAAAGGACTCTTCTATGATCTCAGTGAGGAGTCAATTTTCTTTAGATTCTTAACACCTCTAAGGAGTCTCAGAAGACAAACTTTGCAAGAATTCTACTATGTTGATCAAGAATCTGATATCTCCTTGGTTGGTGTTCTATATAATGATGACGAGTGTGAAAAGATAATTGCAGCAGGAAGATATCTGCTAAATAGAAGCACGAATCAAGCTGAGTTTGCACTTCTTGTCCAAGACGAGTATCAGAACAGGGGAATTGGTACATTTCTCCTTAGTCAGATGATGAGAATTGCGAAAAGCAAGGGTGTCAGTGCGTTCATTGCCTACGTGCATCCCAAGAATATTCCAATGATTGACTTCATACATAGAACAGGCAAGTTGATTGAGAGTAAACTGAGCATAGAGGATGACCAGTATACATTCCTACTGAATCTTTGAGATTATTGGACAAATACAAATAGAAAGGCCACTCCAAAAGCGACATATTATTAACTATTATTTATTGGATGATGGTTCTTCTGTACAAAGGTAATCTAGTCAGATTAAGAAGACTGGAAACTGTGAGAGTAACATATAGAAAATCAAGTAAAAGAGGATATTAGATAATTAAGCCATTTTTTCGATATCAATACACTCTACCCGATGGTTTTGTGAATCCATTTTTAGTATGATTTCACCATTTGGATTTATGATGGATGATTCTCCAGAGAAAGTGCAATCTCCTTCACTTCCAACTCTATTTGCAGAAGCTGTGAAAACACCGTTATTGATGGCAATGGTCTTCATGGCATCTCGCCAGCGATAGTTGCTACTATTTACTGGATGAAGAATTAACTTTGACCCCTTTTGAGCAGCACTCCTGATTCTCTCAGGATAATTCCATTCAAAACAAATTACAACACTGAATACAAGTTCATGGTACCTAAAGACTCGTGGCTCAATTGGTCCTTTCAAAAACCATTCCTTCTCAGGACCGTAAAGGTGATGCTTTCGATAAGTTCCCAAATGAGTCCCATTTGCCATTACTGCTGCTGAGTTATAAAGACCCTTCTCCGTTGATTCATTGATCCCTGCCACAACAAGACCCCCCTTCTTAGACCATTTGATTAGTTCTTTCGATAGGGGACCAGAAGGTATGTTCTCAGAACACATCATCACATCTTCATACGAATCGAAATAATAACCAGAATTCGCCAACTCAGGGAGAACTAACACATCTACATGATG
>JAEORO010000084.1 GCA_016840855.1 Candidatus Thorarchaeota archaeon | reverse complement strand
CATTTGGTATGTAGGGAAGACATACTCCCTAGAGATGACCAGACCACACTCTGCACATACTATATGCCCTCGACTAGTAATTAAAAAACCATTACAATCTGGACATTTCATTGACGATATTGAACGAGTTTCATATGTTCCATCAGTCAAAAACCACACCCAGTATGAAGTATGTACATTCTCTCATAACTGGGTTTCATCTATAGTTCATACACTTGTGCTGGTTGGAAATCCATTGGAGTGAACTGAATCCTTTATTACAAGAACTTGGATGGTCCGGTCAGAAAGAGATGACCGAAAGTAATCGAATGTTTGGTAAGAACTAATTCATTTGATTGTCATATAGAATTTGTCCGTGTCAAAAGTGCTGCTTTGGCTAGGTGTCGCTTTTGCAAGGGTCAAGACTAATCGCAAACCGCCAATAGATCCTACAACTTCTAAGCCCTCTTTATCCACTCTCTTGAATACATTACCTTCTACATAGAGCTTGGAAGATTCACCTGCTGGTATGGGCTTTGAATCAATTGTAATACCAATATTATCACCCACCGTTAATGAGCCACAGAGTGCTTCCGGTAGTTCAAGCGTGAGAGTAACTCCCTCAGCCTTTGATGATATTTTTAATATTTTCAATCTCCGTGTTTCAGCGTCTTCAACAGAGTCGATGATTGTATCCTTGAATCTGATAACCATGAGAGTATTCTCCAATATGTCAGAGGGTTAGAGTCAAAGCTGGTCCAGTGTCGAATTAAATCTGTCGTTACTTCCATGTGCTCTTTTTTAGGGATTGTATAGACTTTCTTTTGGTGCTGGAAAGTGCAGAGAAAAACCGTAGCAGTAATTTCTATCTCTCTACTACTCGTGTTCGGATTGACATTACCGGCCACAGCATTCTATTTTGACTTTCAATATTTTGAAACCGACAAAATGGTCTATGAGGTCGGTGAAACCATTGAAATGGCTGCTAGATTAATTGCTGACTTTAGTCCTGAAGGCTGGTGCTATGTTTCCTTTGCTGCTGTTACTGATTTAGGACCCGCCTTTGCAGATGAGTACTTCATTCCTCCTCTGCCAGACGCACGTATAGTAAACTCTTCATACACAATCCTCCCAGAACATGTTAATCCTGGAGAGAATGGTTCTTCTGCTTTTGTGCTGTTCAATGTTGAAATATTCGATACAGTATCTCAGGGTGCAGAAGACAGTATTGAAGTAAGCATCACCAAGGGCCACCTTACAACAATCCCATTATCATCATTAATTGTACAAACTGGTACAAATGCAACATTCAATCTAAAAACGGTATCTGTATATGATGACACCATTCCTTATAGTAATGAACCTATCAATCTCCAAGTGAAAGATCCTAGTTCTGCCCTTATTATTAACAGCAACATCTCTACAAACTCAGATGGCACATTCAGTCTAAACTGGAACGGCTCAACAACTCTTCCTGGAATCTATGATTTGATTATCACTGGATTAGGGAACGATGATTTTCTCAGCTTTACAAAGACATTGTATGTTAACGTAGTCCCTGCGGTTTCTAATCTCACTGTTCTCACTGCACCAGAGTCAATTCAATGTCAATCGCCTGATGGAATTTATTTTGAGTATTCAGATATTCTTGTCAAACATGAAGATGCAGATCAAACAGGAATAGATGATAGTATACTTCATTGGAGTACAAGCTTTGGAAGTGGCGAGTTAACAAATCTTGGTAATGGTGAATATAATACTACAATCCCGTTTCAAACAGCTTCAGGACTCTATCTTATCCATATAACGGCAGTCAATCCAACCTATCAGACAGCTAATATATCTATACCAATTGAGGTCACTAAGAACACACTCTCTTTCTGGCCAATTCAAAGCAATTGGTCTGTTGTACATGGTAACACAACAGCTATCGAGTTCTCAATTGACGAGGAATTCAAATGGGGCAAAGAAATACTCATTGAATTCGTAGATAATTATGGAGAAATCAATGTTTCAACAGAGGTGTTGCCGGATTCCAGTAGTATCTTAGAAATCACTGCTTGGGGCAATTTATCAATAGGTCATCATACGATTCGTCCTTACATCAAGAGCGACTACTATGCTTTTTCAAACAACACACCTTCATTCGAACTTGTCATTCTTGGAGAACTTAGCTTCAATCTGTCCATAGTATCTGCCTATTATGCTGAGAACATTCAACTGAGCCTTGAGGTTTTTGAATTCGATAATTCTACAGTAGAGTTAGCTACTGTAAACATATACTACGGTAGCGAAATTAATCCCTTCGCCACCTTAGGAAATGCTAGTCTGACTCAAGTACTGACAATAGACTTACCTCAGTGGATATCTCCCGGGTTTCATTTATTGCGATTGGAAGTTTCAGCTCCGTATCATGTTCCTGCTGTAAATTTGGTAAATGTATCAATCTGGATGAGGACAAATATCACGATTACTGTTGAAACGGATGTTAAACCAATATCTCTTTACACTGAAGATTCTGTCATAATCCCAAGTAATTATGATTGTCCCATTGCTTCAACTAATTCGTTGGGTTCAATCATGCGGCCTCCACCTATTTTATTCAATGGAACTACAACAACTGAGTCCTTAACAACGCGTAGCACTTCTCTTGATAACTGTCCAAGATTCAGTTCGGGAACTAGAATTTTTTCTACCTGACCGCTGAATTTTCTTATGATCTCGTCCGGAAATGGCCACATAGTTCGAAGTCGCAAAGATTTCACTCTTTCATCAGTTATCATCAATTCATCGACAGCTCTCGATGTGGAACCAAAGGAAATGATACCCCATTCCGTAGTTTCCGGTCCAGATATGACATAGTCATCAAGCAGACTTCGTGCATTTAGAATCTTTGAAGTGATTCTTCGAATGAGTTTGTCATGTGTTTCAGAATCTGATGTCCTTCTAAAACCAGTATCATCATGTGTTGATCCTGTCACCAATAGATTATGTCCATCACCGAATTTTGGCATTATCGCTCGATTGTTAGAGTCAACACCACCAAAGTGTGGTTCATTCAATCTTGCGAATCTGCGTTGCACCTTCGGACTCTCCTCAATGATTACCTTCTCCCGTGAATGTGCTACTATCTCATCTGATAGAATGATGACCGGGTGTCGCAATCTTTCTGAAAGTTCAAAGGCTCTAATTGTGAGCTCGTATGTTTCTTGAGAGGAACTAGGCGCAAGCACAATCATCTCATGATCTCCATGAGTACCCCATCTAGCTTGCATCAAATCCCCTTGAGCCGCCTTTGTTGCTTGTCCTGTGCTCGGTCCTCCTCTCTGAACATCTACAATTACGCAGGGTGTTTCAGTCATTACCGCATATCCAATATTTTCCTGCATCAGACTAAAACCTGGTCCGGAAGTTGCAGTCATAGACATTACCCCTCCCCAAGCGGCACCAATGATAGCAGATATTGCAGCTATCTCATCTTCCATCTGTATATAGGTTCCACCTATCTTCGGTAGTTTGAGTGACATGATTTCTGCAATTTCTGAGGCAGGTGTTATCGGATAGCCTGCGAAAAAACTACAACCCGCTGCAATTGCAGCTTCAGCACAGGCTTGATTTCCCTGCCAGAAATGGACTTTCGTACTCTTAGGTACCATAATTGAATCTCTCATGTTCCGGTCCTCACATGGTCAAGATAAGCTTACTCTTAGGGAACTCCCAGTCATTCTCTTGTTGACAGCCTTTTATCGGCAATCGCTTGGATAAGTTCCACACCGACCTTGGAATAGCTTTATGGGTCGAAAGATATTCACCGACCTGTTTTCTAAGGCTTAGACTATCAATAATCTTAAATCGGAACCTGAAACAATCGTGTTTTGGAACTGCGATCGTTGTCTAGGGGTTATGATGCAGGCTTCCCAAGCCTGCGACCCGGGTTCGAATCCCGGCGATCGCACCATTTGTAATTTTCGTCAAGTTTATCGGTTATGTATACATAATACAATTAGCGAGTGATGATTGCCATGACCCCGATGAGTCAGTAATGACAATGATATGGATCTTGAGTTAGGAGCTCGCTAATACTTTCGGAAACCTCCCCTCACAATGTACTTTTAATCGTACAGTCCGCAAATGCTGTTAAGGACGCTATAATTGACTTGTCTTTGGACT
>JAEORO010000083.1 GCA_016840855.1 Candidatus Thorarchaeota archaeon | reverse complement strand
TCAGCATTTCCATAGATTCTGTTATCGAGAATTCTTACACCTGATGTAAAGTCCAAGTGAAGTCCGTCTGACGAACTCCCAAAAATCGTGTTGTTGACGATCTCAAGATAGTTGACAACAAAGAGTTCGAGAGAATCACTATTATCATAGATTATGTTGTTCCTAACCACTCCATAGCTGGTGTTAACTATGTAGATAGGATATCCCAGATTCTCATGTATTTGATTGAAATCAAAAATATAGTTATCAGAGCTGAATACCCAGACGCCAAGCCCATTTCTTTGGATTTTACTCTCAGTCACAGTTGTGTTGTCAGATGTGTCAATATAGAGCCCTCCGGTGTATGAATCTTTAATGGTCACATTTGTTAGGGTGCAATTGAGTGAGTGTGAAACTTCTATTCCTAAATCGTAGTTATCCACCAATAGAACGTCTTCTATACTACAGTTGAAGCACGAATGAATCGCCATGCCAACAGTCACTGATTCGAATGTTCCATTTGCCACGGAAAGATGGTCAGAATTCACCAACACAAGCTGTCCATATTCATCTCCGTTAATAGACAAACCATCTTGATTGAGATAGTATCCGAACGGTTTTCCATTGACCGTGTTTCCCGTTTCAGAAATAGTCCAGTACTTGGTATCAGCTCCATTGAATATTATACCACATTCGATGAGAGTATTGTTTCTTAATGTGGTATTCTCTGACTCGAGCAAACTAATACCATACAGGTTCTCACTGATTTCCATATCACTGATTGTGCAATTTGAGCACGATAGAAGACTCGGTCCAACTGATACATTGAAGAACACTCCTGAGTCGAGACTCATATTGAAGCAGTCGATTAAGAACAGCTGCCCAAATTGATTTCCATCAATCTCGGTGTTGTTTGTCCTTAAGAAATATCCAAGAGGTTTACCATTTACTACATTCTCGGAAAAGTTGTGTATCCAGTAATCTTTGGATCCTACGATTCCGAAACCTCCATTTTGGAGTGTATTGTTGACGAACGTGCAATTTGCAGTCGATCTGATGTAGAGCCCGAACAAACCGCTATCAGTAATCACATTATTGGCGACTGTGACATTCTCAGAATCTTGAAATCTGATCCCCATCTCTCCGCAATTGTGAATATAGTTATTCTCGACAATTGAGTATTTCAGATAGGCTAGATGGAAACCGTAGCCTTCACAATTAATGACTCTATTCTCACTCAAAGTGCAATTGTAACTTGACATAGCCTGAGCGATTCCATAATAGCCACAATCCGATAATGTGTTATTTGCAATGGTGCAATCACTAGTGCCAATTAACGCAATTCCAATATAACCGTTAGATATGCTACAATTCTCGATAGTGCCATTGCTCACATGCGAAAGTCTGATACTATTTGTTTTCACTGCACCGGTTTGTGACAGAACACAGTTTCTAATCACGAAATGGACATTGGTGTTGAAGATGATTATACATGTGCCAGCGGTGACTATTTCCAGTCCTTCGATGATATATGGGGACTGTTGAGTTCCGTCGCCTGGCCATCCCTGCGCGGCGAAAGCGGCATTTCCTGATATTTCTATAGGACCATGAGGTACGAGTGATGATGGACTGGTTGAGGTTTTTGGAAGCTCAGTCAAACACACAGGCATGGAAACGATATTAATAGTAACAGTAAACATGCCTAATATGAAACTCAACAATAGCAGAGCTTTGACTTTCTTCACGATTCTCCCCAATTACGTATTTGTGTTTCTGCTATATAAATCAAAACACTCAATTAATCCATTAGTCAATACTACTGCAAGCTAAAAATCCCGTCTGGCCCACCATTATCTTTTCAATAAACATATCTGCGAAACAAGTGAAGAATTATCATTCTCACGGAGGAGAGTCTAGGTGGATCAAGAAGAAACAATCCAATTCTTCAGAGATGACCATCAGAAATTGAAAGACGTAATATCGAAACTAACTGAATTTAAAATGAATACTGACAAGATCCAAGGAAGTTGGACTGTAAAAGATATTCTTGCACACATTTCAGCCTGGAATTGGGAGATTATTACACAGGCTGAGCTTGTTCTAGCTGGAAAGAAACCATGGTACACATACAAAACAGAAGCGGAGTTCAATGAAGAGGCTGTGAAATCTCGTGAATCTTGGTCTGCTGAGAAGATTATCTCAGAGTGGTATGAATCATTTGATGTTCTAATATCAAAACTTGAGGGTTTCTCAGAAGGAGAATGGAACTTCGAACTGGACGAAGAGTGGCCTGAGGGGGGTAAAGTCAGCGTTTCTTCTATCTTTGGATACCGATACCATGACGAAGGGCACGAAGGTGGACATGCAAGAATAATCCGGGACTATTTCGCGCTTTGATAGGTTCATTTTTTCAGCTATTTTCAAATCTAGTCCAGCCGCCATTTTCTTTTGAACGACATAGTAATCATCCAAATACCTAAAATCCAGCTTTTTCGCTACTAGCATATGAGTATTTCAATCAAGAAAGGTCTTAGTTTTGGTTTGACATCAGGGGTTATCACAACACTTGGAATGATTGTTGGTGTAAATGCAAGCACCAACTCTCGTCTAGCAGTGATAGCAGCCATTGTTGCGATTGCTATAGCTGATGCGTTCTCTGATTCGGTTGCAATGCATGTGTCAGAAGAATCTGAAGGCATTCACTCGAAAAAAGATGTCTGGGAAGCGACTTTAGTCACATTTCTGACCAAATTTACTTTTGCGTTGACCTTTGTGATTCCAATTTGGTTCCTGCCTCTCGATATTGCAGTCATAACAGACATCATCTGGGGTCTATTGATTATGATTGTGTTCAACACCCTATTGGCTCATTCGCAGGAAGAAAAAGTGCTACGAGTTGTTTTTGAACACCTTGCAATTGCAATTATTGTTATTATTGTAACATACTTCGTAGGCTCATTTCTCTCCACAGTTGTTTGAGAAATTGATCTGCAAATCCACTCTGGGTTGTCCGCTCACTATATCTTGCTTCGTTCAATTCCCTATTATATCATAAAAATGTAAGACACTTGGCCAATCAAAATGGAAAAAGTACTCAGAACAGATACTGGAGATAT
>JAEORO010000082.1 GCA_016840855.1 Candidatus Thorarchaeota archaeon | reverse complement strand
CTGGCTCGCCATTATCTTTTCAACAGACATATCTGCAAAACAAGTGAAGAATTACCATCATCAAGGAGGAGAGTCAAGATGGATCAAGAAGAAATAATCCAATTCTTCAAGGATGATCATCAGAAATTAAGAAACGCAATATCGAAATTGACTGAATCTCAAATGAATACCGACAAAATCCAAGGAAGTTGGACTGTAAGAGATGTTCTTGCACACATCTCAGCATGGAATTGGGAGATTATTGCTCAGGCTGAGCTTGTTCTATCCGGGAAAAAACCATGGTACACATACAAGACAGAAGCGGAATTCAATAAAGAGGCTGTGAAAACTCGCGAAACCTGGTCCGTAGAGAAAATTGTTTCAGAGTGGCATGAATCGTTTGATGCTCTAATATCAAGACTCGAGATTTTCTCAGAAGAAGAATGGAATTTCGAACTTGATGATGAATGGCCTGAGGGAGGTAAAGTCAGCGTTTCTTCTATCTTCGGGTACCGATATCAAGGCGAAGGGCACGAAGGTGGACATGCAAAAATAATCCGGAATTATTTCGAGTCTTGCTAGGTTCGTTTCATTAGCGATTTTACAATCTCTCTTGGCTCGCCAATAGTAGTCAGAGTTTTTTCTTCAGAAAATATTCTACTATTCCCTCTGGATAGTCATTAATTACTCCGAACTCCTTGTATCCTAGTTTTCGATAGAATTCTGGTGATTGAAAGCTGAATGTTGCTGTATGCGCTAATGTGCACCCGTTTTCCTTTGCTACTCTCTCAGCTTCTGTGACTAGCATCTTACCATATCCTAGACCACGATACTTCTCTTCTATCCATAGTTCGTTTATGTACAAACAATAGAGAAATGTTTCACAAAAAATTCCACCAATCACCTCATTCTTGGGACTTTTTAACAATAATTCGATATCAATCCCTGGTTTTTGTAATAATGATGCAGTCTGATTGACGTTATACTGAAACAAGCTCTTACAAACAAATCTCTTCTCATCGTCATTAACTGTTTGAGAAATATATGGTTGGTTGCTGGAATTCATCAAAATGATCCCTCGATATAGTCACAATCTCCATTAACATCTAAGCATTTTTAACTTGGTTGAAACTCGGAATCTAATATTTTGTGAGGAAGATGGGCATTCCTCTCGGTTTACTTCAAGATACAATGTTGATTCCAAGAGTTTATGAAGTCCTATGAATATCAGAAATTAGTGGTAGCATTGGGACAGAAGTATCACGCAAAATGTGATTATTGCGGAGCTACTGAGGGAACAGATTGGAGAAAAAGAGAGTTTAAGCTCTATTGTTGCGAGGACTGTCAGAAAGCAGGAGAAATATGGAATTGGTCTTGTGCGTTGATAGTGATGGGACCGATTACTCTATTATTGATAGCTGAATTTGGTTTCTTCTCCTATGCTTTTTCAATTCTCTCAATCTTTTTGTTATTCAATACCGTTCTAATATTTATAATATATCAAGGAATCCATGCAAGAGGAAGGATATCACAGAAATCAAGTCATGAATTAGATCATTGCTAGCCTATATTTGGTTCAAATCCATCCTTGCCCACTATCTAATTCTAACTGCTCTGTGAATTGTAGGAAACAGTATCACTCAGAGAATAGTGTAGTAGAGATGCGAATCAACCTCTAATAAAGAAGCAGGGGCATCCCGGAGACGCCCCCAATCAATATGTTGTTAGGCTATAATCTAATCTGCATGACGCATTGTTGTGAAGGCATCGATGATGCGCCATAGGCCGTGCACGACCACGAACGCTAGCACACCCCACGTTATCATATTCGCGTATGCGCTTGCGCTGATTAGCGAACCACCAAGCTCATAGATATATGGTATAAATGCAAAAATTATCACAATTTCCAAAATACCCATAATCAACTGACCTACAAAGCGAGGTTTTGCTACGCCTTTCTTCATTTTGTTAGAAACCCTCCCATAGGTTGAGCACTCATTTCACAACTCGTATTTAACTCATTCTTCAAACTTACTTTCATTCTATATGTTACTGAAAACATTTCATGCAAATCTCTCTTAGTCAGTAATAATCCGCTCTCTCTTAACAGAAGAAACTGATTGATTCTCTGAAGATAGTCATGATACTAATTGGACATTTTATTGAGTTTCGATATTATTTCTTCAGCTTCAACCATTATTCTATCCAATAATTCCTTGACACTGAGAATGTCCTTGATTAAGCCTACACCTTGGCCACAGGCTACCACCCCAAGATCAATGTCTCCTTCCCTGTACATCTTTTCTGCCTTGTCTCCAGATGCAGCTTGGATGAGCTCAAATAAGGCGGCTTTTTGAGCCTCCAACTCAAGTACATGCTGCGCCGCTTTGTTGTTCCACAGTCTGTGGGTATTTCCGACAGAACGCAGAGCTAGAACTGTATCAGTTTCTTTTGCCTCGACAAAAGCTTGTTTCAGATTGTCATGAATGGGACATTCCTTTGTAGCCAGTAATCTAGTACCCATAATCACCCCCTCCGCACCAAGAGCTAAGATTGCGGCAACACCCCTGCCATCTGATACTCCACCCCCAGCAATTACAGGGACATCTAGAGCATCAACCACAGATGGGGCCATGACCATCGTTCCTATGTCCAAAATCCCAGTGGCTCCACCATTCTCATATCCAACAACCGTTATGATATCAGCACCCAGAGAAGCACCTTTTAGTGCATATCTTACTCCTGCACATTTGTGAATCCAGATGGCACCTCCATCTTTGAATTTTGGAACCAAATCTTCCGGAGCCTTGTGCCCACTTGTTTCTATGATTTTTACGCCCTCAGCTAATGTGGCATCTACATAGTCTTCCAGCTTGTCTTGAGGCATCAATGCGGGGAATAGATTGATGTTTACTGCAAATGGCTGATCTGTGAGAGACTGCGTCTTTTGAATCGCAGCACGCAGGTCCTCAGGAGCCTTGTAATTTGCACTAGCCAATACAGCACAAGCACCAGCGTTACTAGCCGCCGCAACAAACTCGGGACTAGAAATTCTTGCCATGGTCCCCGCTATAATCGGATATTTGCATCCCAACATTTCAGTCACTTTTGTCTTTATCATCTGACTCGCACACCCAAATCCTTTATCAAATGACTAGATTCTCACAGATAAATCTCATTATCAGAAAGAACACACACTACGAAGTCATACTGGTATTGAGCGACATAGTTCTCTCCTAGCTTAAAATCCTATTTTACAGCTCTAATTTTTCGATAGCAGGATTCCCATTACAAGCATATTATGGTACTTTCCATCAGCTCCGTAGTATGCCTCCTTCAATATTCCCTCGACCTCAAAACCGAGTTTCTTGTATAACCACACAGCAGCACCATTTTCCTCAACGACTTCAAGACCAATCCTGTGTAATCCTTTGTTCCGAGCTAAAACGAGGAGGTTTTCAGTCATCATTGTTCCAAGTCCAACCCCATGAAAATCTTGATGGATGTATATCATCATCTCTGCTATCCCTATCTGTCTTGGACGTGGGAATTGATAGACTGCTGCAATTCCTACCAATCTACTATTAAAAATCGCCACGATGGAGAGTCCACTCTTTGTTCCACTCATCCAACGGTTAACTTTCTCCTCATCATATGGTGGACTACTCCACATGAGCGCATCTGCTGATAAACTAGTGACCATACTCAATAGTTGCTCCTTATCATCAAGTAAAAGCAATCTGAGCACAACTTCTCTTCCATCTTTTAGTTTAACACTCTGCTTTCTCATGCTTTTTCATTCTATTTTAAAATCAACTTGGGTGTTTCGCTTCGAATCTTGTCTATTCTGAACTTAACTCCAATCTGATTTCGTACTCAGGTAAACATCTAAAGGTAACTCTCTCTTGTTGGTAGCTCATGAGTCTATCAGTCAAAAAAGGTCTTAGCTTTGGCCTCACATCTGGAGTTATCACAACCCTAGGAATGATTGTCGGTGTGAATGCGAGCACTAGCTCTCGTCTTGCAGTCATAGCAGCCATTGTAGCAATTGCTATTGCTGATGCTTTCTCTGATGCTGTTGCTATGCATGTTTCCGAAGAATCCGAAGGCGTTCATGAAAGAAAAGACATTTGGGAAGCCACTGCAGCAACCTTCTTAGCCAAGTTTTTGTTTGCCTTGACTTTTGTCATTCCAATTTGGTTCTTGCCTCTTGATATTGCAGTCTTGGTAGATGTAATCTGGGGCCTTTTGATCATGACATTGTTCAATATCTCTTTGGCTCGTTCACAAGAAGAAAAAGTGTTACGAGTTGTCTTTGAGCATCTTTCAATTGCAATCATTGTTATTCTACTAACTTTCATTGTGGGATCGTTTCTTTCCACAGTTGTCTAAGAAATTCAATTCTTTCATCATCTCTGAGATTCAAACCACTCTGTTACGAGGTAGGGAATAATCAACATCAGTTCAATTGTTACTATTGGCAGCAGAGTGTGTTGTGTTATTCTTCTCCCATCTTTCCAGTTTAGGCCAGATCACCGCCCAGATGATTGCGATTAACAGCAATATGTTAGAAGGTTCTATCACTGGACTAACCAACGAGGTTGGAGCATTTCCCAAGGCATGGACAATCATGACAAAGAAAAGGTTCTCTGTGCGCAAATATAGCAGACCATATATGACTCCATTCACAAACACACTGAACAAAAGCTCTTGAAGGACAATTATTGTCCATCCTTGATTCATTACTTTCCAAGGGATATGGAGTATAGTAAAGAGCGCTTGGGATACTACCAAGGCAATGATTATTTGCAGGTACCTATTTTCAACCACCCTTTGCATTTTCATACTAAACTGAATTAAGAAAAATCCCCTATAACCAACCTCTTCATACAAAGCTGTACCAAAGAACATTCCAATAAATAGACCAATCAGAGCAAGACTTTCTGTATTCCATTGTTGGTTGAGTTCAATACTGCCCACCTCAACGTATCCCAGTATTCCCTCGATTATCTGAACAAGAATCCAAGTCATCAGGCCTATAGTAATAGCAATTGGTAGTTTCTTGACAATAAGTCCAATATCTCTTCCTTGAAGTTTTCCATATAAAATCAAGATTCCATAAACAGCAGTCACCAGTAATAATGAATTCAGAATCAATGTGCGGTGGACTAGTCCCCCACTCACCTCTTCTATTGACTGAATTATTCCTGCTAAATAGATACCCAGATATAAAATGACTATAACAATACTTACAACGAAAAACAGAATCATTGTTTTATAATCTGATTCCTTCGATACAATCATTTTGAAATCACTCGTCCATTGAAGTTTGAAAATTAACTAAGGACTGACTGCGGCCTAATCCTAACTCATCTTCCTTATAACTTGTATCAAGAACAGATAACATTCTATCAATGGATTCTCTTTCTTCTATTTATTATGAAAAACACAGACTCAAGTGCTTTACCCACTTATGGCTGTCAAAGCGAGATGTTGTAATCTATGAACAAACACTACCGTCATATGATGGCTATAGGACTAAATGAATTCCTACTTCATCTCAAAATTAACACAAAAATCATCAAGTGACGATGAAAATGACATCACTGACAGAGAATCTAAAACAACTAGCACAAGAGGTTGGATTCGCATCAGTTGGTATATCTAAACCGGAGATGCTTGAAGATCTACCATACGGACCTGTTGGCAAGGTTACAACACTAAAATCTCCTGTTCAAGAGTTACCTGGAGTAAAATCCATCATACTTCTTGTATTCCATACTTGGGACAAAATATTCAGCCTCTCAGTAGACTCGCCAGAGTGGCGCGGATATGGTCTCCACTCCCCTGAAGAGAAGTTTGAGAGCTATTATCTCCCATATGAGATCATGAAGAACAAAGCATGGGAGATTGTCGATTTTCTTCGAAGAGAAGGTTACGAGTCTAAGTACTCGTTGAGAATTCCACTGAAGACCACTGCAATCAACTGTGGCTTGGGCTGTCAGGGTAAGAGCACGTTATTAATCACGCCGGGACATGGGCCAAGAGTGAATCTGATTTCAGTACTCACTACTGCAGAACTAGAGATTGATGCACCCTTTGCAGCCAATCTTTGTGGAAACTGCAATCTTTGTGTTACAGCCTGCCCAACAAAGGCGCTTGATCCGTACTCAATTACAATCGAGAAATGCATGACTTACTCCGCTGAGTCACCATGTTCATCAGACGTTTCCCCTCACGTTCGTGAGATGGAAAAGAAACTAGTCCTACGTCCATCAAAGAACAGCTATATTGAATGTGCAAGGTGTATGGAAGTCTGTCCAATTGGTAAAAAGGGTGACAGCTAAGTTCAATCTTTAAGTCCAGCCATTTATTCTTCTAATCGGGTTTTCTCTATCTCGGCTCCAATGAAGAAACACAAGTGCAACTGCTTTACCTGACTCGTCAACATCAAATCGAACATTATTTTCATGATTCTCAATTGCAAATAGAACATTGCTCAGTGGTATCAGTTTCCACTGAATTCTTTTGTTCGTCTTGTGGAAGATTTTGAGAGTAGAGTTTCTCAAATCAACAAGATAATTCCCGTATGTACCTACATATTTTGAGAGAGTTTCTTCTGACACATCAATTGATGTGTAGATGACCTTTGCCCTTTCAAGTTCGTACTTCAACTTTCGAACCGTTTCTTCATTATCTGTTCTTTCAATCAGAGTCTTGATTGCATGAACATGAGCAACGCCCAGTGCCTGATCATGCGGCACAACAATATCTGGTATAACTCCCGTTCCTTCCCAATTTGAATTTGTTTCAGGATGAGTGGGATATCCTGATGGAATATTTACTACGAAGTCATCATCTACAACCCTTTCGTCGACCGTGTTAGCGCCGCCTCCTGTTTGTTCTCCAACAACAAGAGCACGTCCATGGTGTTTGAGGGTATATGTGAAATCTTCTGCACCAGAGAAAGTCCTCTTGCTCGTCAGAATATAGATGGGTATTGTAGGAAGATATTTTCCTGGCAAGTCTGGAATTGTGTAAATCTGTTCGTGGCTGTCCGAATTCCGCTGGTAAAAGCTGAGAAGTAGCTTTTGTTGCTTTTCGAAGAAGTAGCTCTCAATCAATTGAACGAGATGTGGATCGCCACCACCATTATACCGGACATCAATAATCAGCGCGTCACAATTTGAGATGTAATTCATCATGCTTATAGCTGCGTCTTTTGCGTAGGAAGGTGGAGCGAAAATCCGGATGTCCAAATAGCCCACATTGCCAATCATGTATTCTGCTTTAGTAAGACCATAGTTGTCTATGTGATATTCTTCGAACCACTCGTCTGTATTCTCCTCTTCTGATACTGTTTCTCTCAAACGTGCCGCAACTTCGGGAGAGTAAAATATCACTAAATGACCATCTTGACTGGCTTCATGCAAATCCTCATTGAGTGCTGAACAGAAGTCTGATGCTGTATCCAAATCAGAATATTTTCCGCTATGAAATTTATCCTGAATGAAGTCCACGATTTTTACGCCTATTTCAGGAAACACATAATGCTGTCGAATTATCGCGATAGTCTTCTCAACGACATTATTCCGAACTTCGGAAGTCAGCTTTTTAGAAATATGGACCACACTCCATCATCACAAACTATTGATCTGAAAATTAAGCACACCTATGAGAGCAATTCCACTCAGAGGTCTAGATTACTAACAGCTATTTAACAGATTATCCAAAAACGCCTACAGATTTAGAAGCGTTTCTGAAAGTAATACTCCTTTACGGGCTCTGGATAACCATCAGACATCCCAAAAATCTCATAGCCGCATTTTTGAAAGAACTCAGGAGATTGAAATGAAAGCACCCAAGTCAGTCCTGAAACAGAACCTCTCTCAGCTGCAATTCTTTCAGCCTTGATCAAAAGTTGCCTTCCATATCCCTGATTACGAAATCTCTTATCAATCCAAATCTGCTCAATATGCAGAGTTCCAAGAGCCGTAAACCCATTGAAACCACCAATGACCTGGTTATCATCATCTCTTATAACCAGTTTAATTCTGACTCCTGGGTATTTCTTCAACAGTTCTCCGACCTGCTCAGTGACATATCCACCTAGCCCTTCACTAAGTATTTTCATAGCATCTTCTGATTTATCATCAGAAAGGTTGAGCCTCATAGCATCTTCAGATTGGTCAATCCTTACCTCTCCATTAGCTATTTGCCAGTTTTCATCTAGCCTCTTCATGAGCACGTATTCTGTAATGTTTTCAGGATAGACATTGCAAATTCCTATGACTTTGTATCCTATTGCTTGGTAGAATTCCGGTCCTTGGAATGAAAAAGTCCAAGTCTGTGCGGCTGTATACCCTTTTTCTCTACCTATCCTCTCAGCTTCCAAGACAAGCTCTCTGCCATAACCCAACCCTCTATACCTCTCATCTACCCAGAGAACCTCCAAGTGCATGACACCAGTCTTCATGCTTGTGATCACACCGCCCAAGATATTCCCATCATCATCTCTCAAGACTCGATTGATATCGTTGTAGGGAACATCTAACTCTCCAAATGGATATTGACTGTCGTGAGCCTGCAGTTCCCTCTTGATAATATCCATCTCTTCCTGACTAGGATCATCGACAATGACGAATGGGTTGGAAGTCCGATTATTGTTCATCCATCTATCTCCAAAAGCTGGGGCTCACGATCATAATATGATTAATTGTTTTTCTAGAAACGCAAGACAGGAGTCGTTACAGATCGTCGTCTGATGACCTACGTTATTAAAAAACGCACTGACATAGGTCGGTACAGTCAGATGTCAGTACAAAGGTTATGTTAGTTTTTTAGGCAACTTAATTGGTGATAGAAATGACTTGCATACAAAAGCAGCAAACAATCCCCATAGTGGACTTATCTGAGTCCTTCGAGCGTGAGGAAAAGAGTTCTGCAATACAAGATAGCGAATATGATGAGGAAGCGAGAAGATATCGGAAATACCTAGCACAACAAGAAGCATTACGTGATCTGGAATACAGAAAAACACATGCTCTCGTACTATCTCACAGAGTTTCATTCTTCAGGTAAAAAGGAGGTGCAGAGGCACTGAGAATATACTCTCTCTATAACGATACAAATGAAGGCACCTCTTTCTTTTTTCTCATCCTCTTATGAACAGTCTAATCGAACTCTCAGACAAAATTCATGGCATCTTTTCGGTCTTGAGGAACACGCCTAAATAATTGGATATGAGGAATGAGCGCAGTGATTATTTTGTTCTCTGCTTTTTTCAAATGCTCTAAAAAGGTGGTTCTTGATATCTTCTCTTTAGATGCGATTGTTTGAAGGTCTGATCCTCTTGGAAATCTAAAGTATCCCTGTGCATATGCTGTTAAGAGAGCATGTACCTGTTTGTCTGTCAATCCCGAGAACAACGCATCCGTTGTGAGTGTTAAAGAACTAGCAATATAGCCATCGAACGGTTTCTTTCTAAGTATCTCTACCTTAAATCCATCTTCCCCTAATCTGCTAAGAAGTGTCTTAACACTCTCGTGTCTAAAACCAATCAACCTAAGGTATTCCCATCCTTCTTCATATGCAATTGGCGGTATCAAAAGAAGGGTTGGATCCTTGATGTAATTTTGTACTGTACCTTTACCTCCGCATGCACACATCCGAGTGATTACGTGTGCGTTCCCACCATTGTGTATCTCATCAATTATCTCAACAGCTTTTGTAAAATCCTCGCGTATCTCATCATAATCTTCTTTTTTCTGCAAGATTAACTCTATAATATCATACTCGTCATTACACCATTGAAAGATTTTAGCTGAAGGGTGGTTCTCAGTTATTTGACCAAAAGGACTCTGATATCTTGCCCTGAATACAATCTCGAATAACGCCATACTTTATACGCTAGCATTTAGCATATATGAACTCTACCGACAGATGTCGGTAGGACCAGAATTATTGAGTTCCTTGTTGAAGTGCTAAATTTTTGAGAAATACATGAACCCATTGCTCTCTAATTGAAAAAGGAAAAAGGGGATTTACTAAAAATCCCCATAAATTGTGCTGTGATAATTCTGATATTATGAGTTGTCTTGCCAGTATCTAGTCAGCATTACGCCATGTAGTGAATGAATCAACGATGCGCCACAAACCATGGACAACTACAAACGCCAGCACACCCCAAGTTATCATGTTACCATATGTACTTCCGGTGATTAGTGTGCCACCAAGTTCATTTACATACATTATGACAGCAAAAATCACGACAATTTCTAGAATTCCCATGATTAGTTGACCTATAAAGCGTGGTCCTGCTACTCCTTTTTTCATTTTGACGAAACCCTCCAATTTGGGTATATAATTAATTAGTAAATAACATCTATTTAACTCATTTCTCTAGCAATTTGCATTTCATCAGTTCTAGACTATGACCAACTTTAAGGTCCTTAGTTCTAGCAATGAATCACAATATGGAGCCATAAAATCAGTGCTTTCTTGACCTCTAAAATACGAAGTAGAACGCCCAAAAACTTCCCACAGTAGTATTTTTTTCCAAAATGTCAAATATTTGATATAGTTCCATTTTTGCATCCTAGATAAATGGTTATAGGCAAATTTGTCGTTTAATACAACGAAATAATCGGAGCACCAGGAAATCATAACCCTATTTCCTGACAACCGTAACTTCTGTTTATTATGGAGGTTCAGTCAGTATGTTAGATGATAAGTTTAGAAACCTGCATCTTTCCAATTCAGCGATGATTTTTGAAAAGCCTCCTGGACCTCGATCAAAAGAAATGTTACAAAAACAAGACTACGCAGAAAGTGCAGCAGTATCATATCCTAAGGCAATTCCAGTAGCTTTTGCAGAGGGAAAAGGAGCAACCTTGAAAGATGTTGATGGAAATATCTACATCGATTTCTTTGCTGGTGCAGGAGTCTTAAACGTAGGGCATTGTAATCCTGAAGTTGTCGAAGCAGCAAAGGTGCAGATGGGGAAACTAACTCATACTCTAGACTTTCCAACACCTATTCGAATGGAACTTGTAGATGAACTCCTCTCAGTTCTGCCTACGAAATTCAGGAATATCGCTAAGCTTCTCTTTGTTGCTCCGACAGGCTCGGACGCAGTTGAATCAGCGATGAAGCTAGCGAAGTTCAATACTGGTCGGATTGGAATGATATCCTTTGAAGGGGCATACCACGGAATGACCGCTGGGGCAATAACATTGACAGCAAACAAATCATTGAAACAAAGCCTAATGCCAATGATTCCTGAGGTGCACTTTTTACCTTATGCTTATTGCTACCGCTGCCCTTTTGGGAGAGAGTATTCTGATTGTAGTCTTGAATGCGCTAGTTTTATTGAACATGTATTGGAGGACCCGAAGTCCGGAGTCGTTGACCCAGCAGCTATAATCATAGAAGCTGTTCAAGGAGAAGCAGGATCACTTCCAGCCCCTGATGAGTTTCTTAAGGAAGTCAAAAGAATTTCAACTGAATATTGTGTCCTTCTCATTGTAGATGAAATTCAAGCAGGTATGAGTAGAACTGGCAAGATGTGGGCTTTCCAACATTCAGGTATTATTCCCGATATAATGACAATCTCCAAAGGAATTGGAGGCGGCCTTCCATTGTCAGCCTTAGTTTTCGATGAAAAGCTTGATACTTGGGAGAAGGGTGCGCATGTAGGAACATTCAGAGGCAATGTTGTTGCACTAGCAGCTGGAGTTGCAACATTAAAATTCATCAAAAAGCACAAGCTATGGAACCATGCTGATAGGCTGAGTGAAGAGGTCTTCCTTCCACGCCTTGAAGAACTAAAAGAGGAAAGCAGGTTTATCGGGGATGTTCGTGGAAAAGGACTGATGTTAGGTATTGAATTCGTAAAGGATAAGAAGAGCAAGAAACCTTGGACTGAATTTGCTAAGGAGATTCGGACAGCATGCTATCAAAGAGGGCTCATAGTAGAGATCGGAGGTCATTTCTCCAATGTTGTTCGATTTATGCCTCCTCTTGTATTAACAAAGGAACTAGCAGAGGCGGGACTTGATATATTCACAGACTCGTTAAGAGAAGTTGAAGACGCTAACAAAGGTGTCGAATTTCCTACAGTGACATCCCATCTAAGTTGAGGTCATCTCTGTTTCATTTCTGAGAACTTTGCCTGGGAAGACATCAAACTGTGTGCCATCATCTACAACAATCTCTCCATTAACAATCACATACTGTATTCCTACTGGAAACTGATGAGGTATGAGGAAAGTGGATTTATCTCGTATCTTTTTCGAATCAAATACAACTATATCCGCAAAGAATCTCTCTCGTATCAACCCTCGGTTCCTAAGTCCAAGTGTTTCTGCTGGGAGTCCAGACATTTTCCAGATGGCCTCTTCCAAAGTCAATAATTTTTCTTCTCTGACGTATTTCCTAAGGACTCTTGGATATGTTCCATAGGATCGAGGATGCGGCTTAATGTTGCTGAAAACTCCACTCGGAGAAATACCCCATCCATCAGTCGCTATCATTGTGTGCTTGTCTTTCATTATACGTCGAATATCTTCTTCACCCATGCTCTCGATAGTCATAGAGACCTCTCCAGCTTCATCAAGTAGAATTTTGAAGAGTAGTGTGAAGTAGTCTGAGTACCCGCGTTCCTCCCCTATTTGTTGTAGGCTTTTCCCTTGAGCACTCCTCCACTTGCTAGTCTTCACTGATGCTATATAGATACCATCCCATCCTACTTCCTTGATTATGTTCTCCCATCCCTCAACTCCACCATTAACATCTCTTGTAATTTGCATTTGAGAGGTAGGCGTTCTTAGATGATCAAGGATCATTTCCATTCCCCCTTCATGAACCCATGGAGGCAGTACGGAAATTAATGATGTCATCCCACGATTATAGGGATACTGATCACACGTTATTCGAATGCCACGACTATTCGCGTTCGCAATAAGCCTGAGAGTAACTCTGCTTGTCCCCCAATAGGGTTTCCCAGCTATTTTGTGGTGTGAAATCTGTCCTCCTCTACAACCCGACTTCTCCACAATATGAATCAGTTCTTTAACAGCTTGGACCACTGTTGCTCCTTCTCCTCTGATATGGGAGGCATATATCCCGTTGTGTTTTGCTACAGTCTTTGCCAACTCAATAATCTCTTCAGTTGATGCGAAGGTCTGTGGAGCATAAAATAGCCCTGTACTTAGTCCGAATGCTCCAGCCTCCATTGCCTCTGCGATACAGGCCTTCATATTTGCTAGCTCTTTCATTGTAGGTTTCCGGTTATCAACTGCTGGTCCTGCTGCGATTCTAACAGTTCCAAAACCAACAAGTGTGGCCATATTAATCGGTGTTTCAGTCTTTTCCAAAATCTCAAGATATTCTCGAAAACTGTGCCATGTGATTTTCAGTTTATGACCAGGAGGTGAAAAGACATCAAACTCTGACTGGATAATATCGATTGTATCATCGTTGATTGGAGCAAGAGAAGATCCGCAGTTACCAATAACAGAGGTAGTGACACCTTGTCTAATCATTGACTCGAGTCTATTATCAAACGGTATGCTCGTACCGGAATGACTGTGAATGTCAATAAAGCCTGGGCAAACAACCAGTCCTTTTGCATCAAGAATAACTTTAGCATCAGCTGAACAATCTGACTCGATATAAGTGATTTTTCCATCATTTACACAAACATCAGCTTTGAACGGCTTGCTTCCCGAGCCATTCACTATTGTTCCATTTTGGATGAAGAGGTCAATCTCTTCGGTCATCTGCCATCTCTCCAATGAGCAGAATAGATTCACCTTGAAAATGTCAAAAGATTACTACTATAGTTCTGCAATTACTTACTTTGATTGCTGGAATGAGAGTCGGAGTCCGTACTCCTCTGAAAAACTTCTTTCCAGCTTGAATGGCATTCTATCGCTCTTAAACATTCTTAAGTGGTGCTTCCGACTTGAATATTCTTGCTGGACCGTGAAGAGGATTTTGAATATTGGAGAAGGATACACTGAAAATTGATTTGAAACCCTGAATAATGAATCTAGAACACGTGTTCCAATGAAAAATGGTTTCTGAGCAGACTTATAGCCCCCGTTTTAGAAAGTTGGTGACAATCAACAAACATATGGAGGCATGAAACGATTGGTGTTCAACCCCCTTGGTCCAAATCTAGCATGGATTTGGGATATTGTGGCAATGATAATCTCAATATTTGCGGTCATGCTAGTAGTACTGGTTAATGGTGCTATTCAGAAGAGTGGGAAACTCTCTTCAGATGTAACCAGAAAGATTGTGCACATTTTTGCTGCACCGGTCTTTCTCTTGACATGGTATCTCTATTCTGGAGAAATCCTCAGCCGTTACATAGCAATGATAGTGCCCATCCTTTTTGTACTCCTTTTCATAGGAATCGGTAGTGGAAAAGTAAAGAATGAGGCTTTTGTTGTATCTATGTCACGTTCAGGGGATCCCCGCGAGCTACTGAAAGGAACACTGTACTATGCCATCATGATTGTCATCGTCACTGTTCTGTGGTTCTATATCCCTCCAAATCCGACGGCCTTTGTCATTCTTGGCTGCCTAGCCGGTGGCGATGGTCTTGCAGATGTGATCGGACGAAAATATGGTGGAGAACGTAAGTTTGGAATAGGCGGTGCAGAGAAGACCATTGCAGGGTCCATTGGTATGTTTTTTGGATCATTCCTGTTTAGCTATATCCTGATTGCAATGTTCTCTTTCGAGTTCGCAGCATTCGATCTAGTGATGCTTCTCTTGCCAATTCTGGTAATCAGTTTAGTCGCTACATTCGTGGAGGCTATCTCACCTCCTAATCTAGACAACTGGACTGTTCCAATTGCAGTGATTGTAATAGTGGCTCTTTTCATCTATTTGATTCCAGCTTGGTGGCCATTCACTTTGCTCACAATATAGAATCTAGTAGGTGACAGAAGTATGGGAAAAGACCTCACAGTTATCAAACTGGGTGGTTCTCTACTGACAGACAAGTCGAAACCATATGAGGCAAGAGAATCTGTCATGAAGTCCACAGCGCATGAAATCAAATCTTGTATGGACGAGGGTCTCATTGAGTTTCTTGTGATTGTTCATGGTGTTGGTTCATTTGGCCACCCTCCTGTCCTTGAGTACAAACTCCATAAAGGCTACACAAGCCCTGAGCAGTTCATCCCCCTCTCTAAGACACAACGCGTGGTCAATGAGTTTAGACACATGATAACCAAAGAATTCCAAGAAGCTGGTCTCCCTGTCAACCTTCTCCATCCCTCATCAATGATTGTGGCTGAGAAGATGCGAATTGTCAAAACATTCTTTGAACCGCTTGAGGGTTGGGTTTCTCTAGGGATGATTCCTTTGCTGGGAGGTGATCTCCTCTATGATACAGCTATGGGGTTCAGTGTTGGTAGTGGGGACCTATTAGCTGTTGAGCTCGCTCGTAAACTCAAAGCCAAGAGGTTAATCTATGCTATGGATGTTTCAGGATTCTATGATGATAACCCTCGATCAAATGCTGATGCAAAGTTGATTGACCGACTAACTCTCACAAGGCTTCGAGATATTCTAAAAGACATGGAACAAAAAAGGACTGCAGACGCTAGTGGATCTATGAAGGGAAAGCTGTATTCCATCAGTACAGCCAGTGATCTCATCTCCAGTGGTTTAGACGTTGTTCTGCTTTCCATGATGAAGGAAGGGAATTTGACTGAACTTCTCAGAGGAAAAGAAGTCAGATGTACCCGAATAGTTAGCGACTAGTATGTGGTATGGGACTCACAGAGTCCCATTATCTGATTTCTTCTTTTCATCAATCAGTTCTTGATACAACTGGATTAACCTATCATAATGTTGTTTGATGTCAAATCTAGATTCTACTGTTTTTCTCGCATTTTCGCCAATTCTTGCTCGAAAATCCTCGTTTTTCATCAAAAATGCAATTGCATGAACAAGTTCGTCCACATTCTCTGGAGGTACAGTCAAACCATCAATATTGTTCGTGATGATTTCACTGGGCCCGAACACATTAGTTGTCACAACAGGAACTCCACATGCCATTGCTTCCAGAATTGATAGACCAAAGGGTTCTTCTCGAGATGGATAAATAAACACCCGACACTGGTTGATGAGGTTTGGTACTTTATCTGTGTTCACGACACCCAGATAGTCAACCATACTTGAAACACCATCTCGTTCAAATCCCTCGAATACCTGATTTTTCAGAGATCCTTCTCCTGTCAACAGGAATCTCAGCTTCGGAAACTCTTGTTTTAGAAGACCAAGCATCTCAGGAAACAGATCGACTGCCTTCATCGCTTCAAATCTTCCAAGAAAGGCGATGTCCCACTTTTTCGACACATCTTGTTGCGGATAGAACACTGACAAGTCCACACCTAGATATAATGTACGAATTGGAATGGACTTGTTCCTATTCTTCAAATATCTCCCCAACACATCTGCTACATTATTACTTACTGCAAGAATCAAATCAAATGGGCACTCATCAGCAAATGCATCATAGTCTGTCGTTTTCCTACCATCTGGTAAGACCAGAGGCTTTGGCCTTCCATGTATCGTTGCCAGTATTGGCAAGCTCCTAAAATTCTCATGTTCTCGTATCTTTCCAATAACACGATTAAACACAACATAGGGACTGTGTGCATGAACAAGGTCCGGTTTGACAGTCTTAATCAGACTAGAGAGCTGTTGTTCAAGAGCGGTGACATTCAATATCAGATCATCCGACTGAAACATCTTGTCAACGGATTTCAGTCGTTCTTTTTCGGACAAGGAGAAGAATTCCCACTTTCTAGCTTCTAAGAGATTTCCTTGAAGATTGTAGATGCGATAGCATTCAAAGTCGATATATTCTGGTGAATCTCTTCTTGCAGATTGAGTTACAACTACAGACTCATGACCTCTGTCTGCTAGCTGCTGGGAGAGATAATGTAAATACGACTCATACCCACCAAGACCCGCAGGATTAAGACTATCACATAAATGGAGAACCTTCATCAGCACTACTCCGAATTAGTCACACAATCTTTGTGTGGACCAACTAATCTATCTAGCTGTTAACTGCACAGTAAGGATGTGTTTGAGGTTGATAACTTGACTG
>JAEORO010000081.1 GCA_016840855.1 Candidatus Thorarchaeota archaeon | reverse complement strand
GGTCTAAGATTATCTCAGATTTCTATGCCAAGATTAGACCTCATTTAGAAACAAGTTAAGACCATTGTAAATTCTAATATTCTGTCAAAGTAGCCAAAACGGCTATATTGAGATTAAATCTTCCTACATGATGAGCCGAGGTAGCCAAGCGGTCAACGGCGACGGACTCAAGATCAATCAATTGTCGCCAGACTATGATGAGGCATCCGTTCTTGTAGGAGTTCGTGGGTTCGAATCCCATCCTCGGCACCATTCCTTATCTATTTTGAATCTTACCTGAATTCATTATGGATTTGATAGATTCTAAATAGATTAGAAAAAAGAGAATTGGTGCTCACGTTGCTTCCAGCGCGAGCACTTCAGCTAGAGAGAGTTTGCTACCATCTCTGGTACGAGTATTCTGAACCTCTTGATTTGAGGGTGTGCTTAATGAAGAGTGGATATCATTCATCCAAATCTATCTCCTGAAGTATACGCGAGTAATAGCATCGGTACTAATTCTCGGTTCAAAAGAGTCCTTCAAGAATTTCTTCTCAACCTTCGCTAGTGCCACTTCGACCTTACCTCCGATAGATGTATGCATAGGTCAGGGCATCAGTGGAAACTGTTGCCTTGTTGTTCTTCAGCACAAATGTATTTCGTGAGTTAGTTGTTAGAGCCATGATATTTCACAAGAAATACTGCTCAGTTTTGGTATATATAGCGAAGCCACATTTCGGGGTCACAGGATGAAGTCACAAGATGTGACTATCTACAAATGGTTCCTATTTCTTGATGAATTTCATAAGTTTCTTCAAAGAATATGTATTGATGACATCATCGGGAGTTAGCCAACCACGACGAGCTTGGTAGACTCCAAATCGCATATTATCAAGTTCTGAGATTGCGTGGGCGTCTGTATTTATCGCTATCTTCAGACCAATCTTAGTGGCAACCCGCAAGTTACCAGCATTTAGGTCCAATCTTTGCGGATGAGCATTTAGCTCCATGATTACATTGTGTTTTTTGGCTGTTTCAAATACTTGCTCTAAGTCAATCTCAAACTCAGATCGCTTGCCGATTAGACGACCAGTCGGATGACCCAGAATGTGAATGTACTTGTTTTCTAAAGCATGGCAGACTCGTTCAGTCATGGTGTTTTTCTTATCTTTCATCCGACTGTGAATAGAAACTGTGACAATATCTAACTGCGACAAAACAGTGTCTTCAATGTCAAGGCTACCATCAGCTAGGATATCTACCTCAGCACCTTTCAGTATCTTCATCTTCCAGCGACCAGATGCATTGAGCCCATCAATCTCCTCTAGTCTCTTCAGAAGGCGTTCTTCATCCATTCCATTTGCGATTGTGAGACTCTTTGTATGGTCTGAAACACAATAGTAGTTGTAGCCATGTCCCTCAGCAGCATCCAGCATCTCTTCAAGCGTGTTCTTTCCATCTGACTGGTCTGTGTGACTATGTAGGTCTCCATGAATTTCATTCATTGTTACAAGATTAGGGAGTTCTCCTTTCTGAGCGGCTTCGATCTCACCTTTGTCCTCTCTCAATTCAGGAGGAACATATTGAAGTCCAAGTGCCCTATAGATACCCTCTTCATCCTCGCCTGCCACTCTCTTCTTGTCTTTATACAAACCATATTCGTTAAGGCGTAATTTCATCTTTTGCGCGATTGAACGCAATTTGACGTTGTGATCAACACTCCCGGTGAAATATTGAAGACCTGCGCCAAAACTCTCACTAGGTAGTACTCTGAGGTCTACTTGCAGACCGGAGTCTAATCGCACTGAGGACTTTGTGGGTCCATGAGCGAGAACTGCCGTTACTCCTTCTGAGCTGACAAAAGAGCCCATTACGGTTTCAGAATCTGTTGTAACAACTATTATGTCAAGATCACCAATGGTTTCTCTTCGGCGACGTGTGGATCCAGCAATCGCAAGTTGTTCTATGACCTTCAATTTGCTAAGTTCGTTCTCGATTCTCTCAGCTACGGAGATGGCATCAGAGAGGAGAGTCCTCTCCATTCCGGCTCTTACAATCTGAATTCCCTCAATGATTTGTACTTGGGTTTTCTCACCAAGACCTGGTAAGACTGAGAGCTTCCCCTCATTGGCAACCTGTTCAAGTGAATCTATGTCTTTGACACCTAGCTTCTCGTACACAAGTTTGATTGTTTTTGGACCGACTCCCGGGATTGCGTCAAGCTCTAATACTTTCACTGGAACACGTGTTCTAAGTTTATTAAGAAGCTCAACTTCGCCAGTTTCAAGATAGGTTTTGATTACTTCTGCAAGACCTTTACCAATGCCAGGGATATCCATGAGCCCATCGCGTTTTGCCACAGCTTCGATATCCTCTCCAAGAGAGGTGATAGATCTTACTCCACGATAGTATGCAAGAGGTTTGAAACGGTCTTTGCCCTCGACTTCGAGCAATAGACCAATCTCTTTGAGAATCCGAGCCACCTCAGCATTTCTGGTCATTTCTCATCCTCCTACTCATACAGATTGACTGATTTTACTGCATCTCTTACTGCGATAATGTTCTCCTGTGGGGTATCAACGGTTATAACGCACCCTGGGGCTATAATCAAACGGTCAGGACCAGCTTCATCTATTGCTTGGAGTACCTGTTTCCGCGCGTCTTCTGCATTTCCAGTCCTAAAGACTCCATTATGATCAATCCCACCAAGAACTGCGCCCCTGAACCGTTTCTTGCCTTGTTTCAGTGACAAAGCCGAGGTCTGATCTTCCCAATTAATACCGGCAACTCCGGGTGTTTTGGCAATCTGGTCAAACCTGAGCTCCTCATTTTCTTCTCGTGCATGGAGATGTAGGACAATGAATTTCGCCTTTCCTCTGAGTCGAGTGATGAATTTTAGATCATAAGGCAACACAAATTCTTTGTATTGTTTATCTGTCACTGATGACTTTGTAGAGTGCTGGGAAGCCAAAAAGATGCCATCAGCTCCTGCATCTATTGCAGCACTGGCAAAATCAACCATGATGTCAGTTATTATTTCTAGTGCACCTTTCAATACCTCAGGGTTCTCATCTGCATATTTTTGTAAATTCTTGTCAGAGATTTTATCTGCGACCATTGTAGGATCGAAAACGGTGGCCATTGTTGGTACTACGCCATGTGCGTATTTTTGAATTAACTCGACTGCATGAATCTGTCTTCCAAACTCACCTGCATTCACATCAAGTGGTTCTAGGGTTTCCCAATCACTCACCTTGTTGATTGCCGCTGTGGTCAGGGTAGTTGATCCTGTTATGGCACCATCATAAATCGCAGTGCATCCAAAATCTATACAAGGAAAATGACCAAAGAAAGAGATCTTCATCAAATCGTGGTTCATTAATTTGTGGAAGTCAATCTCTGCTTTGGCAAGACCTTCAGGAGTTCTGTCTGCTTCAGGATGATGTTTCCAGAGAGAGATGGGAATCTGTTCGCTTAAGTTGCCAAGAAGCGTTTCCTTAATCAAATCATATTTTGACATTGCAGGTCTACCTTTGAAATCAGGAATAATGAGGCTTTCGAAGGGACTATCAGGATTCGTCGCCATCAAACATAAGAGGAGAATAGAACCAGACGTCCAAGTCCGATTCAATATCGGGAGGATATCCTTTGTCAGAACTGACTGCCCTATTCGATCCGGAGGCAATCCTTAGCCTAGATGGCATCGATGAGTTAGATAGAATGAGGGCAGAGCCTAATCCGTACTGGAATCGAGCACGACTTGAGGTGACGTGGAATCTACCAGTGATGTCAGGATTGCTGAAAAGCCCAAGGATATCTATTCAACAAATGCGTCGTGCTACACGTGAAGAGCTTCTTTTGTTTCATGACCCATCATATATCGAAACACTCGAACTCTTTGGAAACATGGGCACTGCGTTCTCTGCACGTTTTGGATTAGATACCAATGAATGTCCTATCTTTCCTGGTGTTGACCAATATGCAAGCTACATTGTTGGTGGGACTATCGATGCAGTCATGGGAGTCGCTGATGGCAAGTTTGAAGATGCAGTGACATTCTTTGGAGGGCTTCATCATGCGTTTGAGAGTCAAGCTGCAGGTTTCTGTTATTACAATGACTGTGTGGTTGCCATAAAGAAGTATCTTCAAAAATACCCGGGGAAGAAAATGCTCTATCTTGATACCGATGCTCATCATGGGGATGGGGTGCAGCATGCATTCTATAATGACCCTAATGTCCTGACAATATCACTTCATGAGCTGAGTATGGGATTCTTTCCAGGAACGGGTAGAGTGGAAGAAGTGGGCATTGGTGATGGCATAGGGTACAATGTAAACATACCACTCCCACCGCTCACGGATGATGTCGAGTGGTGGCGAGCGTTCGAGGATGTGGTGGTTCCAATCTGGTTGGCATATAAACCAGATTTTGTATTCTGGGATGTAGGCGCAGATGGTTATATGAATGACCCACTCACGGACTTGATGCTGACCTATGACACCTATCAGCGAACTTCTAAGACTGTTCGTCAGCTTGTTCACTTAGGAACCAGAAAGTTGGTTGTGACAGGAGGCGGTGGATACAATGCTGTGGCTGCTGCAAAGATTTGGACGATTATATTAGCAGACATCGCGGACATTGCATTGCCACCGACAATTCCAGCCAATTGGATTGAGCTATGTCTTAAACATGGCTTCCAAGTGAAGAGAGGAGGATGGACTAGCAGGCCTTTCAGGATGCCTAGCGACCAGTATCCAAAGATACGTCGCGCAGTGGATGATACGATAGAGAAAATAAAGAGTCTTGTTTTCCCAACATTTGGATTGGAAGATCAAATCTAACTCATGGGCAGTCTAGCAATAACGCAGCGATGGTTAGTTTCATCCAGATAGATATCAAGAATTTCGAATGACCGAAACTCAATTGGTATCTCCTCCTCGGTGAAATAGTGATGAGGTATTCCGCTTTCCCAGCCACTTTGGGGAATATATGTTCCTTCCTCAACTTCTACCAGCTTCCAGTCATCCTCCTCACTCGCAGGCGCAGCACGTAGTATAGGAAAAGTGACAAAGAGGAAACCGCCTGGTTTCAAGACCCTCTCAATTTCACAGATTGTCTTTCTGATATCTTTCATAAGATTGTGGTGGATAACTTGAATGGAGATAATTGCATCAAAGAAGTTATCATCATAAGGAAATGGATTCTCCATCTTATGTACGTTGAGCTCAGCAATTAGAGATTCTTCTTCGAGCCATTCTTGGGCCATACTGATAGCTCTTGAAGAGGAATCAAAGCCGTATACATCAAAACCGAGGTGTGTAAGGTATACAACATGTCGACCGGAACCGCAGCCAAGATCAAGGATACGTAAACCATTATTTTTCTGAACTAATTTCGCAACTCGTCCCATGTCTGAGTGAGGGTCAGTAAATACTCGACCTCTTTCTGTGAAGATTTTGTCCCAGTCTGGCATCAGTAATTATCCTCAACATTCTATAGTTGATATGGATTACGTTTTATTAGTCGGTTGAAATAAAAGACCGAGTTGAACATGACTTTGCTCGCGTTCACAAGGTGGGCACAAACTTGAACATAAGACGTAGACACTTAGTATTCAGTCTTGGCTTGATCATCATGCTCTCGGGGACCCTATTAGCAGCAAGCGTGCAGAGCGGGTTCGGTTCAATAACTGTCACAGAGGTTGATTTTCAAGCCCTTGATGGATCCTTGATTCATAGTACACTTCAGAAACCAAATTATGCGACTGACACTAACCCACTACCAAGCGTCGTTGTGATTCATGGGTCACAACAGAGCAAAGAGTGGCTAATGGCCTTTGGTATCGAACTCGCTCGGCGGGGATTTGTGGCACTTACAATCGATGCGAATGGTCATGGTAATTCTGAGCCAGGAACAGGTAGTGGAACCGCAGCTTTGGATTATATTGCATCCTTAAATTTTGTTGATAATACACAGATTGGTTTGATAGGCCACAGCATGGGTGGTGGTATTGCATGGGCTGCTATAAATCAGTCTAGTGTCTATGTACGTGCTCTGGTTCTTGTTGGTTCCGGATTTCGTGAAAATATGCCATACATTCCAAACACTCTCATAGCAACAGGTACCTTCGATTCTTTATCCAGATATCCGCAAAATCCCGACTTGTTAGACCCATGGTTTAATGTAACTGGCGTTGTGCCGGGAACGACCTATGGTGACTTTAGTAACAACACAGCGAGGAGGGCTGTGTTTCCACCTACAAATCACCTTTTCGAAACTATTAATCCAGTCATTGTTAGCGAAAGCGTAGAATGGATGAAGAATAGTCTGAAGGGAGGAATTGAAGACGAGCACTGGATAGAGAGTACATCTATCCTGTATCCATTTTGGTTGCTTGGTGGACTCCTTGGATTGATTGGTGCGCTTCTTACGATTTTCCCTCTGATTGCTATTCTAATTGACATGCCCGTTTTCTCAGACTTGAAAGGAAAGCCTACTGACGAACCAGCCACAAAGAAGGCGTTCTATCTTTACGGAATGATATTGGGATTGATTGGTGTTCTCACTTTCTTCCCATTTCTTGCTGTTGGTCTTCTATTAGCGAGAGTAATACCCTTCCCAACATTTTATGGGTTAGCAGTAGTAGCATGGATTCTAGGAAGTGGACTTGTAGCCTTACTTGCTCTTTTTGTAATCCTGCGAAGAAAGGGGGTTTCTCAAAGTGAGAAAAACAGCATAAGTAATGAAGTGTCATCACCAACGCTAAGTGAGTTGTTTGAAACAAGGAAACAGAAGCCCTTACCCTATTTATTGAAGACCCTTGTTTTAACTCTCATTGTGTTTGTATGGTTGTATTTGCTGACCCTACTCGTCGATCTGGGACTTGTCTTGGACTTGAGATGCTTCCTTCCTGGGCTTCACGACTTAACACTCGGACAAGCAAGACTGGTACCACTATACTTTGTAGTATTTCTTGTATATACGCTAGTAGATGGAGCGTGGTTGACGGGAATTATGCTGCCAGAGAGTTCAGGCACATGGATTAAAGTTCAATTCAATTGGACAGTGAAATCAGTGTTTATCAAGACAATTCCCTACCTCATTCTTATCGCGTTCGAATTCTTTGGAGGATACCTCGCAGGAGCACCTCTTGTTCCAGACATGATTGGTTACTCGTGGTTATTCTTCTACGCATTTGCACCATGGTTCGCAGTGTGCACAGTAATCACCATGTTTGCCTATCGCGTGACAGGCAATCGTTGGCTTGGGGCAATGATCAACTCCATTCTGTGTGCATGGCTGCTTGCATCGATACTTGGTTTAAGCTGGTAAAACATAATGAAACAGAGGGCCCATTTCTTGGTCCTTCTGTCACTTTTCTTTCAAGTGAGTGAACAACCACTCGATTAGTCCTGTACCACGAGCCCCTAATTCATCACATTGATGAATAGCCATCTCTTCAAAGAGCTCTGTTGTCCCTTCATCGAACTCACGTGCAAATCTGATAAAACTCGTTGGAGAGATAATTGAAGATTGTAGAGTATAGCAGCTTCCATCCTTGCCATAGACCTTTGTCAAAGCACCAACTGGAAGGTTGTGTTGCTTTTCATGATAGATGGTGTCAAGTTCTACTTTTATGATAGGAATGTGACCTTCAACTGTACTAATTCCACCAGATGGATGGAACTGACCATCAACAGAGTCAAGACGAAGCCCAATGGATAACTCATCAAACTGAGCATGAAGTGCAAACCAGCTGTCGATATGCCAGTTTCGAGTGCCCCAGCTCTTGTCACGTTCTCCATATCCATTAAATTCCAATATTTCTCCACTTGTAAACTCGATTTTTCCTTTTGCTATTCCTGATTGCTCAAAGTGACCCGTCCATGAAGTACCACTCCCATGACCGAAATCATAAGCTGGAAATCGACCGGTCCAACGAATGTTGGCTTTGAGGTTCGTCCCGTTGTACCGGAGTGCCCATTCTTTGAATGGCTCAATAACCTCAAAGGAGAGGAATCCATCTGAGAGAGATTCATAGAAGTTCTCTGGTGTTGGACCCTTAGGCTCAACGAAGTATGCCTCGCGTTTTCCATCATAGAAAAGAGCGAAAACAAACTCTCTTTTTGATACGTTTGGCAGAAGTCCAATCGTTGAAAACCCAGAGATACCTGTATCTAGATCCACCCAGTTGAAATAATAGCTCTCGCGCCACTCAAGAAGCTCATTAGGCTCATGTGCATATTCATCAGTATCACGAAGCTCTACCATTACGAGCACCTACTCGGGTAATAAGTAGAGAGTTGGATCTTCCTCCATTTCGTCATCAAATCGGCCAAATCTGATGAAAGCCGGATCTGCATCATTGTCCATAAAGAATGGCACATACTCATCTATAACAGACTGTGAGATACTCCAGTCAATCTTTCCTGTGATACCCACTTTATCAGTATATCGAGCAAACCCTCTCCAGTATGCCACAGCGCCAGCAAGCATGAGCTTCTTCTTGTCCCAGTCTGCAAACTTCATGTATAGCTCAGAGAGAGCAGCTTCTGCAGCATCTCCATATGCAGGTAGCTCATCAAGACCTAGAGGAATAATCTTGTTTCCTCGTTCTGTATATGCTGCAATACTGGTGACGAGATTTGAGTAGTCACCAGGCTCAATAGTCATTGTGCCAATATCGTTGAATGTAGCCGAAGCCCCTTCAATCGTCATTGCCACGCCTAGCTTAGCAGATGGGAGTTTTGCTTCAGTGTCAGACCAAGGTAGCCAGAGGTCACCCTTTCCATCATGCAACCTAGTGAACTCAGTCATAACAAGAAACTCATCTTCTGAAATTCGATATGGTCCGTGGTCGATAAGCTTGGCACGTGCCTCACACTCATCCATGAAGGCATAGAGCTCTATCTGACCCATTATACGTCGAATTTTCTTGACTTGGTCAATTCCAACTGGTTCAAGTTTATCCTTTATCCAGTTCAAAACATCCTCATCGAAAGCTAGATTCTTCCCACCAGATGCAGCAACTGTTGGTTTTTCAGTATTAAAGTAGGTTGTACCAAGCTTATGCCACTTCTCAAGCATCCATTGCCAGTGCTTCTGTTTCTCCTCAGCTTCTTCCTTCGGATTACTGTCACATTTGTCGAAGACGATTCCCATACGCCCGAGTGAGTAGTAGAGCCAGAGATACGTAATGGACAGAGCATGTATTTCGGATAATAGAACCTTACTCTGTTTGGCAAGTTTTTCGGGTGATGTTTTTTCCCAGACCTGTTTCATAACATCATAAAGATGATAATAGGTATGGTAGCATGACACTGAGATGTACTCATTTGTTGGGAATATTTCAGATTCAAGAAGCCCGCGTTCAGCTAATATTTCAGAAAAAGTATCTGAGATGTGTTGAATCATCTTGTTTGTTTCACTGATGTCCATTGCCACCACTTCTATCAAATGTATAATAGCACTCTGAATCCAATTTCAAGAAATAGTGAGTATTAAGCATTTCAGAAGCTAGCGCGAAGCTTATTACAAGCTAAATATGTCCCGCTTGAAGTCCGAGGAAGGATGGTAAGTTGAAAGAAATCGCACGAGGCCTCATTTCTTTAAATCTTGCAGCAGAAGGTGAACTTAGATATATCACTACTATGAAAGAGGTGTTGCAGCTTCTAAAAGAAGGACCCGATGGGAAGATAGTCCTCGTAAATGATGGGGGAACAACCTTTCTGGCACCGATTCTATCAAGGCTTGCAGGCGTCGTGTGCCTAACAGGATCTCTTGGCTCTCATCTAGCGATAGTCACAAGAGAGTTTGAGATACCTGCACTAATGGGCACCATGATTGAAAGTCCTGAAAAACTGGATAGAAGATATGTGATGATTCAACCTCAAGAGGGGACTACCGGTGTGTTATTTGTCACGGAGTGATAGATTATTTGCAAATTGTTCACAATCTTGAAGAGATTCAAGTAGATGATGTAGAAAATCATGGAGGAAAAGCTGTAAATTTAGTAAAACTGGCACAAAGCGGTTTTCTCACACCAGCAGGGTTTTCGATTTCCTCTATTGGGTTTGCGCAAATGGTAGAAAATAATCAAGATTTAGCCAATTTTCTGAAACAAGCAGACGATTCTGAAGATTTTGAAGAGATTTTAGAGATTTCAGAAAATCTGCAAAAGATGATAGAAAAGTATCGAGTACCTAAAAGTTTAGAGTCTGAGATAACAATTGGCATTCAAAATCTCAATGAGCTAAGCACGAGCAGTGAGCTTGGTTTTGCAGTACGGTCATCAGCAACAATAGAAGATCACAGAGATATTTCATTCGCGGGACAGGCAGAAAGTTATCTCTGCATAAAGAGCTTTAGAAAAATCATAGAATCAGTGAAGAAAGTATGGCAATCAGCATTCTCAGAGCGTGCTATAATCTATCTAAAAACAAAGAGAATTCCTCTTAGACAAATGAAGATGGCGGTCATTGTTCAAGAAATGATTCCTGCAGATATTTCAGGCGTGATGTTTACTGTAAATGTTGCCAATAATAATGCAAATGAGCTTTTGATTAATGCAGCTTGGGGCTTTGGTGACGCTCTTGTTTCAGGGAAGATAGTACCTGATACCTATATACTAACGAAGACTCCATCTAGTGTGATTCAACGCACTCTTGGTGGAAAGAATTTTACCTCCATTCCTAAGAGAGGACAATTGACATTGGAAAAAACACCAATGGATAGACAGGCAAAACATACTCTGGATGATGAAACCCTATTTGATATTGCAGAGGTTGGATTGAAAATTGAGAGTGAGATGGAGTACCCTCAGGATATCGAGTGGTGTATCAAACCAGATGGTAGCCTAGTCATCCTTCAGTCAAGACCAATAACTACGCTCATCGGGCCTTCATCTGATAAAGGGTAACACCAGGAACGACAGTGATTGCCTGTTCAGGACATATGTCTACACATTTCATACAACCAGTACATTTTGAGAGCCAAATTGCATCAATTCTCCAGATTTCGGGATTGTGGGGATCTGGATGGTCTTCAAGTGTTGGATGCATCAGAAAAACAGCTGGATCACAGATCAATAGACATTTTCTGCAATCACGCGGATCAGTACTTGCACCTGAGTGACACCTTGAGTAGTCGATTGTAATCTTTGTCTTCTTTACCATCCTTGGCACCTCAATATTTCCCAGCTTGACCTAGTACAGACTCTCTTGGAACTAAATTGAGAGCATCATGCTTACAAGCATGTCTACAAACTCCGCAGCCAAAGCACTTATCCAAATCAACAATCACTCTGTTTACTGATGGGATGTATCTTAGTGCATTAAACTGACACATTCTCACGCAGGACTTGCAGCCTTGGCACTTATCGATGTCGATATCAATCAGATACTCTCCTTTGTATATAGTGCGCAAATCAAAGTCATTCCTTAGACGAAATCCACCGCATTCCGGAGTTTCACACGAACAAATCGCATTGATGTATGGAACTGGTTGGAACCACACTGATGCGACATAACCTCTCTCATTTTGTTCTTGCAGAGCCTGAATCGCTTCCTCACGATCAAGCCGGTACTTCACTCCTTCTGGAATGTATCTTGTGTGCTTCTCAATCACTTCAGAGAGTTGACCGAAGTTAATGCAGACTGCATCTTTAACACCTCGCTGCATCCATCTGCAAACACAATAGTTCTTGATGATGGGTTCAGCAGCAAGGTTTCCCATGATGTGTTGAGCGTCCTCCAGAGGAATCACTTGGCCAAAGTGACCGTCAGCTCTCACAGGATTCCTGTTCTTCTTCTCGCTATGAATTTGACCTTCAACAACCTTTCGAATCAAACGACCAATGATAGGCATCTGCATCTTATAGCCCAGACCAATTGAATTGAAGCCCATTATCTTTCGAATGAATAGGGTTTCCATGTTTTTCCATTGCTCTTCTAGGTATTCACTGGCATTGTACTCGTCTGCAAGTTCATTCCTGTATAATCTAGCATTTTCGTACCATTTGCCACCATCGCCGTGTTTGAAGCACCACTCGCACATTGATCTCACCTGATATTGGTGGGTCTATTTCCATAATATGCGATATTTAAGACTCATGTAATTATATCAAATTGTTAGGAGAGATTGAAAAAAGTAGACGGGTGCGTGTAGTCCATATCAAGAAGGCTTTTTTCGCAATTTGTTGAACGGAAAGTACGTTTACATAGACGGTAGTGTGTTTGTAATGATTAGACTGATGGGTGTTCTGACTGAAGGCGGTGTACCTATCAAGTTTAAGAGCTCAATGGAAGCCGAAGGAGAGCTAATTCTTGGGCCACTGATTGAAGCTACCAGAGCATTGAGTGACATAACAGGTAGCGGCGAAGTAAGAAGATTAGCGTTCAAAGATAACACACTGATTGTTACAGAAACTCATAAAGGATTCACAGTGATTGCACTGGTAAGCAAGGCAGAAGACTATATGGATAGCCTTCTGCGAGTCATTGCAGAGAAGATAGATGAGTCTGAAATTCAATTCGCAGATGGTTCCGTTAATGACGAACAGATCAGTATAATCGAGCGGATTCTTAATCCCTATGTCAGAGATCATGTTGAAACATCATTTCCTGAAGCGCTTTCAGATATCTGGAACCCGGTATATGATAAGCTAAGAAATGATGATCGTTTTACAAAAATATTACTGGAAGTTGATGACCTTCTGGCTAGGCCTGAACCAGAAGAGAAATGGGCAAAGCTAAAGGATGTGTCTATAGGTTCAGTGGGTAATGCATTAGCATATGCTATGAGAGGGGAATTTGACAAGGCATGTGCAGTTGCTATAGACAATGATGGGGTAGTAGCAGGAATATTCAGTATCAAGATGGGGGCTTTGGCACACTCTATGACAAAAGCGGTGCCCCCCACATTAGCGGAGTTAAGAGCAATTGTTTCAAAGCTGCCTAATGATCACCCTTTCACTGATTTTGCCAAGGTTCTTGTTGGGTCTGTAGCAGGTGAAGTCATTCCTGCGGACTATGTGCGTGTTTTTAGAGAGTCAATGAACCATTTTGATTTTATTGATGATGATGAACATCTTATGCTTGGTTTTCTCTTTCTTGACCCTCGAGTTGTGGACTACCCTGATTTTTCTAGTAGGTTAGTTAGACTCTATAAGGGAAAGTCAGAAGTCTACTGTTCATTTATTGAGGCGATTCAAGATAGAAACCACATTTTCAACAAACTATATTCGATTACAAGCTACGATGGGTTCAAGGATGAACTTGACTTATACAAGACTCAGATGTCTAGTATTCTTGGGAGTATCAGGTGGGTAACAAATGACGAATTAATGTGGGAATTGCAGAAAGAGGGGAAAGGAATTGAAATTGGAATCACTGCATCATTGAAGTTACAGAACTATATTGCAGTGCTGACGGCTTTGACTGAATCACCAGTTTTATCGATTGGAGAACGTAAAGTCTTCCTCGAAGAAGTTCTCAAGCTCTATCGGGATTACTTTAGAGAATTGATGATGACAAACACGCCGCTCTTTGCGTACACACTTGACAGTGTGTTTCAAAGTGTGGGTGTTGCTCATGCTGAATACTACTTCCTGTCAACTGGAGATGCAAGAAACAACCACATCCATCGTACTATTGAGTTCCTTCGTGACATCTATGAAACAATGGTTGAAGAGTGGCCAAAATCCAGAGTTAGATTCTCTCTTTTTGTTATGACAAACTCAATTTCGCCTGTTCTATCCAGAGCTGAGAAACTACCGGAAGCGGAGATTCGGTTACTATATGCAGCTATGCAACTTCTTGATATCAACACAATTGATGCCACGCAAATTACTCGACCCACCACATATGCTACATACCTATGCAACATAATGACTTCGCTCACTGCACTGGCGTCGAGACTACTTCATGATGAGATACGTACAAGGATTCTAAGAATGGGAGTAGATATTGCACTCGATGTGCAAGAGTGGTTCCTATCGTATGGTGAAGTGATTAGGGATGATGCAATGTCTGCAAGCTATCATGCATCTCTAATTGCTGACACTCTTGAGAAACCAGAATTGAAGAGGATTGTAGATCGCGTTGTTGACTTGAATAGAATTGTTGTACAAGACCCCCATAAATTCGACTATGAATTAGCAATGATGTCAGTTCCTCTTATGGACCTCCTGTCTAAAGCATGGATTAGATTGGCGGATGAGAAGTATCTAAACATGGCCAAGGACACGTTTGATTCAGCCATGAAAGCGTGGGAGAAATATGGATTTAATGAGAAAGCTGAAAATTTCAAGAAATCGTTCAGTCAATCTTTAGAATCCCAATAGACTAACATATGACAATGTGACTACCTTCTTTAGGATGTGGGTCTTACTGGAAGTTTATGTTTCCCATTGAGAAGATGGCAGCCTACTTGACTTGGGCAAATAATTCAATCTGGAGAATAGTTGAAACCTTAGGTATTAACGAATTTGAACAATCACTTGGGGAGGGTGCAGGTAGTATTCATCTAAGGTACATTCACTTGGCTGAAGATACGTGGGATTGGTTTCATGATTGGTATGACGGAAACCCCGAAGAGCCTGATTTTTATAATATGTCAAGAAAAGAGCTCTATCAGCTTATTTCTGATTATCTAAAAAAATGGCGAAAAGCAGCCGAGGATAGAATCATTGAAAGCTTTGAAGATGAAAGGGATGGAAAGACTATAGTGATAAACATAGATGAGATGTACTTCCATTTAGTGAATCATTTTACGTATCACAGAGGACAAATTGCTATGGGTTTGAAGATGCTCGGAAGAGAGGTCCCTATGACTGACTATGTCCCCTATAGATTTTCTTCGACTTAAAGGTTGGAATTAAGTGGCCTAAATAAAGGATAACTCGGCACATATAACGGAGGCCATTACATATGAGAATTCGATGAATTGTTAGGAGATTCTAGAGTAGCTCAGTAAGTGATTCCATGTTCTACATAGTATTTCATGAGCGTGAGGGCTTCACCCCAACCTGAAGCGCACTCCAACATGGCAGCTCTCCCAGACGGTGTGTCATGATATCCATGTTCTCGTAAACGAACAATAGTACCTTCTTCCACTTCTTCAAAGTCAATCTCAATTGTAGTTGCATAAGTTGGGTTGTCAGCACTCCACTGGAACACAAACCTTTCAGGGCGCTTGGCTTCCAAAACTGGACCCTTTGCCTCAGTTGTGTATTTATCAGGACCCCAGTCCTTCCAGCGGAATGTAATAGTTCCACCTGTTCTTGGATCAACCTCTGACCCAACGGTGAACCAAGCATTTAGACCATCAGCTGTAGTCAGAGCATCGTAGACCATATCCGGTTTTGCACGTACGAGTGTGTTCTGCTTTATCTCAACATCGATCAATTTGGTCATAAGAACCCACCACCATTTAATTAACTATAGTTAGTATTTTCTGGTAAAAAAGTTGCGCCAATGGCATATTATTAGGTTATTTGCAATTCTAGATACTACCCGGTGTCATAGAGTATGTTGAGTTCATTCTCAAGAAGATGCGTTTTTAGAGGAGTTCTGCTAGGATTGCTCCTCGTGCTTGTTTTTTCAGGCTCGGTCAATTCATCAGTAGCATTAGCAGATGTTGGTACATATTCTGAAGATTCGGTCAAAATCTTATTGTTAATGGATCATGACTATGGGGCGAATGTGCAATTTATTATTGAGATTTTTGAACGGTATGGATGGAGTATCACAACAACAGGATTGAATAAAACTCTGACTTCGTGTGGATACCTAGGTTATGAGTTGTTCTCTGTTGATATATTGATGACAGAAATAGATGATGTGTCACAATTCGATGCAATATCCGTCATGCCAGGAGAGTCCCACGAACTACTCCTGTCCAATCAGACATCCCTCAATCTGATAAAAGAAGCAGTGAATCAAGATATAGTCGTGAGTGCATGGTGCCGTGGTGTGAGAGTCCTTGCTGAGGCAGATGTGATTGATGGAAAGAACATCACTGGAAATGCAGACTATGCTTCTGAATACGAAGCTGCAGGAGCTATATTCAATGAGTTAGTGCCACCAATCATTGACGAGAACATAGTGACGGGAGTCAGAAGTAGATATTATCGTGAAGAGATGTGTGAGGCAATTGCTACAGCTATTGGAGTCTATGAAGCTGATGCCCCAATATTAGTGAATGTGATAGTATCTCCGCAGTCTAGTACTCTCGGGACTAATGTTAGTTTCACAGTGGAATTCAGTGATGTGACGGGGGTCTACTCTGTTGATGCTGAGATATTCGCTCTAAATGAAACAACAGGTGAGCGTGTGTCGGACGTTCATGTCCAATGCATATTTCTTGATGAAACGAGCACTGATGGCATCTTTACTGGTCTTGTGGAGGGACTCGAGATTGGTAATTATACTGTCGATTTCAAAGCATGGGATGTATACTTGAATGAAATCACCTGTTGCGATGCAGAGAATCTACTAGTTGTTGAAAAAACAACGAGTCCAGGATCTACACCAAATCCAATGCAATGGATTATTCCAGGTGTTGTTGGGGGTACGGCGTGTATAGTGGTAATCATTGTCCTTCTTCGAAAGCGCTAGTATAGCCCACTAAAGGGAAGACACATCAGAAATCCAGCTCTTCTTTGACTGGTTCTTCTGGAGATTCTTTCTCTGGTTTTTTCTTTGCATCTTTTCTCGCAATTACAGGTCTTTCTACTTCCTTGGCTGCAAGGCCTCGCGCAAAACGTTGAATGAAACTAATAGATCTTTTCAGCGCTGCTTCATTCAAGAATACAACGGGGATTATGAATGCCATCATGAGCAAAGGTATTCCTATGGTCCACAAACTGCTGATGAGAAGCAATCGTGGTTCAGGAGTTATACCCTCAATGATGAAAAGTCTGATGAAATGTGCACTCACCATCGCAATTGGAAATGCGAACAGTGAGTAACCTCCAAGCATACTACTATACCAACGACCTACACCTTCCGTGTCAGGACATTGTCGAACTTCCAATTGTCCTTCTTTGAGATGTGTGACAATACCAGCGTCATTGAGAATCCATGTGGGCATGAACAATGCTAAAGCAATTGGCATGATTATGAGAGCGCCCATTAGAGTTATGCTTAATCCAATCAGATATCGCTCATCAGGAAGAAAAGAGGAATAGCTCTCTGTTATAACTCCCTCAATGAGACCCACAACCAGCCCTGCAGAGCTGAGACTAAAAAGAGCAGGAGCGACACTCCTGCGGAGCATTCGGTAACCTCCAAAGTCTTGTCCTATGTCCATGATGCTGAAGTTGTAAGTGGCTGATTTTATCATCCGACTACCCAAAAGGTAAAGTGCTGCAAGGGGTAGTGCGATGATAAAATACTCAATAACAATGACAGGAATCGCAATTCCTAGAATGACCAGAATATCAGTGAAAAGTGATCCTTCAATAAAGGGGAAGAATTCGAAAGATGGAACTATTGTTGTCACTCGATATATGATATACAATGAAGCTGCAATCCC
>JAEORO010000080.1 GCA_016840855.1 Candidatus Thorarchaeota archaeon | reverse complement strand
GCCAACAACGATGAGAATGATGAGCATCGCTCCTAATGTGAAGAATGGGAAAATGCCTGTGGAGAACTCACGAATCATCGTATCGAAAGATCCAGCAATCACTCCAAAAGGTGCTTCAAGTGGGGCCAATATAGGGAGGGTAGGTAGATTATTCCAGATTGATTGCCATAGGGCGAACACACTAGTCATATGAAACCAAGATAGTAGAATATACCCGTTAACACCAATGAATGCGAGAATCTGGAATACTCTTCGTAGCATTCTAAGATTGAAAAGAAGTCCGAGCGGATTTGTTTTAGGCCTAGTCAACTTCTTCTTTTCTTTCTCTGGTTTCTCAGGTGTTTCTGCTAGAATCTCTTCCTCTGGCTCGGACTGTTCTTCGTCAGTACCAGTTTCGTCGAACTTATCGACATCCTCTGCCATTCTTTTCAGTCCTCACCTAGGGGTGTTGGCGGCGTGAACCTGAGCCTAGATTAAAAACGTTGCGTTCCATTTCTTGAAACCTTTTGACATCAAATTGGGACTTCAAAGAATGAAATGTGAATGATATTGTCAACCAATACAATTTCCACGGAATATAGAACTCTGATGCTGGTTGTCATAATAGGGTGATCGATTATAATATTATGATTATAGCCGCCTTCCCATGATTTCGGGGTCACTCCGCCATTATTAAAGAGAACAGTCAGTGTTTTCCCATCACCTGTTACTGCAAGACCAGGAATAACCCAAATATTGATTGCACTGGTGTTTGAAATACCATTGTCGACATCTCTCGTTGCATTATGTATCTGTTCTGCTACCAGTTGTGCTTCTTGTAGCTGTGATGTCGTGTTAATCGTGTCAATTGCATACATCAGTACTGGTACTCCCACGATAACTGCAGTTGAGAGCCCAATTGCTATGAGCATCATTTTCTCTAGAGACCGTGACACCATAGAATTCTGTCAGACAACGGTCCCAATAAACTCCTCTGCTATGTCACTTGACTGGTGACTAAGGTTTTATGCGCGAAATATCCACAATGGACTGAGGCTAGGATATGGACAATCTTGTCCCAGTTCACGTGGGTCTCATGGGACACATAGACCATGGTAAGACAGCTCTAGCAAGTGCCCTAAGTGAGAAAGTGTCTACTGCTGGATTGGATAAACACCCCCAAGCACAGCAACGTGGTATAACAATTGATCTTGGTTTCACTATGTTCGTCCTCGACAAGTATCTGGTGACATTAGTAGATGCTCCTGGACATGCTGACTTGATTAGGAGTGTTGTTGCTGGTTCGAATATCATTGATGCGGCAATTCTGGTAATTGCAGCAGATGAAGGTCCAATGATTCAAACTGGAGAGCATCTTGTAGTCCTTCAGTCAATGGGTGTAGAAAATCTAGTCGTTGCTATAACAAAGACTGATCTTGTCATACCTGAGAAATTAGCAAAGATAGAAGCTAAAGTAAGAGATATTCTAAATGATACATACTTTACCAACGCTGAATTTGTTCGAGTTTCGACATTGAAAGGCGAAGGTATCGACAAACTCCGAGGCGCATTGTTAAGAGTATTGATCCCTCGGGTTAGAGATTCAGAAGGTCCATTATCTATACCAATAGACCATGCATTTCCTGTTAAGGGACATGGTACTATAGTCACTGGTACTATTCAGAGAGGACAAATCAAAATCGGTGAAACTTTGGAGATTGCTCCACTTGGTAGAACTAGTAAGGTTCGTTCAATACAGACTTTCGGTAGAGAACGAGAAATTGCCAGTGCTGGTGATAGAGTCGGTGTGAATGTTCCAGAGATTGATGATACTGAGATTGTCAGAGGCGACTATCTATGCACGCCAGGAAGCATGTTTAGGGCAACTGGTTTTATTGCTCAGCTTAAAGCAAATCCACTTTATAGAGGTCGAATCACAAAAAGAATGACAGTAAGTGTGTCCGCAGGAATGCCTGCAGTCACGGGGCAGATATTGCCCATCAGAATGATCAATGACCTGAGAGTTGTTCAAGATATTACTGAAAATATCGAGTTCACCGCTGCACTTCTTCTTCAGAAACCAATTGCTCTCACCAAAGATACCAAAGTCCTACTGCTTCGCACCGATTTACCGCCGACTCAGATGAGGATTATTGGATCTGGTAAAGTCATTGATATTCCCAAGAAGATACTCCTCTCAAGACCAAGAGTGCGAACTGGTAAAATCCAGAGAATCCGAGATCGCGACGTCCTTGTAGAGGGTCTTGCATCAAGTAAAGAAGTAGCTGAAAGGTTGGTCGGCTCAGATGTGAGCACTGAGAGGGGTGTGGTGGGTGTTATTAAGCAGCCTTTTGGTACTCGTGGGGTTGTAGCTGTAGAATTTGAAAGCCTAGTGAAGGAATCAGAGAATGTGCACTATCAACGTTTGACAGAGGAGGAG
>JAEORO010000079.1 GCA_016840855.1 Candidatus Thorarchaeota archaeon | reverse complement strand
GGGCGCTGGCATTGGCTTCGGTTCCGCCGAGGTGTCTAGCCACTCGTGTCACGTCTTTTTCTCCCTGAAGCAAAATCTTCAGTACCTTTAGCCGAGTTCCTGATGAAAGAGCTCGTCCTATTCGCAATATAGCATCATCATTGTTGATTTCAAGTGTTTCGGACAGTTGTTACACCTCGAATAAGTATTGCAACATTGCTCAAGTATTGCTTTATTATAGTTGTTGTTTGAGGATGGTCTAAACTATCAACTGTACAAGTTTGAACCAACAAATAGGTTCAATACCTTTTCTTATCTCATAAGAATGAGTGCTGAGCCCAATGGGCGACGATGGAGTATTCATCATAGGTTTCGACATATTGCCATCACATAGTGCTTCTTCAAAGAGAGCACCAAAATTTGCATGTGTGATTACTAGAAATGAGATGGTTCTAAATGAGTTTCCCGAACTCTCTCGAGGTGCATTATTAAAACTAATCCGTGAAGTCGTTCCTAAATGGCTTTGTACAGATAACATCTTTGAGATAGTTCCTGATACCAAGTCTCTCTTTCAACTTGTAGACAAAATACCAGCTGAAACCAAAATTGTACAAGTAACTGGAATTCCACCACACCAAACATCCCTCAAGATATTAGCAAAACGTCATGGTCTAATCTCCAGAGGTAAACCAAGCCCTCTGGAATCAGCTCGCATTGCGGCACTGCTAGCGTCAAGAGGTATTGGTTACTTACTGGAATGTTTCGGAGAACAGACTGAAATTAAAGTGACTCGAGGACGGAAACCTGGTCGTGGTGGGCAGAGTGCAAACAGATATCGCCGCAGAGTCCACTCAGAGATACAACAGATGACTCGCTTCATAGAGTCGCAATTGAAGGCTGCTGAAATCGAATATGACCTCGATACTCGTATATCTGATTTTGGTTATGCGAGTGCAAGAATTGTAACATATGCCCCATTGCCAGCAATTCGTAGTCTTGTTGAATCCAAACGTGGCGGTGACTTCAATATATTAATCTCTCCTGTTCGAAAGAGAGTAGAATTTCTCTCACTCGAACCTCGTCCTGCAGTTACAGACTTAAAACCAAAGTATTTCATTCTGGGCATTGATCCTGGAACAACAGCAGCTTATTGTTTATTGTCATTGGACGGGAAAATACTTACCTTGAGAAGTAAGAAGGGACTTACAAGAGCGGATCTTATCAGAGAGGTATACGAGAATGGCATTCCTGCACTTGTTGCCTCGGATGTGCCACAGGCTCCTCATTTTGTAGATAAGATTGCAAGTACAGTGAATGCCACCCTATTTACTCCCAAGAAACCAATTGCTGTTGCAGATAAACAGGAACTAGCTCGTGAATATGGTAATGAAATAAAAATTCGTAATGCTCATGAGCGTGATGCTTTGACAGCAGCAATATTTGCATTCAGGAGTCTACTTCCCAAATTTCAACAAATTGACAAAATAGTTCATGATGAAAAACTCTCAGTTGACCGTAATCATCTCAAGGCATTAGTAATAAAGGGTGCTTCAATTAATGAAGCCTTAGCTAAGATAGAGAGTGAGGAATCAGAACCTGTAGAAAGTGTTCCTGAACGACCACAAGTTAAAGATGAACCTTTGACACAGGAACGTTTTGATTTGCTAAAATCCAAAACCGAGCATTTAGAATCTGAAAACAGACTTCTTGCAGAGAAGATTGAAGACCTTAAACGATTCGTAGAATTTCTGAAGTTTAGAGAGAGTGAGCTTACAGAGAGTCTCGAAATAGTAAACCGCGAGAACCACTGGAAAATCAAACGAGATCGTGAAGTGGAGAAGATCAAGTCCACATTGAAGAAAACAGAGCGGGAAACACACGCTCTAAAAAAACAAGTAGATACCCTTAGCAAACGCCTTGAGCGTCTCAAGGGAGTTAAACGCTTAGAAATTCGTGGAGATATGCTAGCTGTAAAAACAATTTCTCACTTTACTCGTGAGAGCATTGAAGAATTCATGAAGAAAGTTGGTTTGAAGTGTGGTGATGTTGTTCTCTTTGAAGACGCCTCAGGTGGAGGTCCGCAAACAGCAGGAATACTCATAGAACGAGAGATACGAGCAGTAGTTGTAGACACACCACTTTCACATCTTTCACAAGAGGAACTGATTAAGGCACTCATCCCAGTTATTGATGCTAAAGAAGTAGAGCTTCAACGAGTAGATGAATTTGCATTTATTAGTCGTGCAAAGTTCAATCAACAACTAGAAAAATTCATGCAAACTGTACGAGAACAAGCCAGACAGAAGGGAGAGGAACAGCTAGTAGAGTTAGTGGAGCGATATCGCCGCGAGATTGAGCGATAAAATCTATTGAGTGATAAACACAATCAAAGACTATGTACATCTGATTATTCAGGAATCTGAATCCACAGGATATTGTTGCCTCTTATCAGAACTTGGCCATACTTTGCTTTGATTTCTTCCTCTTCAAGTTCCTCTGCATCCGCAAGTGTGAGATTCATGTACATATCACATCGTGTTAGGCGCCCTCGAAAGATTCTCTGGTCTTTCAATTTTATTGAAACAATATCATTGAGTTGTTGTTCTAAGGCTTTTATCGGCATTTTTTCAGGCACTCAGGACACCTCTCAAGAGAGGCCCTCTGAGTGCATTATAAAGCCTTTGTTAGATGCGATATATGACAATATAGTCCAAGCACAAGAGTCAATTTGTATTGATGTACACGATTCACTAGAATATATTCACTCAGGTTACCATAAAATGACACTCTACTGTCTTGGAATCGAAGGAACTGCTCATTCATTTGGTGCTGGTATCGTGACGAGTGAAGGCGAGGTTTTATCAAATGAGTGGGACATGCTCAAACCAGCTCAAGGAGGAATCCATCCACGCGAAGCTAGTCGTCATCACTCAGAACTGGGTCCAAAAATAATCAAAGATGCTGTTCAGAAAGCTGGGATTGATTTTCAAGAAATCAATCTTATTGCCTTCTCTCGAGGTCCCGGATTAGGTCCATGTCTTAGAACTACTGCTACCATTGCCAGAACTCTTTCACTCAAACTAAAGATCCCACTTGTTGATGTCAACCATTGTGTTGCTCATATTGAGATTGGATGTCTAGAATCTAATTTCGATGATCCAGTAACAGTCTATGTTTCTGGCGGGAACACGCAAGTTATCGCTTTTGCAGGTGGCCGATTCAGAACTTTTGGTGAAACTCTAGATATTGCAATTGGAAACATGTTGGACGTCCTTGGTCGAGAGTTAGGAATGGACTTCCCTGGTGGTCCTATCATAGAAAAGCAGGCTAGGAATGGCAAGGAATATCACAATCTTCCATACTCAGTAAAAGGAATGGACCTGAGCTACTCAGGTATGCTTACTGCTGCAAAAAAGCTCTATTCAGAGGGTGTTTCCATACCAGATATCTGTTATAGTGTACAAGAAACTTCCTTTGGAATGCTTGCAGAAGTAGCCGAACGAGCAATTGCACACACCAAGAAGAAAGAGTTACTACTGACTGGTGGAGTTGCTCGTAATACTCGACTTACTGAGATATTATCAGGGGTTGCTAGAAGGCATGAAGCTATGTTCCATCGAGTATCTCCATCCTTGGCTGGTGATCAAGGTGCAATGATTGCTTGGAATGGAATTCTTCAGTATAATGCGGGTCATCAAATCAAAGTTGAGAACTCTCACGTGTTACCAAAATGGCGAACTGATGACCAAGATATTTTGTGGAGGCAGCAGAATTGAAGCAGATGATAGCGAGAGGTGCAGAGTCAGTTATTTACAAGATTGAGCGATGGGGACTTCCATTTGTTCTAAAATGGCGCCAAGACAAACCCTACCTCTTGAAAGAAATCGACTCACAGCTCAGAAAATTACGAACCAGTCGAGAATGTAAGATGTTAACAATATCACGGGCACTTGGAGTGCCTACACCAGCCGTTTATTCTGTCGACCTTGAGAACTACACAATTCTAATGGACTTCATAACAGGTGTCCAATTCAAAAAACTAGCAGCGCAACTCTCTCGAACTGATTTAATCTCTAATTGTCATGGATTTGGTAAGCTAATTGCTTTACTTCACGAAGGCAATGTGGTTCATGGAGATCCGACTACAAGTAATGTTATCGTAGATGAAAAATCACGCCTATGGGTTGTGGATTTTGGTCTTTCGGAGATGAATGCTACGATTGAGATGAAGGGTGTTGACCTGCATCTAATCCATCGAGCGCTAGAAACCACTCACTGGGATATTCAAGAAGACATGCTAAATGCTACCCTTGAGGGCTATGTTGACATACTAAAAGATGCTGCAGAACCAATCATAACAAGAATGAGTGAAATCCGTGAACGTGGCAGATATCATTGAGAGGTCTTTAGACTATCATTAAATAAAATCGCCAACCACAAGGTAATCTTTATATCCACAGCCTTAGGCCATGTTCCAGACCCGTTTTTTGAGGGTATATTGGACTTAGAGGTAGTTCCAATGGCAAGAATGCATACAAGACGTAAAGGCGAATCAGGTAGTAAACGTCCTTCAACATTGAGGGTCCCTGAGTGGATGGAGAAAGAAAAAGATGCTCAGTGGGTAGAAAATCAGGTGATTGAACTTGCCAAAGCTGGAAATACTCCTTCCATGATAGGTCAAATTCTCCGGGATCAATATGGAATTCCTCTAGTTCGGGTGATTACTGGAAAACGAATAATGGACATACTTCGTGAGAATGATCTTGAGAGGCGTGTACCTGAAGACCTTCGAAACATGATTGCAAAGGCTGCTACTTTGCGAAGACACATGGAAGAGAACAAAACAGACTATGTATCTAAAAGAGGTCTTCAACTGGTTGAAAGCAAAATCCACCGCCTCTCGAAATATTATCGCAAAAAGAGAGTTTTACCAGCTGATTGGAAATACAGTCCTGACCAAGCTGCTGTTCTTTTGAGATAGTTTTATCATCGACGATAAACTCGTTCTCATGAGATGAGTAAGAACCCACGTAGCTCGGTGTCTCTCACATCACTGAAAAAACAGTGTGCTGAGATGACAATCAAAGACAACAAGCAAGTGTTTCTAGTATCTTCTCCTTATACAAGTTCAACGCTTGCTACTGCAACATTGTGCCGAGCCATTATGAAGTCAGACAAGGCATTTCATATATCATTTGAATCTCCTGTCCTAAATTTGGGCATGGTCGATGAAATTCGAGCAAACCATGAAAAGGCATTAGTTATTTTCGTTGGAATTGATACTATAGGGAAGAAAAAACTCAGAAAAGCCAAAAGTTATCCAATATTTGTCGGTGGAGCTTCAGAATCCGATCAGGTGAGCTCATTAACTATCGGATTCAATAATACAGTACCTGCAGCAGCTTACATACTTGCAGATGAACATCTTTCAACCGATTACTATGAGTTACAGATGGCTGCTGCTGCAACATTATTACTTGCAGAGTCTGTCCAATCATCATCTAAAGCAAACAAAGAGATAGTTGAACAGGCTAAAGGACAAAATTTGATAGAAGAAAGGAAAGGAATTAGACTGTTTGGTTTTGGTTCTTTACCACTTGATGAATTGTTTCTCTATAGTACACGTCCATTCATTCAAGGCCTAAGTGGTGACCAAAAGGCCTGTGACATGTTACTAAACGAAGCAGAAATTCCAGTAACTAAACTTCGTTCTCCAATGACTACATTGAGTAATGTGGAAGCTCAGCATCTTACTCAACACCTAACATCTAAATTGCTAGATAAGATTGGACCAAGTATTATTCCTCATATTCTTGGAATCGACTACATTTTAACACGTGAAAATGAAACCAGTCCACTCAGATACTTATCAGGACTAGAAGCCATTGCAGAAACCGCTTGGGCACGACAAGAACAAGGTGCATCAATGAGTGTGTGGATTGGCGACCGTGGGAGAGCTTTACGGAGTATAATCGATACGCATGTAATTCATCAAAAAGATGTTATTTCAACAATAGGAAGGCTGGAATCCAAGTTGAAAGGTACATCAACCGAAGCAGGCACTTCAATCGAGATTGTTGGTGTTCAAAGTAATCTCTTGACTGATGTAGGTCGTATTGCTCTACAGAGTGGTATGGTGAATCAGGAATGTCCATTACTGATTAGTAACGATGATTCAGCCTTGGCCATATGGGCCTCTAAGAAAACAGACATGAATCAGGTCCTCCATTCTGTCCAAAAGAAGAATCTGAACCCAATACTAACTTCAGCAAAATCACTTATGTTCAAAAGGCTCTCAGAAGAATCAAGAGAAGATGTACTCAAATCAATTAATCCAAAGTTTAAGGAGGCTCAGTCCTGACTGTTAACATTGAATTAGACTTTCAATCTGAAGAAGACGCAAGACAGACACTTTCAGCCATCTCTCCAGATAATACTCCACTACCAGAAGGTCTTGAGATTGAGTGCTCACTTGATAATCGACAAGTGAAAATTACAATACATTCGTCACGCAGTTTAGACAGTTTAGCTGGTACCATTGAAGATATAATGAGTGCTATCGATCTTTCACTTAGAGCATCTGAATCCATTGACTGATTATCAAAATCTTTGAGTTTCACATCGATTCCAAATTGGCTTCATGTAATGTAGTGAGTTCATCACATATTGTCTGAGCCTTTGAACGTGATTGATCCGCCATTTCTTGCGTGATGAATCCCCGCTGGACCGCTCTTTTTAGAAGATGCTGGTCTATGATACGAGGGTCTTCATTGATTGGTGCCTTAACGACATCAATCTCCAGGTCAACATATCGAATTCTTCCCGGACTATTTCCATTACTTGGATAGACTTCAACTCCAGTGTTGATGTTGACATAAGTGCCTTTAATATCGCCATCACGAGAGTAGTAGTTAGTCCGCAGCGAGAATGCTCCTGGAACCACTTGGGTGAGTGCATAGTCACCCTCACTACTCACTACATCAACACCCTCATACGAGTCTTGATTCATCTTTAGTTTTCTATTTGTGTGTCTAAACTGCCTTCTAATAATGAAACCTTTTGAATTAGTTTCCGCAATTCTTCCTCTAGCAAGTACAATATTCCTCCCATCTAGTTTTACATGTTCTATGTTGATTGAATCATCAACACGAGGTAAGTCACGTGAAATCACTTTTTCAAGCTTGGAAACAACATACCCTCGTTCTTCAGGACGATCTTCAATAATCATCTCTGCAAGATCGACAAGTGATGCATAACCAGCGCTTTTGTAGAAGTGGTGTCGTTTTAATGTAGGTTTGATTTTTGCACGTGTCTTATCGAGCGTATCCTTTACTTCTAACGGAAACTCGATATCCGCATTACTTGTGCCCTCAAATAAGATACCTGTTGATTCCAGTTCATTATATTTATTGAATACTTGTTGAGCTGTATCAAGTAAATCATCGACTTCATTACGTAGCTCTTCTTCTGTTAGTTTACCCGCAGCAGTTCTCCATAGTATTCCCCAGTTTTCTGTATGTTCTCTGATTTTACGACCAAGAGTCAATAGATTCCTACGAGCATCTTGGTCCTTAATCTTTGTACTAAGACGAACAACAGATTCTGGAAGGAGGACAGCTGCTTGTCCCGGAATGGTGATGCTTGAGGATAGAACAGGAGCTTTTCGTCCATAGTCATGAGCTCGTATCTGAACCATAATTTGTTGTCCTTTTTGGAGTCCCCTGTCGGGTAATAATCCAGATATTGTTCCTAAGTCAACCTTTGTCTGCCCTGTCCTTTCATCTTTTCCAAGAACAATTCCCTTATAGACAGAACTCTTAGCAACTCTTGGTGTTCTAGTAATTACACCGCCTAATCTCCGCCGCAGTACTTCCGTAAGACGAGTCAGAACCGATTCAAATGCAATTGCTACAACACCTTGGAGGTCACTTCTATCCCATATATCCACATCTGGAATTTCACTGCGATATGGGAGCCCAAACCTTCTTGCCACTTCTGGAGTAGGCTGCACTATATCAAAATGATTTTGCAGCATAATCTGCGTCAACGACTGCGAATATATTCCTCTTATCCTTGCCTTTATCATGAGCAAACACTGGCCCGGGAAATGGGTCCCATTCCATTACCTTACAGGTGCTGGTTGGTCTTAGTGGTTCACTACTACGTTCCAAACAGAGCTAGTCGCGAATTGGCTCCAGCAAGCTGGAAACATGCCAAATCTTAGTCCGAGCATGGTTTGGACAGTTTGGGTCTTGGCTTGGCTCATCCAAGATTGCTATTGCATTCTGTGCTCTCACAGCTGGAGAGTCTGTTTCATTCTCTAGAACGGCGATTGCTTCATTTGCTGCACGCCTAATGTTCCTAGGAACAGAGGAATCCTCCGATATTTGTTTTAGGAGGTGTTTAGACTGGTCGATGCTCTTCTGTGTTTCGGGGTCCAATGGACTCACCTCTGAATGGTCTTTGCGCACAAACGGAGTGCGAACAACAATGACTCTCACTGAGTTAACCATATCAACGTTTTCATCAGACCTAACGAGTCTACAAGTTATTACTAAAACCAGAAATAGTTTCAAAAACAACGCAGCTTTTCTTATATCCTTCTAGATACCCTTCTTTAAGTGAGGATGATGAGCGAAAAAAATGACACCTCTGTGAAAAGAATGGCTGATCTTCTACGAAAAGGCGCTACAATGCTGGCAGATGCATGTCCGCAATGTGGCTCTCCTCTTTTCAAAGTTAACGACGACATCTATTGTGCCAAGTGCGATAGGCGAATAGTGTATGCACAATCAGATGAAGAAGTTGAAGCTCAAGCAGTCAAAAGTTTGATTCCTGAACTTAGAGAAACTTTGATCAATAAATTGAAAGCCCTCAATCAAATTGTTGACAACGAAACAGACACCGAAGCTCTCACCAAACTTGCTAATCTCATGGTCTTACTTTTACAGGCTCTCCACAGACTTGAGAGAATGGGTAACTGAGAAACAATTCAAGTTCTTTATGCTTCTTTTTCGGCTGCTGTACCTCTTCGAAGTCTGGCTCTTCGTACTTTGACCTCCTCTGGTCCTTTGAGTACTTTGCTCTTTCGAATCTCGCACTGCCGAATTGGAATTATCTTCTTGACCTCTTCGTGAACCTCTGCAGCTAAATCTCCAAGAATCACCTTGGTGACAAGATCATCAAAAACATGTTTCTTTGCATGTGCTCGGATTACCTTCTCGGCGGCTTTTCTAACAGCATGTTCTTGACTTGTCTTAGCTCGTGTGGTTGTAAAGACAATTACAGAGATACGCATCAAATAGTCGTCCTTGGTGAGGATTGGACCAATCCAATCAATTCTAGATGTGCCTCTTCGAACTAATCCTCTCAGGTAGTCTGAACTCCATTCATGCCCATAGAATACTGTCTTAGCCTGTTGTCCCGCAACTTCTAATATCTTGAAACGTAGTTTGACATGAATCTTGTCAAAGTCCCCAGTCAAATCGTAGAGTGTGGGCTGTACAGTCCTTCCAATCATCTGTTCTGGAGCACCTGCAGGAGTCTTACCTATCTCTTTGTTATCGAAATAGTCTGGCGCAAGAATCTGATACCAGATTTTATCTCGCCACTTGTCCTTGGTCCTTGCCGCTGTTTGTCTACTTTTTGAGGACATCTGATTATCACACTCATACTGGAAAATCCAGAAAATCATGTATCGCTCTATGGTTTTAACCACAGAAACGCGCCGACAACTAAGGAGTCTAATAAAAACATTGTGACATGTCCCGATACAGATAGCAAAACTAGATATGATAATCATGTTTCGTGGGGCATGGGATGCTTTCCATGAAAAGTACAGCATGCTCAAGATGCGGATTCAATGATGTAGCTCTAGTAAGGAAAGAGATGCTCGGGAGCGGCAAATATAGGAAAAAGTGGCGTTGTCCACGCTGTAGTAACACTTGGGAAACCGTTGAGGACTGATTGATACAAAACGGTTAAAACTGGCCCGTTTACAATCATGCTTCAGTAAGCGGAGGTTGCCAAGCCAGGTCAAAGGCGTAGGGTTTAGGTCCCTATTTCGTAGGAATTCGCGAGTTCGAATCTCGCCCTCCGCACCACTCTATCAATGAACTCTCCTAATACTGATAATTATTTTTTACAAACAATCAGCCAAATAATCACAGTGAATAACAGAATCAAACCAACTACATATACAGAATATTGCATCCATTGGGGACGCATATTAGTAACAAGCAATGCGCCTAGAAGAAAGACTACGACTTCCACAACAACTATACTTCTCAATAAGGAACAAGCATTAGATCTTCTCGCAAAACAACCCTCCTTTTTTTGTAAATACTAAAACCAGCCCAAAGACTACAGTATCTGTTTTTCCATCCATACATGAAATCCCCATGGATTCTTCTCTTTTTTGATAATAGAATAACCATGTTTATTGTAGAAATCTAGAGCCCACTTAGCCTCACTATCGGTTTCGAGCTGTATTTTTTTAAAATGCTGTTCTCGGGCCAGCTTTTCAAGATAGACCATCAATGATGAGCCTATCCCTTTCTTCTGACAATCGGTTCTAACATACATGAGAGGAATCCAAGCAATCTCCTTACTCCGAGTACCAAATGATCCTACTGCAACAATTACACCTTTGTTTCTGTGAACAAAAAACTCCATAAAAGTAACCATTTCTTCTAGCTGCTTTCTTGTAAGAAAAGGTTCAAACCAGTGTTCCTCTGGTATTATTCTGCTATACCACTCGTGATTTGTTCTATTGATTAATGATAAGATCTCATCCATATCTCCAGTCTTACTTTTCTCAAATTTCATTTCTAATATCTTCATTCTACTCCCTGAAGAACATCACATAGGACCAATATGAATCCTAGTGCTTTTCAGTAACCCTCATTATCAAGTTAGTTCATTTTTGAATCGGGATTATCATGAAGTACCTGTTTTTAGCAACTGAAGACAATAAGATGCAACTGTATCATCTTCTTCTCAACGCGATTAATTTCTATGAGAATGGTCACGAGATATCAACTGTTCTAGAATGTGCCTCTCCAAAACTACTGATTGGAATAGTAGATGGTACTATCAAACTCCCAGTCTTTAATGAGGCGATGGAGCATAGACTCATTGACCATGCCTGCAAGGCGTGCACTGCTGCATTCGATGCCACTAGGGCTGCAGAGCAACTTGGAGTCCCACTGAAAGGTGAATTAAAAGGTCACAGTAATCTCTTGAAATTCGTTGAAACTGGATATTCAATCTTCACATTTTGAGCCGTTTCATAAAAGAAGAAATGGCGCCGGGGATGGGACTCGAACCCATGAGTCCAGAGACAGCGGTTTCCTCGTTAAATTAGACATTTCGAGACCGCCTCCGTAGCCGCTTGGATACCCCGGCTCGTATTACATTTTGTCAAACTGAGGTGATTGGATTTAATCTTACCGTCACTGGAGTTCTTCGAGAACCTGCTCCATTATTTTTTTGGCAACTGAAGCAGTCTTATCCAATGTTTGTTGTGATTTGGCTCCAACATACAATCTGGCTTTTGGTTCTGTCCCTGAAACTCTAATCAGAACATAAGAGCCATCCTTGTAGTCTATTCGGACTCCGTCTACTTCAAGAACTTGATCCACACCAGCAATCTCAGGAACAAGCAGCTCCTTCACTCTTGGCAGAAAGGCTTGTTTGATTTTATCTGGACATGGTACAAAATCTCTCAGAATTGGATACTTGGGAATTGTTTTCATCAGCCTGATGCAACTGCCCTCACCAAGTTCATCAACAAGTTGCGCAAAACGACCTGCACCTGTAATGCCATCCATCCACCAACCAAATTTGGCGAATATTGGTTTCCAAGGCTCTGAGGCAAAAATCACATCCTTTCCTTTCTCAGTGACTAGAAACTCTTGAAGAGACCCAAGAGGCATTCGAATTACAGATCCTCCAACAGAGTTGACAATCTCATCAATCACACTTGAAGTGTCTATTGATGTGAGCACAATGCCTCCTCCATTTCTCTCCACCTCGTCCTTGGCAAACACTGCAATTACACGATTCTGGTCAATGAACTCGCCCGCTTCGTCAATCACCGCTAATCTGTCACCATCACCGTCGTGGCACATGGTGACAGCAAAATCAGACTCTGCAGCCATCTTCATCGCATCGCCTAGGTTCCGCGGTGATGGTTCCGGTAGTCGACCAGGGAAATGTCCATCCTGATGTGAGTTCATGGTTGTCACCGAGAACCCAAGATCTGCCAGCAATTCTGGTGTATAGTTTGTAGCTGCTCCATTTGCTAAATCAATCAAGACCTTTGTTCCTTTGCTTAACTCACCCCTACTAAGCAAGAATTTTTTCACATCAGACAAGTAGTCCAATCTAATGTTTTTCTTTGTAATCTGTCCAATTTTGTCCCAAGGTGCAACCCTATACTCTTTGTTTTGTATAGAATTTTCCAAAAATTCTTCCTCAGACCTGATGAACTCTCGACCTGATGAAAAGAACTTGAATCCATTGTCAGTAGGTGGATTGTGGCTTGCTGTAATGATGACAGTTGCAAAAATCCCTTTGATAGCACTATAATAAGCCACAGCTGGCATAGGTGCTATTCCTAAATCCACCACATTCAATCCTGTTGAAAGCAGTCCGCTAACTAGAGCGCCTTTTAACATCTCACGCGAGGTTCTAGCATCAACACCTACTCCCACGACTCCTCTTCCACCATGAAATGAGCCAAGTGCTCGACCAAGTCCAAGTGCTAAATCAGGGGTTGATTTGTCAATTATTGTTCCTCTTATTCCAGAAGTACCAAATAGTTTCTGACTCATTATTCATTCCTCTAGCTATGGGGCAGAGCTAAATCCACTATGTCTTTCGATGCCTCACCCATTCTCAATAGACTATCTACAACCAAAATTTGAGTTTGTGGTTGTCCATTAGGAGTTACCACAATATGCTGTCTAAGCTTTCCTGTTTCGGAAATCAGTTCTTTTTCTGCCTCGATCACGGAACTCACTTTCTTTGAATCAAACTTGAACAGATTATTGAAGGCATTTGAGAACATCTTACTTACTTTTTCTACTATTGGTTCTATCTTCCTCTTTAGAGAAATGTCTACAGGATCTCCGACCCTCTGTGCAACATCTACAGCTAGATCTGCAACTCTCTCAATGTATTGAACAGCAAGCCGAAAATCAAGTGCTTCAACTGGTGTGATATTCATCATCTCACTCATTCTAGGATATTGAATTGCAGATCGCAACTCTCGAACAATCAGAAAGAATAATCGATCGACCTCCTCATCTCGCTGGACAACTTCATCAGCCATCTCTTTTAAGCCGTCAATATAAGCAGTCAATGAATCATTAATCATCCTTGAAGTGATAAGATGCATTCTACGCATTGCAGTGTTGACCGGTAAAGTTGCAGGGTCAACAAGACATCTCACAACAATCTGGTGGTCATCTTCTTCAGTGACTTCAAGTGCAACAAACCGTTTGATTATCCTCTTTAGATCGTCTCTTTGAGTATTTGTAATGGGCTCTTCACTAACAATACGAATCTCATCAAAACCAAGGAGATACCTGCTCGTTATTTCCCACCTCAGGTTTTGTTCTATCTGCGCTGTAGTTGTCTTACGCTCACCAGCTTTTGGAAGCCGTGGATCTACAATCAAGCAGCCATCTTCACGTTCTGCAACTACCACAGGATCCCCTTTACTCAACTTTTGTCTAACTATCCAGTCTTTAGGTAGTATTATCAAAAAGGAACTTCCATTTTTTCCGCCGGTCTGCTGGAGTCGTCTGATGCTAACCATACTCTTTTCACCTATTAGAGGAAGGCGCCAATTGAATTCTAAGTATGCGGCTTATTACGTTTCCCGCAGCTCTCTTTTTTCCTAAATCACAATTATGATGGATGATGTTTAAAACGAGAAACCTCTACATCCTAGACTGGTGGCCCATTGACATCTTCAATTCGACGAAATGTGCTAAAATTACTGATTGAGTCAGGACTCCAAGTAGCACCCGAAGCACTCGAGTATATCCTACATCTAGAAACCCCCATTGAAACAGTGAAATCAATTCTTATGGCCAACAAAAATGGAAAACACCCTCCTGTTCTCTCGCGTCCTTATGTTGAATCACTTGTTGAAGGAAGAATATTTGAAATCCCCTATAGAGAAGAGCCGGAAGCAAGTGAAGATGAACCTGATAGAGAAGAGATTGAAACTGCACCATCACACCCTGTTGCTGATGTTGAAGCTGGGTGGTCTTTTCAAATAGTGAAGAACCCTGAAGCCTCACAAGTGGGGTCCGGGGGAACTGTCGAGGATTTCTTAGCACTTTTCATAGACAGATTTAATCGTATAAAACGAATATACATGAGTCGAATAGATACGCAAAATGCAGTATCTCCACAGACAGCTAAATTGAGAAAAGATTCAGCAAAACAGAGAAGGGCAATGACCCGAGAGGGTATACGTACGTTAAGTCGTACAACCCAGACAGTACTTGGAATTGTAAAGAATAAGAATATCTCCCAATCGCGAAATGTAATCATTGAACTTGAGGATGCTGACGACTCGATTATCTGCATCATTCCTGCAACTAGAGAGGGTCTGAAAGGACAACAACTTTCCGAGAAAGCTAACTCTTTACTCCTGGATGAAATTACCTGCATTTCTGGTTTTGTTGATGAGGATGCACGGATGATTGCGGATGATGTAATCTTCCCCGATATCCCAACAGCTCGTGACGTAGGTAGAGCCAGAAGAGATGTTTATGGAGTTTTTATTTCAGACATCCACTGCGGTAGTAAAGAATTCTTAGAAGATGAGTTCGATCGGTTTATTGATTGGATGAATGGACGAGACATTGATGATGAAGACAAAGCACTTGTAAAACAAGTCAGATATCTCTTCGTTGCAGGTGATATGGTAGATGGAATCAGCGTCTACCCCACACAGAGAAACGACTTGAGAATTGAGAGCATCTATGAACAATACGCGTTCCTTGCAAGCAAATTAAACAAACTTCCTCATCATATCAAGATTTTCTGCATCCCAGGGAATCATGATGCAAATCGACAAGCTCTTCCCAAACCTCCTATCGCAGAAGAATTTGCAAAGTCATTATACGACCTAGGAAATCGAGTAACAATGTTAGGTGACCCGAGTCAGGTTATTGTTGAGGGGGTAAATGTCCTGTTGACTCATGGAGACAGCCTAGACGACCTCGTTACAAACATTCCTGGCGCTTCATATACAGAGCCCGCTGCACCAATGATTGAGCTTCTCAAGAAACGTCATCTTGTTCCTATGTATGGAGGAAAGACCGAGCTTGCTCCACTTCATAGAGACTGGATGGTGATTGACACACCTCCAGACATAGTACACTTTGGCCATTGTCATCATAATGCTGTTGACAACTATCGTGGTGTGCAAATCATTAATTCTGGAACATTTCAGTCCCAGACTGACTTTATGCGCAAACAAGGCGTGGTACCAACGCCTGGTATTGTCACCCTCTTAAATCTCAGAACCGGGGCCCCTGATGTGCGATTCTTCTATGATATGTCCACATAGACTCTCCAATCTTAACCAATTTAATCAAGAATGTCTTGCGCCACCTTACTGAGACGAATATCATCATCCAGAATGACACCAATCTGTTTCTTGCTAACAGCTAATTTGATTTTCTTCGTTCTCCCATATCGGCCTTTCGAAATCACTGTAGTATTAATCAATCCCAACATATCTAATTCAGAGATTAAATCGGATACACGTCGTTGGGTCAACGTGTCTAATGAAAGAGATTTGGCTATCTCTGAGTAGATATTATAACACTCACCAGTGAAGATATCTCTTTGTCCCTTACTTGCCAATACATAGACTGCAAAAAGAACAGCTTTTGACTGCATTGGAAGTGTTTTCACTGTTTCAGTTATAGTATCACGTTCAATGACCTTTTGTGCCTCTCGTACATGGTCTTGAGTAACCGCACTGTCACCTCTTCTCTCAGCCAGCTCTCCTGCAGTTCTTAGTAAATCGAGTGCTCTACGCGCATCTCCATGCTCTTGTGCTGCTAAGGCTCCAACAAGATTGATTACTCCTTCATCGCCTATGGCGTTCTGATTGAAAGCAAGTTCAACCCTTTGTTTTAGAATTCCTTTCAGTTCTACAGCGTTATAAGGCGAGAAAATAACCTCTTCCTCTCCAAGAGTTGATAGGACCCTAGGGTCAAGCATCTCTTTGAATTTCAAATCATTGCTTATGCCTATGATCGATATTCTACTATTTTCCAGCTCCCCGTTCATTCTTGTCAATCCATAGAGAATATCATTACCTTGTCCAACGTCACGTTTCAATAAACTGTCAACTTCATCAAGTACTACTGTAAGGATATTTGTTTCAGAATCCAACTTGTTCTTGAGAACATCCCGAATCTCATCAGTTGGAAGACCTGTGAAAGGCACTTCAGTCCCATCTGGCATTGTTGCATCTATCTGGTCACAAAGTCGTTTCAAAACTCTATAGTTCGTCCCAACAATCCTGCAGTTCACAAATGCTGTCAAAGGCGCATTTATCCCACTCTCTTTTGCTTTTTTCACTAGCATATCTAGTACATACCTTGCCACTACAGTTTTCCCAGTTCCAGTCTTCCCATAGCATAGGATATTTGAAGGTGGAGCACCTCTGAGTGCTGGTCCTAAGATTGATCCAATTCGACTCATCTGGTCGTCTCTATATGGGAGGCTCTGTGGTACATATGTAGGTCTAAGAGCTGTTCTATCTCTAAAAATAGCCTGACCCTGCAAAAATTTGTCAAATAACTTATCAAGCGGTTTCTCCATCTCGTCATCTTCTCCAGTCTGAACCTGACATGTACGGTACTACCTTGGACATAAATACTTCCATAAGAACTTGAGGCAAGTTCCAGTGGACTTCGACTGGAGCCTATGCGACATGTGGAACTGATAAGAGTGGGTATTACCTGAGTCTTTGACACACTCAAACAAAATAATTCATCAATAAGAGATTGCTTACTCAACAAGCAAAACAACAAATGGGTGGAGTTCTTGCGTCTGAGAGACCTTGAAATTGCACTTGAATCGATACAGCGGTTAGACGAATATGATGTATCCTTGGAACAATACCCCACTCCAGCTTCAATTGCAGCTTCTATTCTCTATGCTGCTCAGATGGAACACAACGACATCAAAAATAGACTTGTGTTGGATCTTGGCTGTGGCGATGGAATCTTCGCAATTGGAGCGGCGTTACTTGGTGCAAACAAGGTCATTGGAATTGATGTACAAAGCAAAGCCTTAAAGGCGTCTCAAATGAACTCACGATTGCTCGGAATAGAAGACATCATAGACTGGGTTCTGGGTGATGTTTCCTCCCTACAGCTATGTTGTCAAATAGATACTGTAGTAAGTACTCCCCCGTTCGGAGTAAAGAATCGGGGTGCCGAGTAGAGATTCCTTAAATCAGCAAACTCTGTTGCTCAT
>JAEORO010000078.1 GCA_016840855.1 Candidatus Thorarchaeota archaeon | reverse complement strand
TTTGGGCTGGGGAGAAATCGGTATCAAGAAAAAAGCGCCGTTCTAAGATTAGAACTATGTATAATTGTTGTAATTGTATGTATGAGTGTGTCGTGATAATAGATGATAGACTGATGTCATTGGATCACGGTCTCTTTGACATCTCAGGCACTTTCGGTGTCATCTCTATCTCCTCAAAACTTCCAGGATGACTCAACTAGTAGCTTGAATGTGTTGGATGGTGACTCCACTCATCGGTCGTTCTTCTATGGGCGACACGCTCGAGCCATTTCTTTTTCGAAGTTAATTATTCCCTCTTTCGAGAGATATCCGTTTTTAGAGCAAGTGATAATGAGAGATTTTCTAGAAGGGAAAATATTGTACGTTCTGTTACTTTGACGCTCTCTAGATCTTCCTGAGTCAATTCAGATTTCCCAGCAAGAATTTCACGTATTCTTCTATAATCGCCTATTCTTGCAGCGACCTCCTCAAAGGGACGAAATATTGTTAGTTCAAACAATCCAAGATATGTGAGAAGCAGCATTGTATAGAAACAACGAGTCACATTCCTTCTTGCCTGTTTGAGTGTTCTATTGAAGGCACCCCTCGATACGCCTTTCGCCTTGGTTCCAGCTCGGGAACGAATTGATGCCTTATCTTCGTAAGTTATATGTGCCTCATAACTATCTTCGATAACCAGATCAATAAGAAGCGTTTCAAGCTGTGTTTGACTAAGAACAGAACCCTGTTGCAATATTTTGAGAATAGGTTCCTGTAATACCTGCCTAGCTCCTGATGTAAACTCTTTCATAACTTTTCGATTAGATTGTATGTCTAGTTTCTCATTCATAGTAATGTTTCCCCATTATGTTTCTACACGTAAAGTACCAAAATGGCTTGAAATGACCTTTCTGGATGCTTTTGTGGCATCTATTCATAGATAGCTTCTGTTGTTCTGTATGGATACAAAATCGTATACATAAACCAATCCTCTTAAGCTTGGCTATGACAAAATGTGATACTTGTAATACAAGAATCCCAATCTCTTAGCGATGAGATAGGGTCCATTCAGATTCAGGAGTCATTTCTACAAAACCAAGAATTAGATTTCCTCGAACTTCATCAAACTTGAATACACCAAAAACATGTCGACCTGAGCTATCAATCCACTCAATCCTGCCTCGAAGTAGATAGTGTTGAAATAAGATACGGCAATGTTTTCGTATTGAAGCGAATAGATTTTTGTATCTCCTTCGTTGTGATGGACGAATTCCCCATCTGGATAATATGAATCGATTCGTGAGATTATTACTAGAGATGAGGGTTGATTTCCTTGATTTCATCTCGCTGTTGGTGGAGTCGAGAAGTGTACCTTTTAGACAGTCCGGTATTGCAGCCAAGATGGATGCAGTAGGTTCGGGATCACGAACTGCTGAAGATGTATGTGTATTAGTCGTCAAGGTTAATCGACTACTAGTTCTTACACTACCTTAAGAGGACCTACATGAAATTCTCTGAGGTGTGGTAATATGTGTAATACCCCGAACGAGCTCTACAAAATCGTTTCAGGGTATTGTCAATTCACTGGATTAATATCTAGTTTGAATTTCAAATTCGAAATGAGTAATAATGGTGAATAAGAGAGCGACTATCCACGTGACAGGAATTGTTCAAGGAGTAGGATTCAGACCTTTTGTGTATCGCATCGCGAAATCCTTGTCGCTCTTGGGTTATGTACTCAACCTCGGCGATGCTGGTGTTGAGATAACTGTTGAGGGTGATGAAACGCATATCCAAGAACTTGTTCATACTATTAGGAACGACTCGCCCTCAATTTCACGCATTGACACACTCGATCTGGAATGGACCGACCCACTGGAAGAGTTCAAAGAATTTCAGATTCAAAAGTCTTCAACAATTCGAAATGAAGCTGCAATTCCTGTGTTGCCGCCTGACATTGCAATCTGCAAGAATTGTGTGAATGATTTGATGCACAAGAACTCGCGGTGGTATCTCTATCCATTCACATCATGTGCTGCCTGTGGACCTAGATTCTCAACTATTACAGACCTACCATATGATAGGCCAAACACAACAATGCTTGATTTTCCATTATGTGATACTTGTAATACAGGTTATACAAATCCTCTCGACCGTAGATATCATGCACAGACGACAGCTTGTCAGGATTGTGGTCCAGTCTATCGTCTTGTAGACAACAAAGGTACAACGATAGAAAATTCAAACGCAATTGAAAGAACAGCACAGCTGATTGATGAAGGTGCTATTGTAGCTCTTCAAGGAATTGCAGGGACTCACATTGCTACAAAGACCAGTAACCATGAACCAATAGAAACACTCAGATTGCGAAAGAAAAGATCTCATCGTCCTTTTGCAATTATGTTTCGAGATCTTCCAACACTAAAACGGCTGACTCACATCGATGAATTTGAAGAGAAGATTCTCACATCATGGAGAAGACCCATTGTACTGGTATCGAAGAAATCTGAAAGCCTGAGGAAACAGGATGTTGTATTACCAGTAATACCAGTCGAGTCTTTGGAATCCATTGCTCCAGGACTAGATAGTATTGGGGTCATGTTGCCATATGCGCCGATACATCATCTTCTCTTCAGAAATACTAACGAACCTGCTTTAGTTCTGACAAGCGCCAATCCTACAGGCATGCCCATGTATATTGAACCTGAAATAATCATGAGTGAAATTCGAGATATTGTTGACTATTTCCTTGTGCATAATAGAAGAATACATCAAAGAGCGGATGACTCAGTAGTCAAGCTCATAGATAATAAAAATCCAGTTTTTATAAGACGTGCAAGGGGGT
>JAEORO010000077.1 GCA_016840855.1 Candidatus Thorarchaeota archaeon | reverse complement strand
GTGTTCTCTACTCAACATATGTCGGTGGTTCTGGAATGGATGAATTGAACTCAATTTCTGTTGATGATGATGGCATTGTTTACGCGACCGGGTTTACATCCTCATCAAACTTCCCAACACAAAATGCTTATTCTGATTCGTTGAAGGGACTAATAGATTGCTTTGTCTTCAAGTTGAGTCAGGATGGAGCTTCGATCCTATATTCAAGCTTCATTGGTGGTAGTGATACCGAAGACGGTACTGCTATCATACATGATTCTGCTGGAGCTGCCTACATAACTGGCTACACTGAATCAAATGACTTTCCTCTTGTGAATGCATTTGATGCTACATTTAGTGGTGCAGGTGAAGCTTTTGTTTCAAAGTTCAATACTACAACAAATGCCCTCGAATACTCCTCCTACCTTGGAGGTTCCGGAGAGGATGAAGGTAAATGCATCGCAGTCGACTCAGAGGGAAACATTGTCGTTGCTGGGAATACTAAATCCGAGGACTTTCCTACAATTGATGAAACTCATAATGGTGGTTTTGATTGTTTCATAATAATAGTACCATCACAGATGCTAGATGAATTCCCATGGTTTTTGGTTCTTGTTGTCGGAACTGGAATTGGTGTTGTATTGATAATACTTGCAGTTGGTTGGCTTAGAAAACGATAGTACAATTTTGGATGGGAGGGCTCTAAGCCCTCTCTTTCTTTTGCAAAGTTTCTTCAAACTGCTTGATGAACTCTTTATATTGGTCAATCCCCTTCTGCCAGAATTCTTCTTTTGTTATATCGAAGCCAATCTCAGCTGCAAGATCCCTGGGACTCTTGCTTGAGCCAGCAGCAAGTAGTGCCTTCAATTTGGGGACAAACTCATTTCCCTGTTCTTTGTATAATCTATACATAGCATAGACGAACAACTGGGCGTAGACATAGGGATAATTATAGTAGCGTAAAGTGGGCATGTAGAAATGTAGTTTAAATGTCCACCACCATTGCATCTCGTCAAGCCATTCAACAGAGTCACCGTACATCTTGTTTCGTGCTTCAACCCAGAGCTTAGAAATAAGATCACCATCAAGATACTTGCCTTTCTCAATAGCATCGTAGAGCGAATTCTCAAACCAGATTCTAGTTGCAACCTGAAAAACAGTATCTCCGCACTCATCGCAAACAGTAGCGAGAAGTGATTTCTTTTCTTCTTTGGTCTTAGCTAGCTTTAGAAGCTTTTCAGTAATGAGAAGTTCTCCGAATATTGAACCGGTTTCAGCGACACAATAGCTAATATCAAAATTAGAGGGTGTCTGAGCACGTGTACCAAGATAGGCATGCATAGCATGTCCAAGCTCATGTGCTTGTGTAAAAACATCCGAGATAGTACCATTGAAACTTTGGAGTATGTATGCACTCTTTCCTGCATGCCATTTAGCGCAGTAGGCACCTGATCTTTTCCCATTTCGTACTTCAGCATCAATATGGCGTTTGTCAAACATTTCTTGAATCCAAGCTCCAATCTCCTCATCAAACTCAATATAGGCCTCAACAACTAATTTTTGAGATTCCTCCCAAGTGTATTTCTTCTCGGGTGTATCATTTAATGGAGCCATGATATCCCAATTGCCAAGTTTCTCAATACCCAAGACTTTTGCTTTGAAACGGAGATAATTTTGATAGACACTTCGATTCTTTTCTATAGTATTCATTAGCGCAGTAACAGTTTCTTCATCAACATCATTAGCAAGAAAGCTCTGAGTCATAGGTAACTCCCACTTCCTCATTTTCATCATCTGTAGATGATCTGCGCAGATAGATCTGAGAGCAGCGGACCAGAGAATATGATCAGCTCCAAGGTTATTATAGACAACCTCGTGAACATGTTTTCGAAAATCGCGGTCTCTATGCTGATAGTATTGGACTATTTCACCATAGGGTAGGGTTTTGATGTCTCCATCAATCTCTAATTGGTAAGTTCGTGTAGCTAGCCAATCACCCTGAAGCTGAGACCATGCACGGACACCATTCTTGTCCTTTGCAATTATGACTTTTTCTTCAGCTTCACTGAGCATGTAAGGTATAGACCTACTAATCTTTTCTAGGAAATGTTTGTAATCAGTAAGTGCTGGACTATTAATGATTTCAGGATTTTTCGCAAGTAGTTCTCCTAGCTCAAGAGGGGCAAAAGCATAAGCTTGTTGCTGCGACATAAGGGCAGTTCTAGCCTTGTCTGCCAACCTCTTCGCAACATCATTGTTCATATCCGCATCATACATTCTTCGAGCATACAAGAATGGTCCCTCATATCGAAGTGTATCTTGATCATACTCTTCAAACATTGCCAGAATTTGATCTGCATCGTATGACACGATTTTTCCGCGATGTCTAATGCCAAACTCCTTAGTAGCTTCTATCGCAGCAGATAATTGTTCTTCAATGTAGCCAGGATCATCAAACTCGATGAGTTGAGAGAGGTCCCATCTCATTTTCTCAGACTCAGTCATTGTAATCATCTCTGAGAAGTGCGAAATTTGAGTCTTATGAGTACTCCGTCATGTACATCTAAATCATTACAGTTCTAAATCATATTATCAAGATATTAACTCAATTTTGGTCTGATAATTTTTAACTATTTTTTAATACGAAGTTCCAATCTTTTATTCTAATTTTTGTCCGGAACTAATCATGAAAATTAGTGGATGGTTTCCAAAATTAACTAATACTTAAATAGCACGCATGCTGATAGGGATGATTACATCTCAATTGGAGAGGAGATGAAGGAGAGAATTCTATGGAAACTAAACAAATTGTCGCCGTAGTTCTCATCGTCATTGTCATTGCAGGTGTAGGTGTTGGCTTGTACTTGTTCTTGCCTGCAGCACCTTATGGTGCGTTAGTAACAGGACAATTAGTAACACCAGGCGCTCCAGCTGGCACTCCACGCGAGCAGATTATCGTTGTGGGACTATTAGGTGATACAGGTGCTATCACCGGCCAAGGAAATTGGAAAGGCGCCTATATGGCCTGTGATGAAATAAACACTGCAGGTGGCATTGAGGTAGACGGTGTGACATATTATTTTGGACTTGTAGCTGAAGACACGGCTGAAGAAGAGCCTCAGCTCGATACAACTAAAGGGACTACAGCCGCAACGAAGATCATTACACAAGATGGGGCCCAATTCATTTTGGGTGGATTCAGGTCTGAAGCGTTGCTGGCGTACCTGGAAACTGTAATGGATGAGGAAATGCTCTTCTTTGACACGGGAGCTGCTACTGATGTGTTCTGCGAGAAAGTATCGGGTGGAACTTGGCCCGACAGTACTGTATCCAATTATGATAGGTACAAGTACTTCTTCCGCCTTATGCCAATCAATACCACATCTCTGATAACATCGTTGTTCACGTATATAGTATATCTGAAAGGTTACTTGGGTGCAACACAAGGACTCAACGTGACCAAGGTTGCACTTATGCGTGAAGGAATCGCCTGGACTGAAGCGATGCCTTATGTCATGAATGCAAAATTGCCATTGTTAGGTATGGAGCTGGTTGAAGATATTGCGTTCCCACTCGACGCTGAGTCAGCTGACTTTGCCACATATTGGCAGCAGATTCAGACTGCTGGTGCTCAAATAACAGTGCCAATCCTCTCAGGCTCGGGTGGAATCCTGATGACAACACAATATGCCCAGGTTCAGCCGCAATGTGTCTTGGTAGGCATTAATGTAATGGGTCAACTTGACAATTACTGGAATAATACTGGTGGTGCTTGTCAGTATGAAACCCTACTCCAATCAGTCCATCGTACAGCTAAGACGACAAAGACGATTCCATTCTGGGATGACTTCATTGATCTCTATGGTGCAGAACCACTCTACACAGCTGTAGGGAGCTATGATGGCATGTATATTTTAGCAAAAGCCATTGAAGATGCTCAATCATTCGTTTCAGCAGACATAGTACCCTATTTGGAGGCGATTAACACAGCTAGCCCATACACAGGAGCGGGTGGCACCATAGCCTTCACTTCAACCCATGATCTGTATGCGAGTCCATCTTATAGCTATACGCTGCTATGCCAGTGGCAAGCAGGCGGAAATAAGGTCGTTGTTCCAACAGGAGGTTATGTTTACTCAGACACTGTTGCAACAGGTACACTATCGCTACCTCCATGGGGAATCAACGCGTAGTTGTCAATACGGAAATCATCTGAGAAAAAACTCCCCCCTTTTTATAGGGGGGATGTTTCTTATTTTGAAAGAACTTCTAGTTATAGGATACGATAAGAGGTCGATAATAGTGATTGTGGAAATACTGATCTTTGGTACGGTACAGGGAGCCTTGCTAGCTCTCCTTTCTTTGGGCTTCTCTCTGGTATATGGAGTAGGCGGACTGCTGAACTTGGCCCATGGAGCATTCTTCCTCATAACAGCATACACAATTTATTGGATGATCACCATCTTTGGATTTGGATTCTGGATAGCCGCGATTATTAGCCTTGGAGTGGTTGTAGGAGTCGCTGCTGTTACATATCTAGGTCTTATGAAGCCGCTCCAAGAATCACATATTGGCATCGTTTTGGTTACCTTTGCATTGGCATTCTTTTTCGAGCAATTAGTGAGATTCTATAGTTCACAAACATATTATATTGTCCCACCGGTACCTGGGACTATAAACTTCTTTGGGGTTAATTTTCCAGCTCAGCTTCTTGCATTGATGATTGGATCGGCAATACTAGTCACATTAGTGACGCTTTTCATAAATAAATCAAAGATTGGCAAGACTATCAGAGCTGTGTCACAAGATCTGGAAGCAGCCAAACTTGTGGGAATTAACACGGACATGGTTCTAATGACAAGCGTAATGATATCAGCACTACTTGTGGGGTTTGCTGCAATCTTATACGCTCCAGGGAATTTCATTGCACCGCGAATAGGATGGGGATATCTATTGCTTGCATTTGCAGTAACAATCTTTGGTGGGATGGGGAGTATCCCTGGCAGCATACTTGGAGCATTCATAATTGGATATGCAACCTCATTCACTGATTATGTCATAAGCCCCACGTTTTCATCAATCATCCCCCTTGTTGTGATTCTAGTTATGCTATTGGTAAGACCACAAGGACTCCTAGGAAAGAAGGAGCTGTTTTAACAAATGATGAGTATTCAGGTTGATTTTCATTCTCTTGCTGATCGTTTCAGAGTATGGGCACGAACATTCCGGGGAAGTATTACATTATTTTCCCTCGTAGGACTCTTGCTTGTACCTTTGTCTGGGAATGAATATATAACAATAATCTTAGTCACAGCAATGATATATTCAATCTTTGCTGCGAGCTGGGATTTCTTGGCAGGGTTTGCTGGACAAGTCAGTTTTGGGCATGCCGCCTTTTTTGGGATATCAGGATACTTCACAGCAGCATTTGTCGATTTCGTGGGTACTCATTGGATTATTGCACTTTTTATTGGTGCGGGTTATGCAGTATTATTTAGTCTATTAATTGGAATTCCCTGTTTAAGATTGAAGGGACCCTATTTAGCACTAGGAACTCTGGCATTTTCGCTCATTCTATGGAATCTTTTTTTGACTGGAACATGGCTTGGCGGAACGGAAGGTATCTCAGGGTTGCCCTCGATTGGGAATATCTTTGCAATCTTCTATATCATAGCAGCATTCATGGTTGGTTCGCTAGTTAGTATGCGTGCTATTGTTGATTCAAGACTTGGTACAATCCTGAAGTCAATTCGAGATGATGAGACCTGTGCTGATGCATCAGGGATCAACACTACCGTCTACAAACTTATCGCATTCATGATAAGTGGATTCTTTGCAGGAATTGCAGGCGCTCTTTTCGTACTGAACACAAGAGCAGTAAATCCTGCTGTCTTTCAAACACTCTATTCCTTCTATGCTATCATAATGGCTGCTATTGGAGGAATGGTGACAATCTATGGGTCAGTGATTGGAGCATTTCTATTCACAGTACTGAGCGAACTATTGAGACCTCTCGCTGCAGCAGCTGTGTTGATCTTTGCCGCGGTTCTGATTCTCATCATTCGGTTTGCTGATGAGGGTGTTATGAATCCATTCCTTGAGAGAGTCCAGGATTTGTGGGATTTGATACGGAGGAGGTAAAATGGGTCTAATATTAGAAATTAAGAATCTGACAAAGAAATTTGGCGGATTGACAGCAGTCAATGATTGCAATTTCGATGTACAACGAGGAGAGATTTTGGGGCTAATCGGACCCAATGGTGCTGGTAAGACTACCCTCTTTCAACTGATATCAGGTTTCGAGAAACCAAACTCAGGTACTATTCGTTTTAATGGCGTGGATATAACTGATAAGAAGCCTTATCAAATTGTCAATCTAGGTATGGCTCGAACCTTTCAATTGGTAAGATCATTTCGCTTTCTTAGCCTTCTTGATAATGTTTCTGTCGCCTGTCTTTCTCCTCGTGGAAAGGAAGCGTTGGGATCTTCTGGAGTTGATGAAGCAGCAAGCTCAATCCTATCCTCTGTGGGTCTTATTGATAAAGCCAGACTTCCTCCTGTAATCCTCCCTCACGGAGATTTAAGAAAACTTGAGATAGCAAAAGCACTTGGTACAAACCCGGAACTACTTCTTCTTGATGAACCCTTTAGCGGACTCGCTCATGAAGAAAGATTAGGAATTACAAAGTTGATCAATCAGCTAATGGATGAGGGAGTTACTATCTTCATGACTGGACATGTCCTACGTGAATTAATGACACTAGTTCCACGTGTCATTGCAATGCATCAGGGAAGGATAATTGCAGAAGGTCCGCCAAAGGAGGTAGCAAATAACAAAGTTGTACTTGAAGCATATCTGGGAAGAGGTGAAGATTATGCTTGAATTGAAGAAAGTCTATCATTATTATGGAAAAGCAAAAGCTCTGGAAGAGATTAATCTCACAGTTGAAGCCAATTCCTTAGATGCAGTAATCGGTCCAAATGGTGCCGGAAAATCCACTCTACTTCGAGCAATTTCAGGTTTGGAAGAAATAGACCGCGGCAAAATCGTTTTCAATGGCGAGCGGATTGATGAATTGGATGCATATGAGATTGCCCGAAGAGGTATTGCTCATTGTCCAGAGCGTAGACGATTGTTCTATGATATGACGGTCATGGAAAATATTGAACTTGGTGCTTACACTTTGAAGGACAAGACCAAGTTTTCCCAACTTTTGGATCTTGTCTTTGAGATCTTTCCACGACTCCACGAACGTACGAAGCAACGAGCTGGTACTCTGAGTGGTGGTGAACAACAAATGTTAGCCATTGCTAGGTCATTAATGGCAAATCCTAAATTTTTGCTACTTGACGAGCCTTCACTTGGACTTGCACCCAAAGTGAAAAACAAGATCTTTGAAGCCATAGAACAGATAAAACAAGAAGGCACCACCACCCTATTAGTCGAACAAGATGCAGTATTAGCAATGGAAGTTGCTGACACTATATATGTCCTCGAAGATGGTAAGATTGAGATGAGTGGTACTCGAGAAGAACTCGAAAGAGAACCTCGAATTAGGAAGGTGTATCTTGGGATTTAGGAGGTATCAGTGATGTCTGCAACTTTGGAGGAACTTCTACGTGATGCAAAAGTTGAATTAGTTGTAGCAAGAGCGGAAAAGGATTCAAAGGTCATTGGTGAGATAGTTGAGTACCTATCCAGCGATATTCGATCAATAAGATTCAATGCGGCTCTTTCTTTGGGTGAATTGGGTGAAAAAGCGTCCACTAGTGTTTCAAAATTAGTAGACTGTTTAGAGGACAATGATTGGAGTATCTGCCGAGAAGCTACAAAGTCACTTGGAAAAATTGGAGAAGCCGCAGTTGATGCTATTCCCAAGTTAGCAGGTTTGCTAAATGATAATGAAGTTTCAATTAGAAAAGAGGCAGCAATCGCTTTGGGTAGAATTGGGGTTGCCTCTGATGTAGCAGTATCAAGTTTAATTACAGCTCTTGATGATCAAGATGAAGAAGTTCGAACTGAAACTGCAAAAACCCTAGGGAAAATGGGACAAGGTGCAAATAGTGCGATTCCAAGATTGATTCAAAGCTTAAGAGATCTTGGATGGACTGTAAGGACAGCAGCAGCTCAAGCTATAGAAGGTATTGGTAAGGGCTCAACAGAAGCTATTCCTACTCTAATTAAGACCCTAGAAGACAGTGATTGGAGAGTCCGATATAGATCAATGAACACACTTGTCCAAATAGGTGAGCCAGCTATCCCAGCTATTTTGGAAATCATTAACCACCCAAATCCAATTGTTAGGCAAGGGGCAATAGAAGTCTTGGGTGAAATGAGGGTTGCCGATCACAAGATAATTGAAATGATAGCTTCATTATTGAAAGATAAAGTTGAGAGTGTCAGAGGCAAAGCAGCTGATGCTCTTCGTATGATTGGAAAAGACGCAATTCCTGCATTAGTTGGATCATACGACGCGGCTAGCAATCGTATGAAAATTATAATAATC
>JAEORO010000076.1 GCA_016840855.1 Candidatus Thorarchaeota archaeon | reverse complement strand
CCAAGTCTATCTCGCATGATGACCTCAGTTGGACCAAGATAATATCTTCCGCGCATCCGTGCTTGGAGGATGTAGGAGAACGTCATGCTGCTACCGGGTTCAATCCGGGACGCAATGAAATTCTCTCCAATAGCTAAAATCCAAGTTTCAGGATACTGGTCATGAACCTCAATAAAGTCAAAATGACGCCGAGAAACATTTCGAATGGTGACGCGAACTCGTAGGAAATCTCCAGAGAACACCTTTACTTTGTCAATCTGGCGGTCCACTTCAATACCAGCTAGATTAGCTGTCAATGCAAAGAGAGGCAACGTGACTACTAAACCAATCACACAATAGACTCCTAGGAGGACGAGGTAGAAGTTAATGAAGGAGAATCCACTAGTAAGTAGAAGGACTCCCGCAAACACTACCACGAAGCCTCTCTGTGTTATCAATCCATATCTTCTCCATCTAGCTTAGGGCATGATGTTCAATGGGCTATTTGGGACAATCTACTTCTCCAAGAATCTTGGTCACTACTCGCTGCACTGTTAGTCCCTCAAGCTCTGCCTCTGGCTTTAGTATGAGTCTGTGATTCAAAGCTTGAACTGAGAGACGACGAACATCCTCTGGAATTACATAGTCTCGACCTTGCATTGCAGCACGACTCTTTGATGCATTCATGAGCACAAGTGATGCTCGTGGGGAGCCTCCGAGAAGGATTTGAGGGTCATTTCGTGTTCGGACTACGATATCACGGATGTAGTTGATGACATCTTCTTCGATGAACACTGTCTTGCATGTGTTCTGCATTCTCACCATTGCAGCGGGATCCACAAGAACATTCAAATCAGTAGCTTCACCAAGATGCTTCCTACGAATGACTTCAGCTTCTTCTTGGTCAGTAGGGTAATCCAGTATCAAGCGAAACATGAACCTGTCAAGTTGCGCTTCAGGTAGAGGATATGTGCCCTCTTGTTCAACCGGATTCTGAGTGGCAATAATCAGAAATGGTCGTGGAAGTTTGCGGGTCACGCCTTCTATTGATACTTGTCGTTCTTCCATTACCTCGAGGAGTGCACTCTGTGATTTGGGAGGACATCTATTAATCTCATCAGCCAGCACAAGATTTGAGAACACTGGACCTTTACGGAACCAGAATTCTCCTGTTCGCTGGTTGAACACATTGCTTCCCAGCAAGTCAGCCGGAAGGGTGTCCACAGTCAGCTGTATTCTCTTGAATGCACAACCCAGAATCTCTGCGAATGTTCGAGCCATGTAGGTTTTGGCTATACCAGGTACGCCTTCAAGAACAACATGACCGTTTGAGAGAAAAGCGATGAGGACATCACGCAGGATGTCTTCTTTCCCAACAATTATGCGACTGCATTCTCGAATAATATCACTCGTGGTCTTATGTACCTCGTCAATTGTCATGGTTGCTGAGGTATCAATTACCACAGTGTCGTTCGTTTCTTCTGTTGTCAATTTAGTTCTACCTCTTTCTTGTGTCTATCATGTGTGATTGGATGTTACGCATGAAGAAGAAGAGCTCCATCATCTCATTCTCCTTTATCTTGATATTCGGATCTTCTGATATTTCCTCGATCCGCGCAATGGTCCGGAAGAATTCACTCTCTTTCAGCTTTGGATCTTTGTATTGCATTGTTTCCCACACTTTTTTAGAGTCATACTCAGTCCATTGCTGCGCCTTTCGAATTCCGCGACGTAAGCGTCGATATAGCATCTTGACTACTCGTGTATAGTTGCCCTCAGTTCGATAGTATGACATTCGTTCACTGAAATATGTTTGACCTTTTCGTAGGAAGACGTCTGAAACACTCTTGACCTCTGGCTTCTTTATATCTGGAAGGTATTTCTTTATTCCAATGGTCGTAAAGAGAGGATAAACAGCAGATATTCCCAGGGGTAGTGAAGAGAGCCACAGGACTCTGCCCAAGTATAGTCCAAAGAAGAACTCGCTCTCCCACCAAGGAATCTCTAGAAGCTGTTCACAGAATAGGATGGGTTGAGAGGTGTCACCATCGGAGAGCCAGTCAATTATATTGGCACCAAATCGTTCGTTATCTGAGAACCGACCTAGCATATCATTGTTGAATATACTAGGGTCACTTACTGCAACCAAGCGCCCACCATTTGAAGTCCCTGTCGCTGAGAGATCAATAGCACCTACTACGGGGAGACTTCCACTCAACTCATATTCGTCAGGTTCAGGTTCAGGATCTGTAATATTCGTTTCACACCAAGACCTAGGTGTTGTCCAAGCAATACCAGCACGACCAAGGAGACAATAAGGACTGATTGCAGATGCCCAATTAAGATGAAGCTCTGACACTCCAGCTGTGAGTGCTCCACCATCAAGACCTGCTCGTAAGTCTCTAATGATTGGTAATCTTGGTTCTTTTTGTGGATCATAAGAGTCCAAATCTAGAAGGACTCCATTAACGAATGACAAAAGACCATGGGTTGTATTGTCAGGAATGAACGAGTCCAATAGATAATTCAGTAATGCCATAGATACATTAGCGGATCCAAAGTCATCTGCTATGAGGACACCTCCACCAGCCATTAAATGTGTGAATATAACTAGAGCAGCATCGATGGTGAAGTCGCGCACGGGACCCATAATGACAATTACAGCAGACCCATTATACCTTGAAACAACGCTCATGCTTGCTTGAATGGACATCACATCGTAACCGCTGGTTTCAATATTATCTGCGAATAAGCTGAGTCCGGAATATCTATCATTGTAGATAGAGAAGTCCCAGTCGTAGGTGGACTGTGTTCCAATCAATGTGCTTCCGGCTAGAATACCTACTGGGACCCATGCCAAGATGAATAAGGTCACTTGCAGGATTTCTTTCCAGCCCATTCGCTTATCTCCATTATATTACTCCACGGGGGCAGTTGAGTCAATTCTAGGATAGAGGTCCGTAAAGATACGAACAGCTTCTTCATATCGCTCACGAGTCATTTCGTGATGAGAGAAGCGAGCCTCTTCATATGTCTGTACGAACCGTTCAACAGTCACTGCATCGAGGGGGATTGTTTGTAAGATACGATCTAGATACTCACGAGCGGTCTCGGAATGAGTCCGTTCGGAGCCCATCTTCGTGCCACACATCTGCTCGAAGGTACGGTAGGCCAGAGTTATAGAGGCACCATACTTTCCAGAGTCTGCGAGTTTCTTGATATTTCGCAGCTTGGTTGGGATATCAATTCCTCTCGAGATTATAGGACTGCGGAACATTCCTCTTACTATGTACAGGTATGCCAAAACGGCTACAACTGCACCAACGAGTAAAATACTTGCTATGAGTAAATCTGCTCCTTGCAATGGATTACCACCTATTGTTTGTATATTGATTGTGAACGTATTAGATTGAATATTACCCACTTCGGGGGATATGAGAATGACTCTAAAGTTGATGAAAGATCCCTCAACTTGTGCGGGTACGCTGTATGAGAATCTTCCTTCAGTATCTGTGACATAGGGACCCACATTTGTACCGTTATAGTTCAACCCCGCCTCACGCGATCTCACCGGGTTTCCTTCTGAGTCTTGAATTGTTACAAGTATATTGAAAGACTGTCCGGGATCAACCCTGCTTGGAGTAGCTAAAAAGACCGGACTGTTGAATACATGAATGGATTCAGTTGATTCATCGCTACTGGGATTAATGTACAATCTGCCATCATACTCTGCTGAAACAACGAAATATCCATCACCCTCAGCCCAACTCAGTGGCACCACCAAATTAAACGAGTCACCACTTGCATCTGAAAGGACCGCATCCATAAGATATGTGGAACCTAGGTAGAGTGACACCAACTCAAAATCAAGAGGCACTCCATCATCATCAGTGAGTTGGACAATCACAGAGAAAGATTCTCCATGCATTACTGATAGCTGATTTGTTTGGACATAGATATGTGAATCAATGTAGACCAGAATGGTCCAACTAACAGGACCATTCCGGAGTTCGTGGAATGTTGAAGTGACCCGAACGCTGATAATGTATGAACCACGTGCTTGATTATCTCGAATCGGCAGTGAAATGGAATAACTACCGTCAGCAGCGGTAATGTCCGTAGAACCAGTTCCCCCACCATCAACTAGAACTTCAACTCTCACACCGTCAGCTAAAAAGCCTCCGTCGTTGCGAACATAACCAGTTACGATTAATGTATCACCTCGGCTTACAGTATTGTCAGCAGGTTGTGTATCCATGAAGACATCTACGCGTTCTATAACAGTCACATCTTCGAAGAACTCAATGGTATCTGTAGTACCCCAAGCTATCGAAGGAGGTGTGAAAAGAGCATATCCTGAGATGACACCTAGTGCATTACTGTAAGATATCGGATAGACATAATTGAACGCACCAGCAATCGTGTCACTGATGGTGATTGTGGTCAGATGACTGCCACCCCACCAAATCTCAATGTCATAACCTACTAGAGGAGTACCGTCGGTAAGTTGTAGGGTTCCTGAGAAGGTAAGACTGCCTCCTAGGTATACAGTTGTCGAATCCACAATAGCTGTGATAGCAACAGAATAGAGGTCAATTAGAATAGGAATACGTGGAGACACTCCAAATGTGGCATACCCAGCAGGGTCGATATATGCCCAAACCTCTCTTACTCCAACAAGACCAAGGTCATCTGGAATCGGAAAGAGATAGGAGAATCTGCCATTACCATCAGTCAAGAAGTCTATGACAAAGGGATTATTGACTCCGAAATAGTCGCCCCAATAGAAATCTACTGGTGAGTTTGCATATGGTGTCCCATTGTCCCAAGTCACTCGCCCTGTGATATTCAAAACCTGGTCCAGATAGATAGTTGTTGGCGTCACCGTGAACTCAGGCCAAAAGTAACCTGGAGCAATTACTTCAATCTGCGGTAACGCAAACGAAGCATCAGTTATCCATGGATATAACGAGTTGAATTCGACGAATAAGCTATAGTTGCCTGGTGGGAGGGTTCCGGGAATATCCCAACTCAGCGTGAACGAGCCATCTGATGAGGTCACATCTGTTGTTCGGGTGATTCCTAGAAGAGTCAGCTCGACGGTAACATCGATATAGGGAATACCAGAAATTGCATACTCGAGGTATCCCGTAACAACAATAGTTTCTCCAAGTCTATACGGTCCAGGTGGGAGGTTAACAGTAGTGAATATTGTTTGCCACTGGTTCAGAGTGAGGATGTTATGCACCGACTCACTTGATGCTCGGAATACAGTCCCTGCGTATACACCATATACCTCAATACCTGATCGTACAGTGTCCCAACTCATTCCGGAGTAGTAAAGTTCACCCTGACCAGTCCCATTTGTGAGGACATTGCCCAGGAAGGGAAGTGGTAGAGTTCCATTGTTCCAAAATATGGAAACTGTCGCGTTTGAGAGAGCAGTACCATTGTGTGCGAAGTATGCATAGACATGAACTATCAGAGTTTCGTTTTGCATAACTGGATTGGGATTGATGGTCACATCAAGATTAATCGCATACTTAATTCGTGTGATATCAAAATATGCAACTGTATCATTGTTCAGAGGGTTTGAACTGTTGTATAGAACACGGAAGTAGTAAATTCCCTCATCATACCCTACAAAACCAAGTGATGTAAGAAAACCACCAGTTGAATTCGTCACCGGATTGTCAAGTTCGTACCAACCAGCACCGTCCCACCATGAAATGTACACTGTTTCCCCAGCCAGTGGCGGTGCACCACCAAGATATGTTAGTACACCTTCAATGTCAAAAGCTGTTTCGTCAACATAGAGTTGAGAAGGCACGTTGAGGGCTATCTCAAGATAGTATCTTTGAAGCTGTATCAGTGGAGCGATTGAACTAGAAGCATCAGCATAGATAGGAATCCAAGACGTCCAGTTCACATAGACATCTATCAGACCTGGCTCATCCTGTGTTGGAGTGCAATTATAGAACATTTGATAGTAACCGGATGCGTTAGTTGTCTTTGCGAAAGGAAATGTTCCAGATGCATTGACCCAGTAGATATAGACTGTTTCAAACTGGATGGGAGTACCATTTGAGAATAAGAGCGTACCATAGAGGAGAATGGTGTCATTCAAGTGGTAGAATGTGAAGTCTTCTTGAATCGAGATTAGGGTGCTGGTTGCTTGTATGTCCAACGGCTCATGGACAGACTCGCCATCATATACATTGTAGTAGGGTGAAGTGTAGTTTGCCCAGATGTTCACGACTTCAGTCGCTTGTCCAATGGGAATAGTGTATTGATAGAAATACCCTCCAGAGGAGTTTGTCATGTCACTTCCAATGTTGAACACACCAGTGCTATTCTGCAACCAGAATTCTACCCACTCATTCGGCAAAGGAATGGCGAACTCGGGGAGCTGTAGAAGTCCCTGAATATCAACTGGCTGAAGAAGGAACACAGGATCTGGTGTGACGGAGATAGGGTCTAGTGAGATGTCAAGTTTCTTTGCAGTAGTAAAGAGGTGTGTTGATTCTGAACTTGTAAGAGTAGGCGTTTTTGATGTGAAGTTTGACCAGTATTCAACTGGGCCTTCATCCGAAAGGAGGACCGTATAATTCAATTCGTAGTATCCATCTGAAGCTGTGAACACACTGCCAAGGAGAAAGGTTGATCCATTGTTCCAATAGATGTCGACCAGCTGACCGCCAATGCCAGTACTGTTTGACACATGAGTCAAGTATCCAGATATTGTATAATTCCATCCGATATAGAGAGGGTCGGGAAGCAGATTAATTGAGAGTTGTGTACCACTTGACCCAACATTGACTGGGATAAAGACACTCCAATTACCTGCAATCAGTGTCCAAGGAGAAGTCCAGTTTGCATAGGCGAAATATGTACCTTCAGGCTGAGCACTAGGAATGGGATAGCTCCATGTGAAGCCACCAGTAGAGTTCAGACTAGGTGTTGCATTTGCTTGCGACCCAAAAAAAACTCCAACCTGTTCGCTCGTCGGTAATAAGGTACCATTTAGAAGATACGCAACGCCATCATAATAGACGGTTCCACCTGGGGAAACATCAGTGGGGTATACATACAAATCGAATCCTACACGACCCCAGACGGTGACGGTTGAATTGTTGCTCGATCGGGCTGGAAGGAGGCGAGGAACACCGTATTGGTCCCAGTCCCCAAGATACCACGCCCAGACTTCATGAGCTCCAACAGTCATTCGTAAGAGGTCCAACGGGTCCACATAGATATCTAACTCGTAATAGCCATACTCATCAAAAGTAGCATTTCCCATGAATGAGTTATCCCAATAGATACCAATATTCGTGTTGTCGTGTTTTGAGCTGTTGACTGGGACTCCACCCACCTTAATCGTTCCATAGACGTGGATTGTGTCCTCCCAGAATGCAAAGTGGGTGTCTATCCCTTGACTTACATTGAGCTCTCTTGTTTCACTGAGGATGAATCCTCCAGATTCAGTTGAAGGAGTTGGATATGAGAATGGATTAGGATCTCCCACACAATAAATAGAGGTTCGGTTTGTGATAGAGTATGTTGAAGTAGTCCATGTGGCTGAAATGATGTGATAGTCAATTGATGCACCAGCAGGAAAAGTGTGTGTGATGGTAGCTATTGGTGGACTGGGTTGGATTGCTGCTGCGCCAATGAAAACAGAGTCAGTTTCATCATAGAAAGTGATGACTTCAGGAGTTGTGACAGGAACTCCATCAATTGTGATGGCTGCACTCAAACTGAATGGGACTCCAATCTGTGCCCATGGTTGGCCACTGGTTGGCCAGACAAGAAGCTGGACATTTGGTGTTGGTGTGTTAGTGGGGTCTTCAGCTCCACCCATATCTTCAGGCAACATCGCAGGAATGACCTGAATCCATTCACCACCTGTGGGAGACCCGGACATTGGGATGAAGACCTCGGACCAAAAAGTCATGTGTCTGACCTTCACTTCTCGATAACTGAATGTTGGATCTGGGTCACCAACAGCATACCCCATGGCTAAGCGAGCAGGGATTCCAAGATACCTCATGAAGACACAATATGCAGTTGCAAAGTCCATGGGAAGCCCACCACCACGCTCAAGAAACCAATCAGTGATTTCCTGACCATCAGGTCTATCTGTTAATGCTGCAGCGTCAACACGAACCTCGAAAGTGCTCTGGAAATACAGTTGGACAGCCATTGCTTTTTCATATGCATCATTACCAACTGATTGGAATTGTGTGATATTATCGATTACACGCTGACTCAATGAGGGATAAGTCAAGTAGTTACCATATCCACCTGGCACAGTCAAGAGTGCGTTTGTCCGTACATTGTCAAGGTCTTGGGTATCAAATGTGAGATCAAAGGTCACAATGACCTCCTCACCTGTGGGTGCTTGTATGAATGGTGTGAAGAGGAGGGTACCATAGGCATCAGTTTCTAAATCGTAGTCTAGTAAAAGACTGGGGTCTGGGTATGGATTCCCATTTCCATCAATACTCCAGGTTATGAATGAGTCCTCAATCACTCGAATATCTGGAAAGAGTGAGGGAATCTCCATAGCTCCAACAGTAGCTCCTGCGGTAGCATTGAAAATAACAGTATATACCGGGTTTGTGGCTTCACCATATGTTATCAGTTGTGTATCTGAATCCAAAATATCCGTACCAAAGATGGTTTTCCCCCAGTTAGCACCATCATAGTCATCATATGCTCCAATACGCCATAATTGTGGCGGGTCTGCTGGGACTACTGTGAATATGATGTCATCCAAGTTGCCAAGTAGGTCTTCAGGGAGGTCCATATCGAGAGGGACATTTGTATAATTGATGTTTTCAAACCAGTTAGTTCTGCCACCCACAAAATCGTTATCATAGGGCCAGTATGGTATGGTATCGTATTCGAAATGAGGTTCAAATTGCCTTACGGCACCAGACTGGACTATTACAAAGTTGTATGTTGCCCAGACGAGACTAGCCACTATGAAGATTGCGCTGATAAGTGTAGTAATCCCCATTCTTCTGCGGGCAGATTTTGTTGCGGCGCTCAATAGACTAGTCCTCTCGTTTACTATCTGGAATATTTGGCGTGTCTTGTAACTCACGGTGGTGACAAGTTACTCTCAAACGTCCTTTCCTAGCAATTAAAGGGTTGCTCAGCTGGACTCAATCCAGTTTATCGAAACCATCTTGAAATGTTGTTGTCATCTGTGAAAGGTCTTAAGCCTAATTTCTGTGGCGATTGCTGGTACTCTGAACCACGCTGAGGGCTTTTATTTCACCAAGGATGAGTCCTTCAGCATAAATGGAGTGAGTCGGAAAAGAAAATGGAACAACAATATCCACACAGGAAATTGAAGTCCGATTTGTGACTGATCCCATTGAAGTTGTCCAGGTTGCTGAAATAATGTGATAGTCTATGGTTGCATTTTGAGGAAATGTATATGTAATATTGGCTATGGGTAAATCTGGTGGTTGTCCGATTGACGCCATACCGATGAATATGGAATCGGTTTCGTCATAGAAGACTATGTTTTCAAGAGCTGTAACTGGAAAACCATCTATTATGATTACAGCACTTAGATTGAAGGGCGTTCCAATTTTTGAGTAAGGTTGTCCATTAGTGGGCCAGATGAGAAGAGAGGCGTTTTCAGGTGGCCATTGTCCTATTTGGTTATATTCAAAGTGTGCTGAAAATAGCCTGGGAGCGAATAAATCAGGTAGAAGGGTGGACAAGGTCCATACGAAACTAGCCACTATGAAAATTGCGCTGATAAAGGTAGAAAGTCCCATTCTTTTACGATAGGATAGTTTGAAGGCTTTCAATTGATGAGTCCCCTAACTCGCAGTTTAGGAAATATAGCGCGTCGTATAAATTGGGCGAACGCGAATTGCTCTGATATATTCAAATTCAACAATTAAAACATTGCCCAATTTCAATAAATTTCGTTTTCCGAAAGTAACTTGAGATAATTAACACTACTAAACCCTCACGCAGGACTGTTCAAAAGCAATCAAATTCACACAATGAAAAGAGGTCTATGCATTGGAATCAACTCATGACTTGATTGAACAGTTTGTGAAAGAAAAACTGGTGTTAAATGGAGAGGGAGCACACACACTGGACCATACTAGAAGAGTATTCGCACTATCCATTAGAATTGGAAAGGGGATGGGAGCAAACCTGAAAATTTTAGGAGCTGCAGCACTCCTTCACGATATTGGAAGACAAGAGGAAGCTATCACCGGTGTTTCCCACTCAGTATTGTCAGGGGATATGAGTCAAGAGATTCTGTATCGTGCAGGTTTTATCGAGTCTGAGATTAAAGAAGTTGTAGATGCAATCAGAACTCATAGGTTCAGTGAAGGAATTGAACCCGATTCCTTGGAAGGAAAAATACTCAGTGATGTCGACAAACTTGATGCCATAGGGGCAATTGGTGTATTTCGTGCTATTGCTCAGGCTACAAGCACTGGCGTGGGGATAGAAGGATTCCTGAGTCATGCGGATGAGAAACTACTTCGACTGAAGGACCTGATGTACACTGATGGAGCGAGGGTTGTGGCTGAGGAGCGTCATAGAACATTGGAATTGTTCGTGAGTCAGTTGAGAGAAGAGATCGAGCTAGAGTGAAGCTACAGTCTTCCTGCCAGATACATCTCTAGATAGGAATCACAAATGGACTGCTTCGCATCAATTCCTAGTTCACCAAGTAATTCGAAGATGTTTTTCTTGGCCGATTCCATCTCATCTTTCTGGTGCGCAATAAACTCCAATTCGAGAAACAATCCAACATCTTCCACATCATCGACACTGATTGTGATGTTTCGAAGATCAAAGAAAGTCCTCTTTTTCGCGATTTTGGCAATGGGTTTGAACCCTAAGCTTTCTAATATGGAAATTAGTTGGTCTGAATCATCAGTTCCGACTGTATATTCAACCCTGGTCTTTGTTTCTTTGTCTAATTTCGGACCCTTGTATGTGAGTTCATTTGGTGCTTGTGAGGTGGCTAGTCCATGCTTATCGAGCGGACTTATTGTCCGCACTCTTACAGCTTCATCGGTCTTTACGAAAGTTCGACACGGATGGTCAAAGTAGATGTCAATCTGGACCTCACGATTCAGTTCTTTTGCCCCAGAATCGACAAGTTTTCGAGTCATCAATTCAATGTCTTCTATTGCAACCTTGACCTCCACTTCAAATGACTCTAACATTCAAATCTTCATCTCTGAATAAAATCTGAGTCATACCGAGTGTGTCAGGTTGATAGGTGTTTCCATCCATAAGCCAAATAACTGCAGTGTATCAAACCTGAGGGGTAGGTGTCACAGTGACTAGTATCAAGACCATCAAATGTGCAAAATGCGGAAAGGAGTACGATGAGTCCTCTGTCCCTCCAAATGATGGATGCGGAGGAAGAATTGATTTTGAGTTCGATCTTGAGAAACTCAAAGAAACAATCACCAGGGAAAGTTACCAGAAACAAGTTCCAGGACTTTGGAAATATTTTGAATTGATGCCTCTCAGACACAGAAAGAACATAGTAACACTGGGAGAAGGTGGAACACCCCTTGTCCAGAGTAAGAAATTTGCAGATGAATGGAAACTGAAAAATCTCTTATTAAAGATTGAAACTGTGAACCCATCCGGGTCCTTCAAAGACAGGCCAATCTGTGTCGGAGTCAGTAGAGCACTCGAAGATGGTGCAGAAACTGTGTCAGCAGCCTCATCAGGAAACGCTGCAGCATCCATGTCCACCTTTGCAGCACGGGCGGGACTTCAGGCGGTTGTTTTTGTTCCTGAAGATGCTCCAAAAGGAAAACTCATTCATCTGAGAACTCTGGGAGCCAAAGTCTTCAGGGTAAAGAAGGTTCGCGAAGGAGTTGATCCTACAACAACGTTGCTACATGCGGCTTGTTCGGAATTTGGTTGGACACCATCACCATCCTTTGGACCATTCAATTGTTTCCAATTTGAAGGTACCAAGTCGTTAGGATACGAGATTGCTGAACAGACACACTGGGATCCACCAGATTGGGTCCTCTTCCCAACAGGAAGTGGCGGTCTCATGGCGGGAACAATGAAAGGATTCTTTGAATTCAAGGGTTTGGGCTTGATTGATAATGTCCCGAAACCAGTTGTAGTACAACCTGAGGGATGTGCACCTATTGTGCGAGCGTTCAAAGAAGGCCAAGACCCACTAAACATCACACCTTGGGATTCTAATTTTACTATTGCTGGAGGTCTCGCAGATCCGTTTCCATGGGATGGAGATGCAGCTCTGAAATATCTTAGACTTGCAAAGGGGGAAGTTGTTGCAGTTCCTGATGATGAAATTGAGAAGGCACTAGTCCTTCTGGGTAAACTAGAGGGAATATTCGCGGAGCCAAGTGGAGTAGCGGCATTAGCAGGTCTAAAAGCTCTAGTTGAACAGGGAACAATTGATAGTTCCGATAGAGTTATCGTCCCCATTACAGGCTCAGGGTTCAAGGATCTTGCAACCCCCGATCGGCTTACACCTGAAGCTCAACTGATTCCTCCAGAAACATCAGCGCTCAAGATAGCTTTAGAGAATTATGATTGATGTGATTATATGGATAACAAGAAAATGAAAAAGTACATGGCTTTAGCAATTGAAGAGGCTAAGAAAGGTTTCTCAGAAGGTGGAATACCTATTGGTTCTATTCTAGTCATCGATGACAAGATTGTTGGCAGAGGACACAATCAGAGAATTCAGAAAGGTAGCGCAGTTCTTCATGCAGAAATGGACTGTCTTGAAAATGCAGGAAGACTGACTGCAAAGGAATACCAAAAGGCAGTTCTATTCTCGACTCTGTCGCCTTGCGATATGTGCAGTGGAGCTGTGTTACTGTACGGAATACCTCGGGTTATTGTTGGTGAGAATACAACATTTCAGGGACCTGAACAATATGTACGTGATAGAGGCGTAGATGTCACAGTCATTAATGACGCCGAGTGCATCGAAATGATGGAGAGATTTATTCAGGACAATCCAATCCTCTGGAACGAAGATATTGGTGAGTAAGAAGAACTGATTATTTGGAGATTGGAGAATGGCGAAAAAGGAGCTACGTCAAAGAGCAAAAGAACTTGCCAAAGAATACGGGTATCTCCAATATATGCTTGAACGCTATCTCTCTCTCTGGGGTGAGGAAGAAACACTAAGGTTCATCGAGGCTTGCGAACAGCCAATTAGAACAGCAATTCGGATCAACACTCTAAAGACCTCACCAGAGACGATTATGAAACGATTGCAAACAAAAGGAGTGATACTTGAAGAGATACCATGGCTGATTGAGGGTCTCTACGCGGACTTCAAGGGCTTTTCCCCTGGGGCTCTACTCGAACACATGCTTGGATTCTATTATGTTCAAGGCGTTCCTTCAATGACGGCTGTTGATGTATTGGACCCCCAGCTAGGAGAAACAGTTTTTGATCTTGCAGCTGCACCTGGCGGAAAGACAACCCATATTGCTCAGATGATGCAAAATACGGGAATGGTCATCGCAATCGAGCAAGACAGACAACGTATGATTAGTCTTAACAGCAATATAATCAGATGCGGTGCAACGAACACTCTCGTACTTCGTAGCGACGCCAAAAAAGTAGATGATTTACCCTTTACGCCGGACAAAATATTGCTTGACGCACCTTGCTCTGGAGAAGGACTAATTCCTTTAGACCCAACTAGGAAGACCAGTAAATCAATGGCGGACATAAGATTCTGCGCGACAAGAGAAGACGAAATGCTAGAAGCCGCCGTCAACATTCTTGTGGAGGGCGGCATAATGGTATATTCCACCTGTTCCATAGCTCCAGAAGAGAATGAATTTGTGGTAGATGATGTATTGAAACGTCACCCAGAGATGGAGATAGTCAACATATCTACTGAGTTTGGCTCACCTGGATATTCAGAACCCTATGGAATAAAACTAAACAAATCATTGAAACTTGCAAGGCGGTTTCTGCCGCACCTCCATGGTACTGAGGGGTTCTTCATTTGTAAGATGAAGAAAAAGGAGGGGAGCAATAATGAAGATTGATCTTGTTGACCCTATTGCCTGGGAATCACTCATTGAGCAAATAGACACCGAGTTCGGTGTAGGAGTGACAAAGAGGGTTCTTGGAAACCGTGCGCCAGTAATCGTATCTAAGGAGAGCAGTCAGACACTCTATGCAATACCAACTGAGTGGGTTTCAAAACTGATGGAAACAGCAGACAGTCTTGACATCCAATTCATGGGGAAAGAGCTAGGGTCATTAGAAAAGGGAAGATTTAGACTTAGCCTTCAAATTCTAGCTGAGGTGGCTGAAGGAACTTCTAATTTCATCATCGTGTCCAAACAAGGTGCTGAAGCGTTTACATATGGGAGAAGTATAATCAAGGAGTCTGTACTCGAGCTAAACCTCTCTTTGATGAGAGGACAAAGAGTGCTTGTTCTCAACGAGGATAAGGAGTGTTTGGGGATTGCCTCATTATCGGTAGACGCATCAAAGCTGACCCGACTTGGACCAGAGAAGCTTGTTGCCAAGAATCTGGTTGATATTGGTTGGTTCATAAGACGTTTGGGCTAGACAAACATGTCACTGGTTCTGTCTGAGTCTTCAATGGATTTTCTCATTTTCTCAAGTCTCTCAATCTCTCTAGATTCCTCTAGAAGCTGCTCGACATTAGCTCCAACCCCGTAAATCTCATTGATTTTTTCAAGCATCGTTGCTGCAGACCGCGGATCAGGACGACCTCTTGTTGCGTATGTGAGTAGACCAATTGCAGGAGCACCATGCATTTCAAGCTCTGCAAGGAATAGTGCGAGTGGACCAGCCACAAACAAGCCTTCTTCCAGAATAGGGACCTGCCATTTTTCAAGCATGTCTTTGTAAGCAGATGTTGGAACACATCGCATTTCTGCGTCATCTTCCTTGAAGGAAGCGTCTAGTCCTCCAAGGAGTAGGGTTTCTTTGAAGTTATTTTCAGCCACCCAGTTTGCGAGCTTGTCAATGAACCCCCATTGTTCTGACTGATGTGGTTGAAACCGTGGGACTAGAAAAATCATCTTCTTCTTGTCGTAAGAATACAGCTCGAATGGTAGAACAAGACGTTCATTCTCCATTGAAACGAAGAGAGGAAGCATATCACTTTTGATAAATCCCACACGTTCTGCCTCTAAGGTCCGAGTTAGATGAGCGGTACTCAGAAAGCCTACCTCACCGAGACCATGAAATCCACAAATGAAAGTCGACCCGGGTTTGATCTTGAAGTCTTTTTTCAATATGATTTTGAAAGATGAATCAGTGGTAGCTACGAAAGCCATGAACATTCAAGCCTCAATTGTAATGGCTGATTTCTCAACCTCATACTTGCTATTTGTAAAGGTTTGACGATTCCTTTTGAGACTTTGTATGTGTCTGTATAAGATTGGTATGAGAGGACGGGTAACACACATTCTAAAGGGCATAAATAAACTGAGAAAGTTGTGCATTTTTGGAAAAGCTTTACGGTATTTTGGCAAGGCACACACAAAACTAATAGGATAATATACTATAACCTCATAGCACCATATGCGCATTTGATGGAGCGGGACTAGTTGAGCACTCTCCGGGAATTGGAACTCCAACAGGTAGCCCCTCGTTTGTTGGAGTTGCTTAGACGGCAAGGACTTGCCACACTCACTAGATTCCAGTCCATTTCAGTTCAACAAGGAATTATCAGAGGAAAAAGCCAGCTCCTTGTGACATATGATTATGATGAGGCATACTTGATTGCTGAGATTGGTCTCCTCAACAGAGTAGCTTCAGATCATCGGGCTCGGGCACTGGTTCTTTGTCCAAACCCACATCAAGCAGAGAAACGATTTCGTTCATTGAGTCAGAAGTGCCGCCGTTTGGGAATTGAAGCGTCGGAAATCATTAGAAGACGAACCGCAATTGCTGAAGGTGAGGGTCTTGGTCGAGTTGTTGTAGCAACATATACTTCGCTTGACATAGCATCACGCATCAACCCCAATATCATTGATGGCGTTACCTACGTGTTGATTGATCGGCTTGATCTTATTGGACAACCACTCATTGGGCCGCGGTTGGAAACAGTTCTAGTGACATTGTTGAACCAAGCGCACATCCAGTATGTCGCCATCTGTCCACATCTAGAGGACATGAATGAGCTTGCTAAATGGCTTAGTGCTGACATAGTGAAGGATCCAAAAACTGATGTGAAGCTGATTTTCAGCGTAAAAACCTTTGAAGACTCAGAAGATTCGCTGTCAGACTTGACTGAGTTCGTGACATATCGGCAAGGGCAAGTAATGATTCTTTGCGCAAACATAACCACTTGCGAGGAGTTAGCGCTCCAACTTGGTGGATTTGAAACGGGCAGCATGGCTACAGCCATCGATTTGAGACTATCCCCTGAACATAGAGATGACCTTCGACTTCTTGCACGTGATGTTACCGAAAAGTATCCACAGTGTAAGACCACTCTAAATCTGAGTAAATCAGTCGCAAAAGGCGTAGCGTTCATCCACGAGGGAATAGGAAGGGTTCAGAGACGAACTCTTTCACAAGCTTGGGAGGAGAACCTCGTGCCTGTAATAATAATGCCAACACGCTTTGCTATTGCTAGTGGGTTACGAGCAACTGTTGTCTTCTTGATGGGGGTGTTTATGCAAGAATTTGGTAAAGAGGTTTCTCAAGAAGAATCGGTTACTATGTTATCTGAATGGCAACTAACAGACGTTCTTGAAGCAGCGGGTCGAAGAGGAATAGATAATGAAGCCTTTGGTATTGTTGTTGTAGATAATGAGTCTGAGAGACTAAGAGTAATAGCGAAATATTTCGAAAAAGATCGAGAGGGCAGCCTAAAACCACGACTTGGGGAAATTGATAGCCTAATGGATGAAACTGAGAATGTTCAAGACTTAGTCCTTCGGCAGCTCTGTGGAGGGACAAAGAAAAACGAGGACCCATTCTCTGTAATTGAGCGCACATTTTGGGGGAGCAGTAACCTTGTAACTGATATTCGTCAGACTGAGAGTCAAGACGAGCATTCAGTAGAGAAGTTACTTACACTTCGCTCTACTAGATCAACAATTTCAAGAGCAAAAGAGATACCTGATACAAGTGTAAAATTTGTGTCAGTCAGACCAGACAAAATAGAAGGTCTTGTTCATAGCGGAAGCAGAGAGATTTGGCATTATACTACATTGAGGGCAAAAGATGGTGTTTCATGTTCTTGTGAATCATGGAAATATCAAGGTATTAGGAAACACCGACTCTGTAAGCATCTGATAAAATTCGCAAAGTATGCACTTCAGAAGGAAGATACGAAACCTTATGCTGGAGGAGTGATAATGCAAGCACTCCGTGGACTTGAGGTCTATGATGAATTAGAAGCTGATAGACTCATTGTTCGTGACAAAGAAGGTACGCGCTGTACAGAACTAGGGAGAGATGTTGCTTTTCTGGGAGTACCAGTAAAAGATGCAAAGAGAGTAATGAGAGCAATTGTTGATGAGAAGAATGATTTGATGACGATTCTGAGAAATGTTGTCATGGCGCGAACACCTATTCCAAAAGAAGTTGTAGACCGTGTTTTGAAGAAACTGCCTTCTAAGAATATTGAGGAAATTGTATGTGAGGATGATATGCCGGGCATTGTTGAAAATTGCTTAGAAGAACTTGAATATGTAAATTCAATTTTGCTGAAACTTTTAGACCCAAAACACAGAGCCAGGAACGAGAGCGAGAAACTAGAAAAGAGCCTGCTTTTAATTCTGCAATCAATGAAGTAACATTTTTACGTAAGCAGAGTCGTGGCGGCTCAAGTCTTGGGCAGCACATGCCCTATGTGGTGGTATACCAATGAAGTTGTTTGAACATGAGGCGAAAGATATCTTTCGAGCTTTCAATATGCCCACCCCACCGGGTGGCGTCGCTAGAACACCAAAAGAGGCAAAGGAACGCGCAGCGGAGGTTGGAAAACCAGTGGCTGTGAAGGCAATGGTTCTCGCAGGGAAACGAGGAAAAGCTGGTGGGGTGAAATTTGCAGACTCACCACAGGATGCAGAGAAATGCGCTGAAGAAATTCTAAAGATGCGTATTAACAATCTTCCAGTTGAGGCAGTCTTGGTTGAAGAGAAACTAGACATTGAACAGGAAATCTATGCTGGTATAACCATAGACAGGAATGAGCGAAAATATGTTGTTATTGGTAGTGCTTCAGGGGGCATGTCAATCGAAGAGCTAGCTGAAGAGAGTCCTGAGAAGATCATCAAGAGGCATGTTGACCCGAATCTTGGTTTCCAGCCTTTTGAAGCTCGTCAGATGGCAATAGACATGGGTTTTAGAGGGAAACAAATCAGTCAGCTTGGAAGTTTCTTTCTGAAGTTATGGAATATTGTTGAAACCTATGATGTTGAGTTGACTGAGATTAACCCATTGATTCTTACCAAAGATGGAAGATTCTTTGCTGCAGATGCAAGACTGAATATTGATGACAACTCACTCTTCAGACACAAGGGGATTATTGAGAAGCTCAAGCGCGAACCTATTGAACAAAATGAACGTGAGCGACTAGCTACAGAGAATGATATGGCTTATGTGGAACTTGAGGGAAATATCGCATGCATTTGCAATGGTGCGGGCCTTACAATGGCTACGCTTGATGCTGTTTCTCTCTATGGAGGAAAAGCAAGTACCTTTCTAGATCTTGGGGGCGGCGCAGATGCTGAGAGGGTAGAGAAGGGGATTGAAATTGCGCTGATGTATCCGAAGGTGAAGGCAATACTGGTCAATATCATGGGCGGAATAACAAGATGTGATGAGGTTGCCAAAGGAATAGTAGCTGCAAGAAATGATGGTGATATCACAACACCCATGGTTATCAGAATGGTAGGAACAAATGAAGAAGAAGGACAAGAGATTCTCAAGGAAGCTGGAATACCATTCCTTAAGACAATGGAAGAGGCGGCTTCAAAGGTAGTTGAACTTGTGAAGGAGGCTGTTTAGTTGGCAGTGCTTGTTAACAATGATACACGAGTTGTAGTTCAGGGAATAACCGGTACACAGGGAAAATATCACACTATATCCATGCTGAAGTATGGCACAAAGATAGTTGCTGGAACGTCACCTGGTAAGTCCGGAGAGGAAATCAATGGCGTACCTGTCTATGATAGTGTCCTTGAAGCGAAAAATGCTGAAAATGCTAATGCTTCAATAATCTTTGTTCCTGCACCTTTTGCGGGCGATGCCGCTCTTGAGGCAATTGCCGCGGACCTAAATCCTGTTGTTATTATAACCGAGCATGTACCTGTAAAGGATGAAATTCGTGTAATTCATGCAGCGAAACAGAAGGGAATCACGATTATTGGTCCTAACACTCCTGGAATCATCACTCCCAAGGCAAAACAGAAGGTTGGAATCATGCCAGGACATGTCTTCGCCGATGGTGATGTCGGACTCATGTCTCGCAGTGGTACACTGACCTATGAGATTGCAGCAGGTATGACAAATGCAGGAATTGGAATATCTACTGCCATTGGGCTAGGAGGCGACCCCTGCGTGGGGCTCACTACAATAGAAGCTGTTAGAATGTTCAGGAACGATAAGGATACCAAAGCACTGGTCATCGTTGGTGAAATTGGTGGTGATGCAGAAGAACGTGCGGCCGTATATATCAAGAAAGAATATGATCTACCTGTAGTTGGATTCATCGCGGGCAGAACTGCACCTCCTGGGAAACGAATGGGACATGCTGGTGCAATTATCAGTGGAAGTTCAGGGACTGCAACCGTAAAAATAAAGGCATTAAATGATGCAGGTATTGCAGTTGCAGAGAAGCCTAGTGATGTAGCAAGGCTTCTGAATGAGGCTTTGTGAATAATTACATGAAGTCTTTTTGTGGAAAGAGCACAAGCTTTTAAAACACAACACAGCTCGAAAGCCGAGCAGGCCAATTAGAAACTACTCTAGTTGCCATCAGTAAATAGAGGTCTGAAAGATGCCAGTAGCGGACATCGAGAAACGTAGGCTAGCACAGCACTATCAACTGTACAAATCAATTTGCCGTTATTGTGGAGCAACTAATCCATTAAAGGCAAAGAAGTGCCGAAAATGCAAGAACAAAGACCTCAGACCAAAGAGACGCCAGAAGAAGTAATTCTTCATTCATTAGTGATAGGAATTAATCTCATTTCACCACCAATAGCTAAGGTTCTCTCTGGAATATCTTTTGTTACAACAGTGTTTGCTCCGATTACAGCATTATCACCAATAGTGATACCCGGTTTAATGAAGACATTGACACCAATCCACACATTATCGCCAATAACAATATCCTCATCCGTATAGGAGTGAAGATCATTGACCTTTTTTGAGTGCGCTCTAATGTGGACATTGTAGGAGATTTGACAATTTTGACCAATTTTGACTTTGGAATTTGGACCTGCTATTATATACGCAAAATTGATGTTTGTCCCAGCTCCAATTTCGACATTCCCTCTTATTACACAGTCTTTTCCAATGCTAACACTTGAAAATCCATCTTCTTTCTTCATTTTCCGATAATTCTCTGCTTTGGTTACAATGAACGCACAAATCTTTCCAAGAACCATGATTTTTCACCCTAATTCAAGAAGTTTCAATTTTTTTTTCTTTATCCTTTGAACCTTCTTTTTTGACATCTTATTGACTAGATAGGATTTGGAATGATGTTATAACTCCAGCACTCTTAAATACAATTGAAATCCAAAGCGGTTTCAGAATGGGCCGGTGATCTAGTTGGTTATGATGCCGCCTTCACAAGCAAGAATTCACTTGAGTTCAGAAGATTTCTTCTGATTGAATCCTGGCGGAAACCGGCGGAAATCGAGAGTTCGAATCTCTCCCGGCCCACCAGTGCTCACCTATCATAGCGTTAGAGTTATAACACAAACATTAGCCGTGCGAACAACAGGTGGACGGACCGACTTGATCTCTCTTCAAATCAATTCCGCTTCACCAGATTAGAATAATAGTATGGTGCTTAACAATGCCAAAACAAATCTATGATGTCGATAAGTTCCTTGAGATGAGCGAAGACGCTACGGAATGTCGTGTCAAGAGAGGTAAAGATCAAGTCAAGCTCAAACTCAGAACTCGGGGATACCTCTATACACTCATTGTTGAGCCTCAAAAAGCAGAAGAGATTCTCCAACAAGTCAAGTGTCAAGTGGTCGAGGCACGATCTGGTGCTGGTGAGGATTAAATCTCGACAGATTCATTTATTTCTGGAACATGCGCCACGAGCTTTCTTTTTTCCAATCTTTCAGCAAGCGCGTCGCAAGACTCTGATTCTCCATGGACAATGTAAAATTTAGGCTCGCCGGGTATTTTCAAAAGCATGTCTAACATACCTCTTGAGTCTGAATGCGATGACAGATGATGTTGACGTACATCAGCTCTCACTTCGAACACACGTCCATTAACAAGGACCTTCCGCCTTGCTAGTAGTTCTTCTCCAGGTGTACCAGGAATCTGAAAACTCACAAGAATAATTGAGTTCTTGGGATTATCATGAACCATCTTAAAGTAGAGGTGCGATGCACCGCCTTTAAGCATACCAGCTGGAGAAATAATTACTCCGCCCTTTTTGACTGCATTTGCGCGGTCGCGGTTGTCATTAATGATATGAGTACGTCCAACTGCACGTTGGAATGCTTGTGGACTTTGAAGATATTCGGGGTGTTTCACAAGAACATCGTTCACAGCTCGAGCCAGTCCATCTAGGTAGATGGGATATTTGTAAGGTAGACCGTGTCGCTCTAGAATACACATTATCTCCTGACTTCGACCCACAGCAAATGCTGGGATTAAAACAGTCCCGCCTCGCTCCAGTGTTTCAACCACTGAATCCATGAGAGCTAGTTCAATCTCTTCACGATTCGGATTAGTTCTCCGGGCATAAGTGCTCTCAGTCACAACAATATCATGTTTCGGGAGATTCTTTCTTGCCCCAGGGTTAAGTTGGGACTCTGTTGCATTAAAGTCGCCTGTGAATAGAATCCTTTTCCCATTTAATCTGATAGAAACCATAGAGCTTCCGGGGATATGTCCAGCATTGAATAGAGTCATCTCGAAGTGGTGTCCTAAGGGAACAGTTTCCTCATAGGCTGTTGCTTGGCATTGCCGTTTAACTAAAGCAATATCTTTGCGTGAATATGGCAAGGGACCTCTTGAAATATTGTTCATGTCACGGAGAAGTAAAGTGCTCAAGTCACGAGTTGCAGGTGTGCAGAATAATGATGCTTCGCTCTGTGCAAGTACTCGAGGAATCCCTCCGGAATGATCCAAATGTGCATGGGTCAAAGCAACTGCTTGCAAATCATCTGTAGGAACAAGGTCTGGAAACGAAGGAGGTTCTGTGAACTTGACGCCATAGTCGACTAGTACGCTTTCGTTGCCTTCCTCAACGAAGAAACCTGAGCGACCAATCTCGCGACAAGAGCCAAGAAATGTGAGTTGCGACATATATGGTTACATCCTTCAGTCGAGCCAACAGAAAGTAAAGAAAAAGGTTTGGCATCGTGCTTTTTTTCCTTTTAATAAATCATGCAAATTGCTAATTAATTCGATTTAAGCTAAAAACGAAATCTATATCAGTTAAGGACCTATTCTGTCCTACGAATGGCCACAGTAGTAGGCGGAGAGACTTCGGGTGACGGAGGAAAACACTGGCAAGAAGTCCAGCAGCAAAAAAGCTGGTGCGGAAAAGCTGCAGGATAACGACAGCATGGAATGCATCCTAGTTGGCAACAAGAATGTAATGTCATATGTTCTAGCTTGTGTGACCTTGTTTAACAAAGGCGCAGAAGAAGTTGTCATTAAAGCGAGAGGTCGGCTGATAAGTCGAGCTGTGGATGTCGCTGAAATTACTCGTCACAGGTTTATATCCGACCTCACGGTGAAGAGCATAGAAATCGGTACTACCACTGTCCAGACGGACAAAGGTAGCGACCTCAACGTATCGACTATCGACATCACGTTGACAAGGTAGTTATATGAGCTTATGATTCTCGCCTGAAGCCCAGTCTTTACTGAGCCTTCGAGATTGGCGAGGATTAACAGATGCGACTACCTGTATGTAACTTCGATCTTGAATCGGATATGTTGTGTACAAGTTGTCAGGCAAAGCTTGACCGCGGAGAAATCACAGCTTTTGATATTGAGTTTAGTAAATGGCTGTTGGAACGAGAGAAAGAACACCCCAGTTTAGAGAATCTCACTCTTCAACGAGCGACTCGAATAGAAGGACGCTTAATTCTCGTTGTGAAGAAAAATGGTAAAGATCTTCTTCTTGGTGAACAAACCCTCATCAATGAACTCGCAGATAGATTTGGAGAAGTCATGATCTTTGAAGGACCAGCCAAACTAAGGCGTGTAATTCGTGAATATATTGCTCCAGCAATCGAAGTAGGAGTAAATAGCTTATATCTCCCAGATGGATCAAAAGAGAACATTGTGATGCTTCGTCAAGAAGACCGGGATAGAATCAAATATTCAATGGATGATCTCAGATCTATAGTTTCAGCCATCATGAATGAGTCTGTTCTGTTTGAATTTCAGAAGGACAGATTTAAGCAAGAGAAAGACGATGAAGTTCCTGATGAGTTCGACCAACGGATGGAGGAAATGAGTCATCGAAGGTCTAAAGCGCGATGATTTAGACTCGATTGATTGGATGATTCTTCATTATCTCCCGCATCACCACTGTTGCGTAGGAACCTTTCCTCAGGGAGAATTGCACTAATAGTCCCTCATTGGAACAGGAGGTTTCTAAATCTGGCAATCTTATAGACGCAAGGTGTAGCCCCCCGGGTGAGTCTAACGATTTCATCCCAGCATTTCTAAAGTCTGAAAACTGGATGTTCTCATCTTTCAATATTTGTTTGAGTTGATCAGATTGTATTGAAGATGGTACTCTAGTTGAATACCCAGGAATTGGCAACGCAAGTCCATATTCTCTTGATTCCACCTGACGTTGTCTTTCATCAATTGTTGCTTCTGTAACATAAAGCCACGAGTCACGACCTGAATGTGTTTCATCAAGTTTGATAAGAAAATCTCCAACCTCAGGAGTAGATATAGACATTCCAGATCTAGCATGTTCACTTAGAAGACGGTTGAAAAGGTAAGATTGGAATGCATGCACTTGTAGAGTTAACACCCTAGGAGGCATCTTTGAAACAGCTCGATGAAAATCATCAGGATTCTTCATGAGCTCCTTCATCAAAGTCTTCTCATAGCCCATGTCATCTGGAAGGGATTCAATCATCTTCTCAGTGGGAACAAGGTCTTCCGACAATTCTAATCGGATGCCAGTCAGTTCTTCGGATTCATATTCACTAGTCGTCAAAAGCATGATGCGAACTGCAGTTTCAAAATCTCGTTTGATTAACGCCTTTCCAACGAGATGCGTGTTGGGACGTGGAAGACCAAACCTTTGCACTCCGAAGTAATTCAATAAGGGCTTTTCCCGAAGTTGATTCGATACTAAAAGAGCAGTATCACAATCTGAAATAATATCTCTGAGGAGAATTGTAAACCTGTTGCCCCACAGGTCACCAATTTGTACTGGTCGTCTTGTGAAACGAAAATCTCGAATGTTAATTCGACTGAGTTCCAAGGAGATGATATGCTCTACAGCTTTGGCAGGAATACTCATAGATTGAACAGTGATTGCACGCTTGTCCTTAAGCCCTGCATATGTTACATGATTTCTAGAAAGTTGGAGAGAAGCCGCCAAGATGTTCGTAACATCCATAGTTGATAGACCCATTTTCTGAAGCGTGAATGTAGCGAATCTATCAGACTTCGCTTTGGGTTTAGACGGCACGTCTTTCAATTCAGACCATTTTTGTATATTGAGAGTTGTTCGATCAGGAGAAATCTCTTCTACGATAAAATCCTCGAACTGTGTCTTCAGTTTTCCTCCTAATCCCGGAAAATCAGTTGAATAGCGTTCCATCCCCAATGTTTTTTCAAGAGGATGGGCATCAATCATAATACTCACTCTATAGCAGCTTAAGTCCACCAGTCACCTCATCAATAAGCTCTGCTTTAGCAGGACCTATACCAAGAACAGTGATTGTGCCCGGGGGAAGTTCCGTCATTCCAGCATCTCGGATTAGAGCATGATTTAGACTATGACTTATTGCTTGGCGTCTTAGTTCTAGAAGCTCTTCCACAGAGTCAACTTTGACTGCAACCTTCTTCTGTCCTTCTCTTAGCCATGCCTTCCAGACATCTTGTTGGTGGACACGTACCTGTTCTGCAGAGGACACTGAACCATGAGCGACTTGAACTGCAATTTTACCTCTGCTCATACCAAGATCCGTGCGTACAGCAATCACTTGTTTGTACTTGAAAGATCTTTCTGCCAAAGGATGCATCTCCCAGATGACTTAGACTAAGTGGTTCATCCAATGGGAGAGTTAAAAACGTGCCCAAAGCTCCTCTAATTAGGGACAATCCATGAGATATGACGCTATCATTGTTGGTGCAGGACCTGCGGGCCTCCTAGCAGCCACAAAGATAGCCGAAGCTGGATACAATGTACTGGTATCAGAAGAACACGAGAAGGTGGGAGAGCCTGATCATTGCGCAGGTTTATTGAGCTCATCAGGACTAGGTGCACTACATCTTAAACCTCCAGATGATGTCGTTCAGAACACTGTTTCTGGTGCACGTATTAATTCTCCATCAGGTCATTCTATTTTCATTGAAAGAGGGCGCCGTGAGGCTTACGTCATCGATCGGCGAAGATTCGATTCTTGGCTTGCAGATAGAGCTTCAGAGAAAGGTGTCAAGATAATTACTAGCAGCAAAGTGAAGGAAATCACTCGCTCTAAATTAGGAATGAAGTCTGTCATAACATCTATCCAAGACTATGAGGCCAGAGTAGTCATAATTGCAGAAGGCGCTCGATCGGTTTTAGCGAAAAGTGCAGGATTTTCTATTGTGTCGAAATATAGCAAGCTCCCAGCTTATCAGTATGAACTCAAGGATGTCAAAATTGACACCGACCTGGTGGAGATGTTTTATGGTCGCCAGCTCGCGCCAGGATTCTTCTCTTGGATTATTCCAATTGGTGAAAGAAGAGCAAGGGTTGGTTTGGCATCAATGAATAAGACAAAGGCAAGACTTGATTCTGCTCTGCGTCATCACCCAATTATTAGTGAGCGGTTAAGAAACGCAAAAATTGTTCGACGATTGGGAGGAGTTGTATTGGTTGGAAAACCCTTGTCCAGATTATCAGTTGAGGGTATAGTAATTGTTGGAGATACAGCAGGAATGGTAAAAGCAACAACAGGGGGCGGAGTGATTATCGGAGGGTTGACTGCCACATTAGCAGGAGAGTCAATCATAGAAGCGCTTCAAAAGGAGGATGTATCACGAGGACAACTCTCAAGATATGATAAACAATTCAGGGCAATGTACTATCGAGAACTACAAACCATGTATTTTGCTCAGAAGGCAATCGCATCACTAACAAACAAAGGACTTGATTCTGTCGTTCAGGATGCTCAAAAGATGGGACTTCTCGATATTGTACGAAGGGAAGGAGATATGGATCTTCAGGCAAAAGTAATTCGAAAACTCGTTTCAAATCCACGAACTTTTCTGCTTGGTTTAAAGGCTGTAAGATACATCAACCCATTCCTCTAGCTTTATGAACCGAGGCAATCAAAGACAGGAGGAGGTCAGGACATATGTCAACGCCTATCCAAAACAGAGTATTGGATATTGCACTCAACATGCTGGAGCAATACACAATCTGTGATAGGTGTCTAGGTCGACAGTTTGCATGGTTGAGTACTGGCACAACAAATAGCGAAAGAGGACACTCGCTAAAACTCACTCTTTCAATGATGGCTGATGATGAGTTAAAATCAGGAAATCAGGAATATGGTCAAAAAGTTCTTGTTCTATTAGCAGGTCATGGTCTCTTTGCACCTGCACAAGCTATTGCAGAGAAGAATATGATTGAATATGACAAGGGTGGCGAGTGTCATCTCTGTTATGATGGAAGAAGGTCCGTCTTCGATAGCATTAGTGAGATATCGCGAAGAGCTGCTGCTTTAGTCAAGGGTATTGAATTTGATAGTTTTCTTGTCGGGACTATACCAAATCCTCAGCTGGATGAGAAACAGGATGAGCTGAGAGCCAAGTATTCACTTCTTCATGCTGAGGCACTCAAATCTGACTTCAGTCGGGAACTTGGAAAATATCTTCATGAAATTCTAAATAAGGAAGTAGAGTTCGAGCGACCACATTTAGTATTCATTTACGACATGGTAGATGACAAAGTTCGATTGCAGATAAATCCAGTTTTCATTTTCGGCAGATATCAAAAACTGGTCCGAGGTATTCCGCAGAGTAGATGGGATTGTAAGGCGTGTAGAGGTAAGGGGTGTAAACAATGTGATGGAACAGGAAGACTCTATCCTGACTCTATCGCGGAGTACATAGGAAATGTAGCACAGAGATTATTGAAAGGATCTAAGTTCAAGTTTCATGCTGCTGGAAGAGAAGACATCGATGTTCTTATGTTGGGAGAAGGTAGACCCTTTGTTGTAGAGGTTTCAGAACCAAGAATCAGAGCTCCTGATTTGAAATCATTGATGAGGACCATAAATAAGGAATCTAGGAAACGCATCAAGGTCAAAGATCTAAAGATAACTAATAGAGAACAGTCTCAGAAACTGAAAGAGGACGCGTCTACGAACATCAAGGAATATTTGGCGATTATAAAGACCGAAAGTCCCGTAGAAAAATCAGAACTTAGAAGAGTGGAAATGGAATTATCTGGAAGTGAGATTGAGCAGCGTACTCCAACCCGTGTTTCCCACCGCAGGAGTGATTTAGTAAGAAAGAAGTTGATTCATGAAGTCCGCTTAAAGAAGCTGAAAGATCATAACATCGAGGCTTTCTTCAAAGTACAAGGAGGCACGTATGTGAAAGAGCTAATCTCTGGAGATGACGGTCGGACAGACCCGTCAATTGCCAGTAAACTCGGAATTGCATGTGTCTGCAAGAAGCTTGATGTGACAGCGGTCTATAGTGGTTAAGAATAAACAACACATACAAAAAACAAATCTACTATAGCTGTTGCGAAATCCTTAAGTGGCGACCCAAGAGGTCATGCTGGAACTCGGGTGCAAATCTGACTAAATCAATGCAGTCCGAGATACAAAAACAAGACAAGTGATGCCTTATGGTAAAGAATAGTCATGGCTACAGATCACGGACCCGTGGCTTGATGAGCAAAAGAATACGGCAAAAAGGGCTTAGCTCACCTAGCAAGGTATTAGTCGACTATGAGGTTGGTCAGCGTGTAGATGTAGTGATTGATTCCGGTTTCCATAAAGGAATGCCACATAAAAGGTATCACGGAAGAACTGGTGTAGTCACAGGCTTGAGAGGGCGAGCAGTCGTTGTCGATGTGGGGATTGGCAAAGCCACAAGGACACTCATAGTCAGACGCGAGCATCTCCAACCTAGCAGAGGTTGAATTGGAAAATGCCAAAGGAGATTATTAGTGAGGAGGAAGTTACCCTCCCGCAAGTCAAGAAACTTCTTGCCCAAAGGGCAAAGGAAGGAGAGCTGTCATTTCAACAGTCTATCACACTTGAACATGCCAGTACTTTTTCAAGGATGGCTCCTGCAGTGGCAACCAAGCTTTTGGAAAGATTGATCAAGAGCTATGAACTCAATCGGGCACAAGCTGTGCAGATTGTGAATATTGCCCCAACCACAGTGGAAGAGCTCCGGAGTATTTTGGATACCAAGTCTTCGAGTCTCACAGATGAACAGATGCTTGAGATCGTAGACCTTGTTGAGAAGAACAGGTCATAGTTGGTCTAAATCTGCAAGTTTCATGTATAAAGGCGCATGGCCTTTCTGAGTCCGAATTGTTTTTATCCAATCAGAACCAAGACTAATCCAATGAGCCCTGAAAGCGAGAGGAGCGTGAAAATATGGAAGGACAAGAAAACAGGATGTTTGAGACGCATGCATATGTCCTGTCAGTTATCCCTCCAAAGGAGTTCCTTAGGGATTCACGCCCCCGGGGAGATACAATAGTTCAGGGGATAGGAGAGTCTCATTTTACGCTATTGGAGATGATTCCTCAGAAGGGAATAAAGGTACACCCTCAGGAGCGGGTTTCTATTCAACGTAACTCAACAAGTAAGATTGACCACGTTAAAAGAAGGATATTCTATGAAGATCTTGTGCCTGAGAGTGTTGCAGAGCTTGCTCTTGTGATTGAGATCATTGTAACGAAACATGAACGCAGGTTTGTTCAATTCTTCAATGAAGCAAGTCCTATTACAACAAGAATGCACTCACTTCAACTCCTTCCGGGGATTGGTCAAACCCTCATGTGGGCAATCATTGAAGAACGTAAACTGAAACCATTCAAGAGCTTCGACGACATTGCAGCACGTACGAAACTTCAAAACCCAAAGAAGGTCATCACCGCTCGAATAATTGACGAACTCAAGGAAGATGTCAAAAGGTGGTTATTCGTACGACCACCAAAACGCGATGAAGATGAACGAGAGAGTAGAGACCGTTCACCAAAGCGTTGACCAAAAAATTTCGCGGGTGAGTTGACTGTCAGACGATATTCGTAGGCTCCTCAAAAGATACAATGTGAAACCAAGAAAGAAACATGGGCAGAGTTTCTTGAAAAGTTCTAGAGTAGCTCAGGATATCATCAATCTAGCCAATTTGACTGATCAGGACCAAGTCTTGGAGATAGGTGGAGGGTTTGGGATCTTAACAAAATTGATTGCTGAAAGGGCAAAGCATGTCTACGTAATAGAACTTGACTCGAACCTAGTGAGAGCTCTTCATGATATGGCTAGAGATTATAGAAATGTGACAGTTATCGAAGGAGATGCGCTTATAGTTGAACTCCCACGAGTGAAAAAGGTAGTTGCTAACCTCCCTTACAGTATCTCTTCAGAGATGACATTTCGAATACTAAGGGAATTAGATTTTGAAGAAGCAACATTGATGTATCAGAAGGAATTCGCTAATCGACTCCTCGCAGATCCAGGAACAACAGAATATTCTCGACTCACCATAAATGTCAGGTACTATGTTGAGGTTCAAAAACTCTTAGAAGTCCCTGCAAAATCGTTCTATCCAGAACCTGCTGTAGATTCAAGTGTTATTATGATGAAACCACGGAGTAAGGGGTCCTTTGCAAAAGATACTTCCGTATTTCAATGGATGATTGGAGGGATTTATCCATACCCGAACAAGAATTTGCAAAGAGCACTACGCATATGGTTTCGGAATCTTGGAATAGAAAAGAGTCGGATTGATGAGGTTTTGAGTCATTTAGTTGGAGTCTTGTCAGGTGATGAGCGTCTTCGTACCATTGACTTGGAGAAATTAATTTCTCTAGCAGATGTTCTTTTGATGATGATTGAAAATGGCTCCATCGAAGATCCAAGAGTGTGAGAACTGTGGATGAAGACAAATACGATGTCATTGTCTTTCCAGGGGTCTATTCGCCTTCTGAGGACACCTATCTCTTGTTGGATTCTTTGGAAATAACACCAGAGGAGATATTTCTAGAGGTGGGAAGTGGAGCAGGACTGGTTTCTTTAGCTGCTGCAAAAAAAGCACAAACAGTAGTGAGCATCGACTGCTCTCTTGATGCGGTTCGTAATACTATGGAGAACCTAACGAGAAATAATCTGAATAATAACTGTCATGTGATTGAATCAGACTTACTCGATGCTTTAAATAACTCAGCCAAGTTCTCACTGATTGTTTTCAATCCACCATATTTGCCGGATGATGGTGAGCATACTGATTTGGATCATGCGCTCGTTGGTGGCAAAACAGGTGCCGAACTCACTCAACGATTTATTACGCAAGCAGTGAATCATCTAGTATTGGGAGGGAGAATACTAGTTGTCTTATCAACTCTTGCTGACAGAGATTCGATTCAAAAGTTAATGATTAAATGTGGATTAATAGTTGAAACAGTTTCAGAGGCACCGTTGTTCTTTGAAAAGATACAAGTATTAAAAGGAACTCTCAAAGAGGACCACAAGGAAACTGTTTTATGAAATCCAGAACGAAGCGGTTTGAAACGTTCTTGGAGTCTCGAGAGGGAACAAGACATGTCAGAGAAGAAATCGACTAAGCCAAAAAAGGCGGCTACTAAAAAAGCTGAGGGCAAAAAACCAACCAAGAAGACACCAACTGAAAAGAAGACAACTAAAGTAGAGAGTGTTGTGGGTGAAAAAAGCCTAGTCTATGTTGATTATAGCGCAACAACAAAGGACGATGGTGTTGTTTTTGATACAACAATGGCTGAAGTTGCCAAAGAATCTGGAATTTTCAGGGAGAACGACAGATATGATCCTATGCTTGTAGCTATAGGTTGGAACTGGTTACTTAAGGCCTTAGAAGAGGAATTAATCGGAATGAAGGTTGGTGATTCAAAAACTGTTGAAGTTCCACCAGAGAAGGGGGCTGGTCAAAGAGACCCAAAGAAGGTCAAAATGATTGCCAAGACAAAGCTTGCAAAGCACAAAACTCGCCCCGTAAAGGGAGAACAGATAACCTTTGGTAATGAACGAGGAGTAATTACCGCAGTGCTTGGAAGGCAAGTTCGAGTTGACTTCAATAGTCCACTTGCAGGCAGAACTCTTGTTTTTGACGTGACTCTTCGAAGCATTATTACGGATCCAGATGAAAAACTTCGAGCTGTCGTCAAAAGACGCATACCTGGACTTCCTGTTGAAGACTTCAAATTCTCAATAGCAAAGAAATCGGTCACTATTGAGATGCCAAAAGAAACGAGGTATATTCAAGATATTCAATATGCTGAGATTGGAATTGCTTCTGATGCTCTGAAAGTTTTTGATGACGCAAAGGAAGTGAAACTTGTAGTGACCTTTGATCGGCCAAAACCAGTTGAACAGAACACGACCTAATACTTTGATGCGATATAGGAATTAATGGCCACTGAGAAAACCTTAAAATGGCAAAAACAAGACGTGAGTTTGTCACTAGTTCTCTAGAATTCATCTCCTACATGGAGTTTATTGACATGGAACATAATACTCAAACCCCAGCTGAATTGAAGACGGGAACAACTACTATTGGTCTAATAGCCAAGGATTGTGTTGTTCTAGCAAGCGACCAGAGAGCCACTATGGGCTATCTGATCGCAAACAAGACAGCTAAGAAAATCTACAAAATCACAGACCGCATTGGTGCAACCATCGCGGGATCAGTGGCTGATGCTCAGGCAATAATGGACCTTCTGAGAGCTGAAGCCAAACTCTTTGAAATCCAGAGAGGAAGACCCATTCGGGTCAAAGCATTGACACGTCTTCTAAGCAATATTATGTTCCAAGGTCGAGGACTCTATATGTTAGGGTCTCTTGTAGGAGGATTTGATGATGAAGGTCCTCAAGTCTTCTATACTGACTTTGTTGGAAGTGTGATTCCAGACAAATACGTAGCAAATGGCTCAGGCTCACCTGTAGCACTTGGTGTTTTAGAAGCTGGCTACAAGGAAGACCTTCCAAAGAAGAAGGCAATCGAACTGGCTGTAAGCTCCATTGCAGCAGCAATTGAAAGAGATGCAGCGACCGGAAACAACATTCTTGTCAGTGTCATTGACAAGGACGGATACCAAGAAGTCGATAAAGAGACTATCATGAAGATCTGGAAAGGGCAGTAGTGGCAATATTTGTTTACCATCTAGTGAGATAATCTCACCTAGGTCTGCCCTGTACAAGGGTAAACAGTCAGACCGAACCATAATGGGGAATTGATACGCCAAGGATTGTGATGACTATCCATGCAGACCAATGAAGAAGAAGTAGAATATGTTGATATTAGAGAGGTAGTAAAGAAGGCACTACCTCGATCAGCCGCAATCAGCTCAGTGGAATATGAAGGTCCAGAAGTAGCCATCTATTCGAAAGCGCCAAAGATTCTACTCGATGACGGTGATAAGATTAAAGCCTTGGCCCGGAAAATGAGGAAACGCATAGTAGTTAGGTCTGCACCAGAAGTCAGACTAACTCATGAAGAAACTGAGAAGGCAGTTCGTGAGCTTGTCCCGAAAGAAGCTGAAATCACCTCTATTGACTTTGATATATCAAGAGGAGAAGTGATAATTGAAGCTCAAAAGCCAGGGCTTGTGATAGGTCGGAGTGGCACAACACTCAGAGAGATTACAAGACAGACCTTCTGGCGACCAAATGTGATGAGAACCCCTCCTATTGAGAGCAAACTCATCAAACAAATACGATACATTATCCAATCTGAGGCAGCTACAAGAAACAAGTCATTTCGAGAGATTGGTAAGAGAATTCATAGACAAATGCTGGTTAACAATGGCTGGATCAGACTTACTGCGATGGGTGGATTCCGCGAAGTTGGTAGGCAGTGTATGTTCCTACAGACATCAGAGAGCAATATTTTGATTGAATGCGGTGTCAATGTAGGTACACCAACCAAAGCTTTTCCACGGCTTGACATGCCTGAATTCAGTGTTGATAATCTGGATGCTGTGGTGATAACTCACGCACACCTAGACCACTGCGGGATGGTACCATTTCTCTTCAAGTATGGTTATCGAGGCCCAGTCTATATGACACACCCTACTCTGAATCTCGCGACTCTTCTGCAGCTTGACTATCTGGACGTTGCTGAGAGAGAAGGTAAACTTAGACCATATAGAGACCGTGATGTAAAGGAAGCAATCCTTCACACTGTACCTCTAAGCTATGGGGAAGTGACAGATATAGCTCCAGACGTCAGGCTCACGCTTCACAACGCAGGACACATCCTTGGGTCTTCAATAGTTCACTTTCACATTGGGGATGGACAATACAACATGGCCTACACCGGGGACTTCAAGTTTGGTAGAACGAGATTGCTAGAACCAGCAACATTTACGTTCCCGCGACTGGAAACACTGATAGTAGAGAGCACTTATGGTCATCCCACAGACAAGATGCCACCTCGTCAGGAAGTTGAACGGAAGTTTGCGTCAATATTGAAGCGAGCTTTAGAACGAGGCGGAAAAGTTTTGATTCCAGTACTTGCGGTTGGTCGTGCGCAGGAAATCATGCTTGTGATTGAGGACCTCGTATCAAAGGAAAGAATTCCAAAGGTGCCTGTATACATCGAAGGGATGATTGCGCAAGCTACGGCAATTCATACTACACATCCAGAGGCTCTGAGTAAGAAAATACGCGAAATGATCTTCCATCAAGGAATCAATCCATTCCTTTCTGATATTTTCGTACAGGTAGATAATCCAGACCAGAGAGAAGAAATCTCAGAGGCTGAGCCATGTATCATAATGGCGACATCAGGTATGTTGGCTGGAGGACCTAGCGTTGACTACTTCAGACTCCTTGCTCCTGATGAAAAGAATCTACTGTGCTTTGTGAGCTATCAGGGAGAAGGAACTCTTGGACGTCGTATCCAGAAAGGCTGGAAAGAAGTGAATATGAGAAATAGGGAAGGACAAACAACAGTGATTCCGGTTAACTTAGAAGTAGCCACTGTAGAAGGTTTCTCAGGCCACTCTGACAGAAAACAGATTTTGAACTTTATCAAGAGAGTGAGTCCTGTACCAGAGCGAATACTTGTGGCGCATGGTGAAGCGAGTAAGACAGTTGGATTGGCCTCAACTATTCACAAAGCGCTGAATGTGGAAACAAGAGCACCATTGGTCACTGAAACTATTAAGCTAAAGTGACCCTTAGAAACTCACAAATGACGGTGTCACAATCATACAACCATCATTCACAAGTGCGATTTCAGCTTGGTAGCCCCTTGTTTCTCCACGGATTCGTTCAATAATACGACGAAGTTCAAGATGAGTCTGGTCATTTCCATCATTAAGCCTTGATATGTCCAAGAGTACGATGTTTCCGTCTTTAATTTCGTTCACAATATCAGGCACATCGGTTAACGACTCAAGTTTCTTGGTTCTAATGAAAATCTGTTCAAGTTCAGCAAGTCGCTTGATGTCATGTTGTGGGTCTGATTGTTTTGATTCGGAAACTGCAGCGAAAAGCCCAAGACTTGGAAATGTTCTTTGACTAGTAGTTTCCTCGGATGAGTCAGTGGTTCGATTACGTCTGAATAGTGACCTCACTTTAAACGCCTCAGCTCATGATAATGGCTAACAGTATGAAGAAAAGACCGAGTATTATAACCTGTAGCCAACCTTTATCACAGTGCCAAGCAAGAATTTGGTGATAGCAATGCCTGCGAGGATTAAGGAGGACGATGAGGCATCTAATGTAAGAGAGCAGTTAAAATCTCTTAGTAATCGTTACGCGATGGAGATACTTCAGGTATTGAGTCCAAAGACAGGAGAGATTGTTCCAACACTTGGGTGGGACAATATTGTTGACGGTATGCTAACACTCGATGGAATAGACAAGCCATCAGCAAAATCAAGGGGAGAGCGCACTCAGACCCAAGCCGACTATGAGACCCTTCGACAGAGTCTGATGTCAGGCGGGACAATCTATGAAACTATGAACAAACTCATACGTTCGGGGTATGTGATATCAACAGGTGATAGGGGTAGAAAACAGAGAGGGTTCATGATAACACATGAGGGCAGGCTGGCATTAGCAGCTATTGCAAGATTGAGTGGACCTATTGGAACTGGGACAGATGTACAGAGAGCAGCAAAGATACTCCTAAAGCACAAGAATTTCGTAAGTCTTCTTCCAGCACAGGAGAAGTTTGTTAGGGAGATTGGCGATGTGGACGGTAATCTAATAATTCAGATGCCACCTGGGTCGGGCAAGACATTTCTAGCAATGATAATCGTCCTATTGAGGCTACAGAGAGGAGTCAGATGTCTCTATCTGAGCCCCTATACATCCCTGAGCAGACAAATCATTGAGGAATATGGTACCCTGTTACAAGAACTTGGGTATTCCGTTGTCAGACATGATGGATCAATTAGAGCAACTGACGCCGATTTGGAGAAGGGCAATCTGATAATCGCGATGTATGAAACATTCTCTGCAGCACTCCTTCAAAAAAAGAAATGGACTGAGAAGTTAGGACTCGCTATTATTGACGAGCTTACCGAGCTCGATTCAGTTACTGCTGTAGAACCGCAAACGTTGGGAACTGATAGAAGTACAAAGCTAGACTGTGCCATTACACTTTTGAAAGAGCAAACCCAGCTTGTTACTCTTTCATCTCGTTTTGGAGAAACTGAAGAAGTTGCTTCATGGCTCGGTGCTACGGTTTTTAGACCAAATGTGCGGCTCGTACCGGATGAGTTCATTGTGAACAAGGTTGATGATGAATTCGAGATAGTGAGTAGTGATGGAACTCAGCGTGCAAGATCATCACTAGAGGATGTGCTTGATGTTGTAATAGAGCATCTTGGTAACTATCAGGATAAATCAATACTGATAGTAGTGGGTTCCAGATTTCGTGCTCAAGGGATAGCTAGAAGACTTGCAAGAAGTCATCCTCGAACCGTAGCTCCGGATGTGGTAGAAAGAGTCATTGGACTAGGAGAAGTTCTTCCTTTGAGTAATAGACTTGCGGACACAATGAAGTTTGGCACAGCATTCCATCATTCTGGTTTGGATGCTGGTATCCGTGAGCGCCTAGAACGAGAAATAAGAAATAGGACAATTAGAACAGTCGTATCTACGACTGGAATCACTGCAGGTATTAGCTTTCCATTTGATTGTGTACTGATCTTAATGAATCAGAACCTCTACTATCTTGAGACAAGAGCACGATATCTACAGGTTGCAGGGAGAATTGGAGAGAATCACTTAGCTCAGTATGGGGGAAGAGTGTACCTTGTCTTTGAGGGCCCGAATAGAAACATGCCCAACTCGCAAGCAATGGAGGAGAAACTGCTTCATAGACCTCTTGAGCCATTGCGTCCTGGGATAATCTATCCAAGTTTGGCTATTTGCATACTCACAAGACTCACTTTTGACGGCAAAGTATTCACTCAGGCTCAATTAGAAACGGATTTTCTTGAGTTTGTGAATGGCACATTTAGGGGATTCATTGACAATAAGTATAGATCGGGCATGAAGAAGTTCTTCAGGACTCTTTTTAGATGGTTAACAAAGCAAGGTATTTTCGAAGAAACAGAAAATGGTTTCAAGTTGTCAAAAGATGCACAGAGCGCAGCTCATGCAGACCTTGACATTAGCGACTATCTGCGAATCAAAAGTAGATTATCAAAAATTGATGAGAATTCTGATGAACCAACATTGATAGATTTGATACTAGAAGCTCATCTACCACAATCAATCAGACCAAGGACTTTCATGCCCTCCAAAACAGAACTCAAAATCATGAACCTAGAACCACCAGAAGAATGGTACATCCGAAGAGTACCTGAAAGACATAATGTGAAAAGAGCAGTTTTGCAAAGCTGGCTGGATGAACAAGATGTGGCAACCATTGTGAAGATGGCTGCCGAACTAGCAAGAGGAATCAGCCTAGATGAGGGGGATCTAGACTCCTTGCTTGGTGTATGTAGTCAAGTTGCCGAGAGTTTGGGTGAATATCTCAGGGCTTTGAAGAAATCTAATCTAGCGGCTCGGATGAGTGTACTTTCGCGTCAACTTCAGTATGGTGTGGGAAAAGACTTGGCTAGCTCGGATCTACTTGAGCTAAGACTGCTTCCTGGCGATGATTCACCATCTAGTAGACTCTCGAGGAGTACAGCAAGGATACTCTATGAGAAAGGTTACACATCGATTTCCGATGTCGTAAAGAAAGATCTTGGCGCTAGTAAGGAGGGATATGCTAGAGACCGCTTCGCAAAGAATTGCGGATTAGAACCAAATCTAGCAAAAGAAGTTTACAAAGCAGCCCTATCACACATTCGTGCAAAACTTGGAGATGAGGATTAACTTCTTCCAAAGACCCAGAGGTCATCGTTAATATGATGTACAGACTTGATTACTTTTCCACTGGATGCCGCTCTCAATTCGTCTGCAGTCTTAAGTGATATACCCACTGCTAGAGGTTTCCCATGGTTCTCATCAACTACAACGACTATACTGTTTTCCTTGATCCGATTATCCACTTCCGTTATACCCGGACGCATAATATCAGCTCCGTTCACTACAAACTTCACAGCACCCATGTCAACAGAAACTCTAGGTAAGTCTACTAGGTTGTTTAGAAGAGCACGTAGAGTAGGAAACATGCGTCCTTCATGTTGGAAGAAGATAATATCCCCATTCAGGAGAAGGATACGTGACCCATCATCTAGTATCCCTCCCTCAAGTTGTGATTTAGAATCAAGACTCATAATCGAGGAGCCTATCTCGTTCTCGATTTTAGCAATCTCATCTCGTTGTTCTCGTTTTTTAAGAAGATGTCGCTTCTTTATACGTTCAATTTTTGGCATTACTTAATGATAATGATAGACGCCTTTTGAAGCCTACGTCGGGGAAGTTTCCTAAAACATGCAGTCAACATCGTCATATTTTTAAGCCATGTCCAAAGGATAGCGCTGACATCCTATGCCCGTCGGCCATATGATGTTACTTCTGCGATGGTGAATGCAATGAACGCAGCTAAACCTATGGAACTACTTCAAACCTCGATTGGAGGACAAGTGCTTGTGGAATTGAAAGGCAAGAAGAAGATCAAGGGTAAACTGCGGGGTTATGACCAACACCTGAACCTCATCCTTGAGGATGCTGAGGAAATCTCAATAAATCCTGAAACAGGTGAGCAGACAATCGAAGTGGTCAAGACAGTGATAGTGAGAGGCGACAATGTCGTAATCGTTTCTCCTCCACCAAAATAGTACAAGGAGT
>JAEORO010000075.1 GCA_016840855.1 Candidatus Thorarchaeota archaeon | reverse complement strand
CGAAAAATGGACCGATCAACAGTCTCCAACAAGGTTGCCCTTTTCTTTCGGGCATTCACAGTCGTGATTCATATCACGATCTACGCAACCTATTTCATTATGGGCTCGTTGCTTCTTGATGATCTCGCATTCAGCGAGCTAACTTGGGAAGAGTTGATTAGTATGTACCCTAATTTGGCATACCTATTCTCAGAGCACATCCGTATGATGGGGATTGCTGTTCTGATTGTGGAGCTATTCATTCTATACATGGTCTACTTGATATTCTGGAACGACTCGAGAGAGGGATGGATTCTCGCTACGATCAGTTCTGTCATTATCTGCGTCATGGAGCTTGTTCAGACTTTTCCCGTACTTGGTTTCAACATCCCATATATGGCTTACATCCTAATGACTACCCTGATTATACTCGCATCCGCGATTTCAGGAAAGGAGCTATTTGGCAATAAAAATGCCTAGCTCATGCAATAGACTAATGAATATCCAATTCAGAGAAGTCTTAGCTGACTCAAGGGTTCAGGTTCCATTTAGCAATCTGCCTTGACTCTTTATCTACGCGCAAAAGATCAATGGATAGCACAGCCACCCAAAGCATGTACCCATAAACCATGATTCGCTCTACAAGTCCGACCCAAGGCGTTGGCTCACCAGCCTCAACCTGAGCAACACCCAAGAATGGTAGAGCACCAAGAACAAGATATACGAAGACTACTCCAATCGAAAAGAAACGAAATTGCTTTCCCATTGCTGTTGCTGCAATTACTATTGATAACAGAATGAAGATTATAGTCACACCTGCAAAAATTTGATGTACGACATTAGTGAGTGAAGTCCCGGGTTCATATGGATTCATTGGGAAAAACAATCCAATTAAACCAATGAACATGTACCCGATTAGAATGCATCCTAAGAAATGTATGACGGAATTCCTATATGAATAATTCCAGATGCCTAATCCGAACGCAGCTACTAAAACCTCATACATGACATAAAGTGGAATGACGAATGGTCTAGAGGGAGACCCAATGGCACCTAGCTCACTGATATATTGAGAGGTAAAATCGTAGTTCCCCCAAAATAACCCTCCGAATATGTCCGTACAGACATAGAGGAGCGATGAGAGGAAACCACATGCGAGTAAGAACTTTTTCAACATGGTTCTATTTTCTGCCATTTCCAATCCCGCCAAATGCCAGCTAGGGGTCTCTCTCAAAATTCCTGGTGTAAGTCGGTCACACCAATGGAGTGATACATTGCAGCAACTAGAGCATCGCTTCTTGGGTCTGTTGGAAATGAAGTTCCAAATCCATTCAGAACATATCCATATCCTAATTCATATTTTGGATCCGCGAAACCGAATGAACCTCCAGTACCAGGCATACCATATGCGCTAGGAGAACCGAATGGGTCTTTTGGAAGAGACCTCGAAAAACCAAGAGAGTAACACGTATCTGTTTTCAAAGCTACATCTCGAAATCCTTTCGAGGGCACTACTGGTGGTGCCTTTAGTTTTTCGAGTGTGTCCTCTCTGATACCAAGCTCCTTTCCGCCTGCTGCGAAGACACCGTATGCATGAGCGATTGCACGAGCTGTTCCAACTCCTCCTCCAGAAGGAACCTCATAATTTCGAGCATAGATACGATTTTCGTCCAGACAAAACTCAGTTCCCACTAACGCACGACGAGCCATTGATCGCGGATTAATCGCTGCAAGAATGAACCTGACCGGCGCAGTGCGCATAGCTGAAAGGCCAAATTTTGGTGCACTTAGAACAGCAAGTCTAGAATTCGGAATATCTTCAGGAAGTCGAATGTAGAAGTCAAGACCTAGCGGGGTAGCGATTTCATCCTGAAAATATTGTCCTAGGCTACGACCCTTGGGGTCAACATGGCGTAAAAGCTCACTCTGGTAGAATCCTAGAGTTAGGGCATGGTATCCATGTCGTGTCCCCGGCTCCCAAGCTGGTTTTTGTTTTGCTAGGACCACTGCTAAGCGGTTGAGGTCAGCCACGACTTCCTTATCACCCAGTTCATCGAATGCAACTAATCCAGATTGATGTGCGAATAATTGTCGAACGGTGATATTTTCCTTACCATGTTGGGCAAACTCTGGCCAATACTTTGAAACAGGCTCATCGTAGTCAAATAATCCGTGCGAGTGCGCAAGCGCCATCGCAAGAGCTGATAATCCCTTCGTGGTTGACCAAACGAGTACCATGGTATCTTCTTCCCAAGGCTCTCCAGTAGCTTCATTCCTGATGCCGCCCCACAGGTCGACTACTTTTTCTCCTCGGTGATAAATGCAACAAGCAGCACCAAGCTCATTACGGAGTTCGAAGTTCTCAACAAATGCTTCTCGAACAGCCTCAAACTCAGGTTTGGCGAAACCTGAAATTTCACTGGTTTTAGTCAATTCGATTCACCTTCAGTAGTCAGTGATTCGTATACCTTTAATATTCCTTTTTCTATATCTCTAATTGTTGTTGATGAAATGAAGTGCTTAAGCGCTTCAATTGTTCTCAGCTGGAATTGAGGTTCTTTATTTATGGCTGCGCGAAGACAGAACTTAGGCGATGAACCAAAAGAAAGAGAAGGTGATTCGCCCTACAGGGAAATAATCCGAAAATCGACAAGACCTGTAGAACTTCTCAATAATTTAGCACCAAAGCATCGAATCTATGGGCTTGTTGAGATTGATGTTACTGATGCAAGAAAATTCATCTCAGAGAATGACGCTAGGACAGGAGAGAAGCTGTCTTTCACTGGTTGGGTGATCAAGTGCGTTGGACAAGCTATCAGTGAGCATAAAGAAGTCCAAGCTATGAAAAAAGGCAAGAAGAGATTGATTGTCTTCGATGATGTCGATGTTGGTATGATTATTGAACGACAAGTGGAAGCACAAAGATTCGCGACCAGCTACTGTGTAAGGAAAGCAAATGAGAAGAGCTTCAGGCAGATCCATAATGAAATCCGTCAAGCCCAGAAGGGTGAAATAAGTGGGGAACGCGAAGCTGATGAGAAACCGCCTGCGTCTGTTAGAATCTTCTCTCGATTGCCAGAGTTTCTGAGGAAGATATACTGGAGACGAATCAGGTCCGACCCGTTTCTGAGGAAACACCTCATGGGCACCGTTGCCGTCACTGCAGTAGGTATGTTTGGAAAAGGTGGAGGATGGGCCATCCCAATTGGTCTACACTCTGTTGTGTTCGCGTTGGGGGGCATCTCTACAAAACCTAGAAACTATGCTAATCCAGCTGAGCTAGGTGAATTCCTTAACATGACCGTGATGTTCGATGAGGAGATATCTCTTGGAGCTCCCGCAACCCGGTTCCTCGCCAGACTTTCTGAGCTCATGCAAGCGGGATTTGGGCTCGTTTCAGAATAAATTGAAAATGGATGTGGATATTGAATAATGATAATAGAATACTTTCACGCTTCTAAATATGGGAACGGAGTTCAGGTTGCTGAGGAGTTTAAGAAAATTATGATGGCGAAGGATGTCACTGTGAACATCCATCATGTCAAAAAAATCAAGCCAAAAGAGATTCTACCTGCTGATATATATGTGTTCAGCTCGCCTGGACGCTTCGGCAAACCTGTCAAAGAAATTCGAAAATTCTTGGAGAAAATCGATTTGACTCCCGGCACAAGATGTGCAATTCTGACCACGGAGATGGCACCGCAGCCAGATAAAAAGACTGGTAAGGTTTCCACTGAAGAAGGGGCTTGTCAGAAGGTTCTTCCAACCATAAGAGAAATTCTGTTAGACAAGGGACTCAAAAAAGTAGCAGAGGCGAGAGTCTACGTGCTAGGGATAAAGGGTCCTCTTGAAGAAGGCTGGCAGAAGAAGGTGGATGCCTTTGCTACTTCGATTCCAGTAAATGGCAAGTAAATACGTCGCTTTTGCTGCTCTCGCAATTGTTCTATAGGAATGCATAAATCTGAATAAAAATCGGAACAGGTTGATTGAATCATGACAGACCATCAAGTAGCCAGAGAATTCGATGCAAGCGGACTTAGATGCCCAATGCCAATTTTAAAGACCAAGAAAGAAATTCAAGAGGTAAACATTGGTGAGATCTTGAAAGTAATTGCCACGGATGTTGGAACAAAAAAAGACTTTCCAGCATGGTCCTCTAGGACAGGCAATGAGATCGTAGAGCTTATTGAAGAAGGCGACAAGCTAATCTGGTATATCAAACGTTTAAAATAATTAAAAAAATCCCAAAGAGGCTCGTCTTGGCAGCCTCAATGGAATAATCACAGGGGCGATGATACGCCCCGGATTAACTCTATTTTGACTTCTTTGATTCTTCGTCAGTGGAAGCCATGTCGCCTAGAGCATCTTTCATGAGGCCCTTGAAGTCAAAGCCCATCATTCGTGCAATAAGCATCATAGGCAACAAGACATTACCAAAAACTTGGAAAGCTTGAGCTCCACCTGCACCTTCCTCTCCCTCTACTCCTGTTCCGCCAGCGCCTCCGAATAGTGTGACATCTCCGATCTCTATTTGTCTGTAAATCTCAGGTAGTATTTGTAGGAAGTCTCTGGCGAAAGCTTGGGGTGAGTAATCTCGAGCAGCTTCAAGAGTCTTTTTGATACCTTCAGCTTGAGCACTTGTGACTTTCAGAATCTGGCCAGCTTCAGCCTCAGCAACCATGCTAATCTTCTCGGCTTCAGCCTTAGCTTCCTGCATAATCCTTTGAGCCTGGACCTCAACCTCTTCCTTGATCTTACGCTGTTTCTCAGCTTCAGCTCCAAGTTTTGCGACTTCAAGATCCTTTGCAGCTTCAACCTCGGCTTGTTGTTTCTCGTATTTCTTTTGCATCAAGTCTTTCTGAAGTGCAATCTCAAGAACACTCTGCTCACGCTGCTTCTCAGCCTCTTGGATATCCCGGAGTTGTGACTGTTCTTGTACACCTATCAACTTGTCACGTGCAATCTCTTGCTCACGAAGAACTTTACTTCTCTCAATATCTCTGGTACCCGTTGCTTGATCCGCTTCGATAAGAGCAATCTGTGCTAGTCGATGCATTTCGGCTTCACGAGGTTTCGACATATCTCTCAAGAATGATTCATTAACAACTGTGACATCGACCAATTCGACCGTTACTACTTTCAGACCCCATTCTGAAACGATGTCTATCAGCTCTTTTTTAATTGCTTCAATAATTAACTGACGCTCTTCCAGAATTGATTCAACTGATAGTTGCGCACAAGCGGTACGTATGACTGACTCGATGATAGCTGTTAGTCTGCTTGGAATCTCCTTCCATGTCACGTTGTTAATGGTGGCAATAGCATTTTCAGCCTGCCACTGCAGAACAGCACTCAATCGAATCTTCTGCTTCTCTTTCGAAAGAACTGACTCAGCTGAGATATTCAACTGCTGTACAGTCCTATCAACTGCGAGAATACGATCAAAGAAAGGAATTCGAATTACCATGCCACCCTCGCCCTGCTTGATGGCTTTGCCGCGCCTCAAGTGAACATAGAAGATGTTTGGGTCAAATATCCGAACATACTTTCTAATGTATATCACTAGCAGAAGTATGACCATTATCAACAATAGACCTAATGAGACTGCGGGATTACTCGCGAACCAGTCCATTATACTTGCTTGCATCTGTTATCCTTCTCACATATCATCTGTGAACATGCCCTCGTGGGTCCCATCTTTTCATCGTGAGATCAACACTTTTGCTTCGTTGCACTGACCTGAGTGTCTGTGAACTCCACTCTCAACATGTCTCTCTCCGACAGTTTGTGGCCTTCCTACGAACGCACTTGTGTACTCTTTGTTTTGAGGAGATATAAATGTGTGCAGAGATTCGTCACTTTTTGGGATGTTTTTCGTCATCCGGTTTCTTACTCTGCTTCTGTAGCCACTTTACAACATCTTTTCGTGGATCCACGTACACGAATTTATCATCTGCTGACACTACATATAGGTCAGTCCCTTTTTGGAATATGACTCCTTTCTGAAATGGTCTAGCATGAAAACGACGAAGTCCCATCTCAGTCTCTAACCGGACCTCACCAAATCCATCACTCACTGTAGATACAGCCTCAACCTCTCTACCAACAATATGTCTTGGTTCGATTCTAAATCCAGACTCGACAAAGGCTTTTCGGAGAACAGTCCGAACACTGTAGACAATGGCTGCCACTCCCAACAAGTGAATGGCTATCTTACCAACCAGAGGGAGCATAATTCCTTCGTAATAGAGAAGTGAACCTAGAAATCCAAATGTCACGAGAGATGTACCAATTGTTACACCCATAGGAGCGCCCCGCTCAGCTTCGAAGAATCCTGATTTGTCTACTGGAGCATCATGTTCCGTATCGATTTCATGGTCATGTTCTACGTGATGCTCTACATCGTGTTCAGCATCATGACCTACATCATGGTCCATATCATGTTCGATATCGTGGTCTAGATCTCCATGATCTAACTCGTGGTCTAGATCTCCATGATCTAACTCGTGATCGAGTTCATGGTCCAAATCATGTATGGCTACTCCATGGTCTACATCATATCCATGATCAAAGTCGTGTTCGACATCGTGACCAATGTCATGATCCACATCATGATCAATGTCATGGTCAACATCATGGTCCACGTCATGATCAACATCATGGTCTACATCATGTTCGGCGGCACCATGTTCAGATAATGCAGAAAAAACCCTCCCCAAAGCAAACATACCAAATGTATAGAACAGTCCAGCTATCAGTATTCCAAATGAAACCTCTCTTAGTAATGCCGCGATTGCCACAACATCCTGCATCTTCTATCCATTGACTCCTCGGAATGCGATGTAGACCCTACTACTGGCCACTTGAGTAGCTATACTCATGAAGGCAAATAAACTTGAGCAACTTTAGTTACTAGGAAACTGACCTTCCTGATATTTACCTTTAGCAGTATCAGAAGTTTTTACTATCTCACGATTCGGGAATCGCTGCTGCGTATGTTCTTTCGAATTACTAGACCTCATTTCTCTTTGTTTCAAACTTGAAGTTTCACTCTGAAAGGCTATCAAGACTACAAGAAGTAGAAAACCTGGAAGTAGTAAATATGGAAAAAGCACAGGGTAGTATGCTAGAATGTCTACACCAGCTCGAAGTGAGATACCAACAATCAGAATTCTACTTGACACTATCATAAAGGAAATCGCGGATGACTTTCTTTTCTTGCTAAATTCTAAGAAATCACCGGTAATACGAAGGATTAGAGCAATGACAAAGAGTAGATCAGAGGAAACATACGCCACTGTAGTATGTAGCGCTCCTAATGCGCCAAGATCATGAAATACAAAAGAATATTGATCCAACAAACCATTTGAAAAAAGCCAAAATGAAATACTATTCATTATTCCAAAAAATGCTGCAATTGAGATTGCAATATCTCCTAATGCTTCCAATCTTGAACGTTCTCCAAAGACTGATTTGGATGCACCAATGCTAACTCTCCAATAACGAAAGACAAAATATAGAATAATTGGGGTTAAGAAGATAGGTCCAAAGAAGACTGCTATAAAAAGTGGAGCATACCATGGAGATGTAGCTCTAACTGATATCATCAAGAAATATGTTAGAATCATGGTTAGCAATGCGATCCAACCAATCATCCTTAGAATTGTTGACCCTACAATATTTTTGATACTGTGTGCAAGCACCAGCTTTTGAACTGGAGTAGCTGCTACTTCAATGGACTCTACTTCCCACCAGAGTTCCCCACTATTAATTACGAGCTGAAATAGAAGTACTGGCCCCCATAATATCGAATACAACCAAAGGAGAAAAGTGAGTAGATTATTTACAACCAAGTAGTAAGAGATGATCCAGATGAGTGAACTATTGATGAGTAGTAGACAAGTAAATGTTGTTACAACTTCTCTTCTGATATAGCGTGTGGTATCAAGTATGGTAATGCGTTTTCCACTATTGTAAATCTTAGCTACGAAAGCAAAACAAACTGGAAGCCCAATTATAGGAATGTAGTAAGGACTTGGGGCAAAATTGGAAGAGAAAAAGTACAATCCTATCCCAATTATTGAACCAAGAATATCAAATGCAAGGAGTATGTTGGAGGGTTCTTTGATTATATTTTCTGGGAGTGTTAACCACTTCTGAAGGAATGACCACTCAGGGTAGCTATATGTCCAAAGTGTCCTCTTTTGTCGTTTAAGACTGTAAGTTAGAAAACCTATTCCAAAAGTCACAATCAACACTTGGAAAAAGAGTGTGATTATTGAACTGGGGTATAACCAGACAGGTCCTAGTAAAGTTGAACCAATAACAACAAGTAGCAGCCATAGAAGTGCAATAGATACTCCTTGAAAGAAGAATTCTAAGAATGATTTAGGTGACCCTTCCTTTGGTCTGTACTTTTCAATCTTATCTTCCGGCTCACTAATTATAGAAGGAATGGCTTCAGCACTTGAAGAATCTCCAGCATCTTCAGGAACTGCTTCAGGGAGCATTGAGTATTTGTATTCATTTGCTACTTCGCTTGGAGCTCCAAATTGTGCCACGACTTTTTTTGCTGATTGAATTGTAATTTCGCCATTCCCAAAATCTCGCGCTGTTTCGACCATATAGGTTCTAAGTTCCGTAATCACATCCTCTGAGATTGATTCAGGCAAGTGTTCGTAAACAAGCTTTAGATACTCTTCAATGATTTCATTTGGGTTTCCAGTCATGAGATACCTGCCTCCTCTATCAAACGCAACAATTGATCGTTCAAGCTCTGCCAGCTCTTCACCATTCGCCTCAAAATTCTTCTACCCTCTCTTGTGACATAATACAGCCTTCTTCTTTTTCCGGATACATCTGACCACCGTCCCTCAAGGATACCTCTTCTCTCCAATCGACGCAGGAGAGGATATGTTGTACTCGGTTCGAGTTGTAATGCATCATACTCTTCCTGACCAAGTTTCTTCATGATATCATATCCATAAGATTCGCCATCCAAGATAATTGCCAGAATTGCCAAAGAGAGGGCACCTCTTCGAATTTCCAGTGACCATCGTTCGTATTCAATTTCAGGACCAACATTGTCACTAGCACTTGTCAAGAATCTTACAACTCCAGTGTTATTACGTAAGACGATATAGTATGTGGCACGATATATATTTATCTTTTTTTAGGGATAACGAAATGCCCTAGACAGCTTAATATGGAACAATAGGCATCGCACCATAGAGGTGCTCACACTGAGTATTGTAGACCATATTGCTTCATTGCTTGATTCTGTTGATATCAAATACACGCGCGAAGATAATGTCTTAATGATGAGGTGGAAGACAGACCACTTTGAGGATCTTAAGATTAAGATTGTCACCAACAAGGATGAAACATGGGCTTACGTTGTCGCACCATTTACTAACTTCTATGAGGTTGAGGAAACCAAGAGAATGAAACTCGCTTATGATATGCTGAAAGAATCTTGGAAAGCCAATGGTGTGAAATTTGCGATTGATGATGATGATGACATTATTGTCATCGCTGAAACCAATGATACAGACCTTACAGGAGATGAGATTAGAACCCTCGTTGGTCATGTTGTGCATGCTTGTGACACTTTGTGGGACATCTATCCAGCTTAGTACAGTTAAATGTAGAAGAAATTTTCCTGCTAAGCTCGTCGTCGAGCTTTACTGGGTTCTGAGTTTTCGACATGTTCATAAGTTGCTTAAACTGAAGCACGGCAGTGAGCCTAATGACTGAGCCTAATCCAGAAGAACCATTCCCTGCAAACCAAAGAGAGAGGTTAGTAAGCATCTTCTACCCGAAGCGTGCATCTTTCATCTTCTATTATGTATTAGGCACAGTTGTGTTTATTGTAGGAACAGGATTCATGATCGTCACATCATATGGGGGGATAGGTTATGATTTAGAATCTTGGTGGTTAAGTGTAGGCGCAATGGTGTTTGGTATATTCCTAGTGGCTTGGGCTGAAAGTCGACGTTGGTTTACACTCTATATTATTACTACATGGAATGTTAGAGTGAGAAAAGGGGTCTTTTCGAGAAAGACAAAGAGAGTGTTTTATGACGAGATTTCTATGCTGACAAGCTCTGGCCCGCCTGATGAACGTAAAGTGGGCATGGGCGATGTTGAGATTTTCACTTCTGAGGATGAGGATGAACCAGCTCTTGTCTTTGATGGTGTTCATAATCCTGATGGTATTCGAGAGATAATAAGACGCTTTATCCAAACGATTCCTGATCCACTCCCGTGGGCTCATCTTGATCGGTAATAGTTGAAAATTTGTTTTATAGGTGGATGATTCCTCTTTCGAGTGACCTTTATTATGGTTCTTTGACATAAGCATAAAAGAAATCAGGACAGATTTACAGGTAATAATGGAGAGGATGTTGGTGACCAGGTTCACCCTAAGGTATGTAGCATCAGATGGAGAAAAGTATCAGGTTGAAAAAGATGACCATTTTACTGAGATAGACCTGTCAGATACGAGTATAAAATCCATCAGTCTCGAACCTTTGGGTCATTGTCCAAACCTTGAGAAACTTGGTTTGAACTCAAATCTACTAACTGAAATTGATCTCGCTCCTCTCGCTTATTGTTCGAGCTTGAAAATTCTGAGCATAACATCAAATGAACTTAATCACATTGATCTTAGTCCACTATCTCAATGTTCATTTCTTCAGGCTCTAGAGCTTTCAGATAATCTGCTGACTGAAATTGATATTGCCCCCCTAAGAAATTGTCGAGATTTGCGATGGCTGTATATTTCTAATAATAGGCTTAGAGAACTAGATCTTAGCCCATTAGCTGAACTATCCAAACTACAATATCTAATCCTCTCTGGCAATATGCTTCGAGAAATTGATATTCGTCCTTTGAATCGATCTAGAGACCTTCGCTATATTCATCTTAATGATAACTCATTTCAGACTATTGATATCTCAGTGCTATTTCACTTTGAGAATTTAGAATCATTCTTAGTAGATGACGATGTTGTTCTCATAGCAAATCATAAACTAAAGCATCTTCCTTATTTCCCGGACCCTATCAACGAAAGATTAAACGATGTCCAATGGTCGCATGAGGCTTCAGAAACGTCCACACCAGTCTGAATGCATAATACTTAACGATTTATTAGCAGAATGATAGAAAAACAAATACGAAAGATAGGCCGGAAGACTATCGTATGGCTGAAATACATATAACCTTCAAAATTGAAAATGGCGTGGAACTTTACTTTCAAACTCACGATGATGTCACAGAAATCGACTTGTCAGGGCGAAAAATAGTTGAGATAGACCTTTCACAATTAAAACAATGCAAGACTCTTAGAGATATCAACCTTTCAGCCAATCTTATTAGATCAATAGATTTACAGCCGCTCAAAGATTGTCCAAGTCTAGAGAAACTTCTACTTGGTTCTAATCTTATTTCCTCTATCGACCTGACTGGTCTTGAGTTCTGTTCAAATCTTGACACGCTTTCTCTTGAAATAAACAAACTCCAGCGGATTGATTTGTCCCCTTTAATGACATGTCTAAAACTCCAAGAACTCAATCTTCAATCAAATGATTTTCATCAAATTGATTTATCACCCATGAGAAAATGTACAGCGCTACGTTTTCTACGATTTGATAATAATGAGCTGTACGATATTGATCTTGAACCACTGTCTAATTGCTTGAATCTACAGGAGCTCTTTTTGGAAGGCAATAAACTTGATGAATTGGATATTTCTCCACTAAAAGGTTGCCAAGAATTAGAGGGTCTTTGGCTAAGGGCTGCAGGCATACTCAAAATAGATTTGAGTCCGTTAATGGAATGTCACAACCTCCTATGGCTAGATCTAACCGAGAATCAAATGAAGACGGTTGATATTACACCATTATACTACTGCCATGGTCTTGAGTCATTCTTGATTGACGAAACTGTACCTCTGATGGCCAAGGTAGAACTATCATACAACCTTTGGCCAAATACCATAGAAGAGATTAAAGATAGAATATTCTGGGTAGACATCTGAGAAGTCTTGGTCATACCACGGTGACACTAGCTCTAATCTTAGATATTGCAATTGATTATTTGTGACACATATGACAACTGCTGATGATAATACAGCACGGATTACTCTTCGGATTGCGGGAGTTCTTCAAGAGATTCGTGATATTTGGGCCAAACGGCTTGACGCTTATTTCTCGCAGATAGAATCTTTGGTGGATGACAAGCTATTAGAAACCGAGGACATTATTGGAATCATCAGAGAGTTTCGTATGGCTTCACGAGAAGCTATTGATGGCTTAGGCAATGACTTGAGCTCTGAGCTAGTACACGCATCCAATGGTGTTATTGCTCGATATGAATCTGAACGGCTTTCTTTCGTCGAAGAGATAAATGACCTCCGAAACGAAATAAGTCGTTTCCTTTCTGGCGACGAAAATGCATTGCGACGTGAAAACGAGCTCTTGCGAGTTACAATAGATACTATTCCCGAATTCAAACTCCTTAAGGTAATTCAAAGGCATCGCAAAACTGAATATGACCAGCTCGTTGAAGATACGGGAGAAAAGAAATCTGTTGTTCGAAAGCTTGTGAAAGAATTGATCAAGAAAGGATATGTCAATGTCGACAAGAAATCCAGGCCTCATGCTATCACATATCTCTCCTCCCCATGGAGCCCATCAATTCAGACTGAACTTGATTTTGAAGGTTTGCAGAGCGAGTCTTTTCTACATGCAGAAATTAATCATCGTTAGCTCTCAATGCTCTATATCTCCGCCATTTCTCTAACACTAGAAACAGCTCTTCTTAGCGTACAAATGATGTCTTAGTAAACTTAGTTAGATTCTCAAGATTTATATGTAGACCTCTACATAATATATATAGAGCTCTACATAAGTAGGTGTCTACATATGGCGTTTAGTGGCATGGGAAGACATAAACCCCACGGGACAAGACTCAGCCCTGTCCAGGTGCTCATTCTAGCAATCCTAAAAGATAATCCAGCTCATGGATATGTCATTATTCAGAAACTGGGTGATCGTCTAGGTCCGATAAGAGTCAAAAGTGGGACAGTTTATCCTGCACTTCATAGACTTGTCGAAAAAGGATTAATCCAAGGAACTCATGTCTTACAGGAAGATGGACCAGATACTGTTGAATATGAACTTACTACAAAGGGACGAAAAATTCTATCTCTAGCACTCCAGAATCTTGATTCAGAGTGGGGTGCCCAAGGTAGGATTTGGCGTTTTTTGGCAAGTCAAGCTGGAGAGAAGGCGGCTGCGCCTCTATTGGACTGGACCGTCCGTGAACGTAGCCCAATTGGATTTGCAGCCATGAAAGCCAGATGTGAATCTGGCCGTTGCTCTCACAAGCATCTCGAATTCCTAAAACAGTATCGTTCATACCTGAAGCAAGAATTAGACTGGGTAAATACTCAACTCGAAGAAATGAAGAGCTCAGAAAAAGGGAACGGAGGTGAAGAGTGAGAGATGTGCCGAGAACATGGAGATCATAGATACTACAGTCACTTTATGGGCCCGTTTATGTATTCATTTGGATGCGCACCTTATGAAGAAAGCAAAGGGACCAGAATCAAAAGGCTAGAGGCTTTCAAGTCAAGACTTGAGGACCAAATCAAGCATATTGATGAGAAAATCCAAGAACTTGAGAAAGGAGATGCCCAGGAAGCATAATCTTCAAGAAACATAGTGGCGACGTCGCTTTTTTTTCTGGGTTTCTTGCTCATTCATCCTCACACACAAGAGATATTTAGCTTCATTACTGGAACGCACAATCTGGAGGGAGCCATACGAAAGGTTGCCAGAATTGCTACTATTGTACTGACTCTTTTCAATTTGTTGGGAATTGGTGGTGTTTGTGTTCCAATAAAGGTCGGTCTATATTAGCGGACTTCAAAAGTACTGGTTGGGGTAAAAGTCATTTGAACCTTCCATGTTGGAGAGCTGATGCTCCTACCAACAACCTTCAGATAATTTCTAACCTGTCCCGACCAAGGACAATTAGCTCTAGAAGGAAACTGATTCGAGTTAGTCGATACTCTCTTTCTATTTCAGATCAGAATATGACCATTCCGTGGAGTTATATTCTACGTTCTAAAGCAAAGAGTTTCTTTAGAAAGGAAAATTCATGAGTTTAAAGTCTTGATTGTCAAAACGAACAAGTTCAATCCATCTTCGGTTGTGCGTGTTCATTGCACAAACGTTTTAAATTGTATGAACATCTTAAAAAAACAAACATGCCAAGTGTTGTTCTACGATGAAACCAAAGAAACTTGCAGTTGTAGGTGTAACACTAATTATTGTGGTTGCTGGTATCGTAGCAGGAACTGCCTTCCTTATTTTTCCTGAGTATGAATTATCTATAACTACGAGAGATACAGACTTGTTGGAACTAGGCGTGAAAGTACCAGATACTTGGGAGTTCGAAATGTCTGATGACACAACTCTCTCTCTCAGTGACCTCGAAGGGCATGTTGTGCTTGTTGATTTGATGGCGATATGGTGTTCATCTTGTGCAATACAAAATGGATATCTCGAAACTGTCTATGATAGTCTTGGAGATTCGCTAATCATCATATCATTGACGGTGGATTCATCCGAAACAGCATCGATGATAGCAAATTACAAGCTTGAAGAAGATCTTGCATGGGCCCATGGAGTTGATGATGGAAAATTCCTGTATTATTTTAGCATATCATCAATTCCTTCAATGGTTCTGATCGACGCTAATGGATACTTCAGATATTTCCATGTTGGGCTTTGGTCTGTTGAGAGCATATCCAGTACTGTTGGACTAATTCAGTAGCGGGAGTGTTGTGGAGTGCAGGGCACTATTGAACTTGGTTTGCTCCTAGCGAAGCTTGCGGGAATGTTTGGCTCCGGTCTATTTATTGCTATTTCACCATGCTTGTTTCCTCTTCTTCCACTTTTTCTAATTAATAGCCTTCAATCTGCAGACAGTAGACGCAGAAGTGTATTGGTGACCTCTGTTCTTGTTCTTGGAATTCTAAGTTCACTAGCATTGTTTGTGGTTATAGCCGGGTTTGTTGGTAGTTTTTTCATAGAATATTACATTGAATTTCAGTCCACACTTGGACTGGTTATTCTGTTTTTAGGAATAGTAATGATATCATCGAAACTACAAATGAAACTTCAACTTCCTTCTCTTAGTTTGAGAACACAGCCAACAGCTCCGACAAATCTGTTGAGTGTATACATTGTTGGCTTGAGCTACTCTCTTCTGGCTGCTCCGTGTTCAAGTCCTGCTATTCTAGGAGCAGTTGCTTTGTTCGGAGTAGAATCAAATCTGATTACTATTGGCATTCTGTTCATTACCCTATCCATAGCAATTTCAATACCCTACTTCTTAATATCAATAGCAACTGGAGAAGCAAGAATGAGGATGGCTTCGACCATAAGCAATCAGGCACGAAAGATTGAGGTCTTAGTTGGAGCAATTCTTGTTATCATTGGATTCCTTCTCTTCATTCAACTATTCGGATTTCGATTTTATGTCTAGGGACAAGTAAAAAGATGTAAAACCTCGTTCAACATTGTTCATTCATGCCTTCAGATAGAGTTCTCGATTTTGATTCATTAATGAGTCTCCCAGAGATTTCAGCGGTTGAGGTTTCTCCTGATAAGAAATATCTTGCACTTTCAATTAATAAGATTCAAGAGAACTATGATGTATTTTTGAAGTCTATCGATGGTTCTGGAGATCTAATTCCGCTCACAAAGACTCCTGAAGTCACAGTGGTGAAAGATTGGGCACCTGATTCAAAGTCTCTTTTGATTGGCGAAGATAAAGCAAGAAATGAAAGAGTCACCCTCTATAGAGTTTTTCTCGATGAGCCAGGTCATCTTGATCCAGTGACTGAAGTGGATCCAAATTTCTTCATGCGTGGAGGCCAATTCGGTCCAAGGGGCGACTTCATTGCTTATTCAATAAATTATGATTATGATACCAAGAAAGAAACCGAGACCTTTAGGATTGTTATTCAAGATCTTGAATCCAACTCTAAGAAAATCATTGCTCGACCAGACAAGCCCACCTATGTCATGCCCTCTATTGACCCAAATGGTAGGTACGTGCTTTATAATCGCGCAGATGAAGATCCCTCTGGCGACCAGTGGTGGATAGCATCTGTAGATGGTAATGAAGACCGAGAGATTCTCAATTTTGGTCCAACAGCCAAGGTGAACGCAGACTGGACATTTGATGGAAGAGTTCTTTTCGACACAGACACACTCGAGGGAGTTCGCCATGACTATGTTGGTATAGGTCTCTATGATATATCATCTGCCAAAATTAAGTGGTTGTCCAAACCTACAGAGGGCGGAAAATACAGCTCAGCGGATGCACCAAGATACACTAATCATGTCGTTTTGGCAGAGGAGAACAATGCTCGAACGAAACCGACTCTACTTGATCTTGATACTGAAATAGTCCAAAACATTACCCCACCACGTGGGAACCTATGGCCAATTACCAATATCGGAAATGGAGATTGGCTAGGTTTATTCTATAGTTCAACTCGCCCATCTGATATTGTGCGATTCAATGTGAATGAATTAGATCCATCAAAATTCATACTTATTACAAACATGCTGGGCTATACTTCAATTAGACCAGAAGAATTAACTCCGGCTGAGGAGTTGAAATGGGTTTCTGATGACAAAACACCGATTCATGGTTGGTTGTATCAAGCTCGAGACTACAATGGAAAAACAATTGTGACAGTTCATGGTGGTCCCACAGCACATTCGGAGGATGCGTTTAATCCTGAAATTCAATACTTTTGTTCACTAGGTTACAATGTTCTGGATCCCAACTACCGAGGATCCACAGGATATGGTGTCTATTTTCGAGAACTCATTAAGAAGGATGGATGGGGCGGTTTCGACAAAGAAGATATCAGAACAGGAATTGAGCACATGATAGAGCATGGATTCGCCTTTCCAGGCAAAATTGGAGTCTACGGAACTAGTTATGGTGGTTACATGAGTTGGCTTGCAATCACCCAGTTTCCACCTGATATAATCGCAGCAGCTGCACCAATTTGTGGAATGACTGATTTGACTGTTGACTATGAAACAACACGACCTGATTTGAGACCTTACTCTGAAGAGATGCTAGGAGGTTCTCCCAGTGATGTGCCAGAAAAGTATCAGGAGAGGTCTCCAATCAACTATGTGCAAAATATTCGTGGCAAACTCTTGATTGTGCAAGGCCTCAGAGACCCAAATGTAACGAAAGCAAATGTAGCAGAGGTTGAAAAAAGACTGGATTCAAATAAAATCCAATATGAGAAGTTAGTCTTTGATGATGAGGGACATGGAATCATCCGAGAAAAAAATGAAAAAGCGTTGCTAAAGCGTCTTGCTGAGTTTTTCGACAGATCTCTTTGATGTGTCAAACTTCAAATTCTTTCACGCAGAGTAAATACTGTCCCTAAGGAGGAGTAGTTTTGGGAATATTGCATCGTGCTGTGGTGTCTTTTATTCTAGTTATAATTAGCTTCTCCTTCATATCTCAAATACCTGATTTACAAATCAACGAAATTCAAAAAGCTCCCCTTTTAGTGAAACAGAATTGCTTTTCGTATACTATTCATGAACCGTTCAATATCACATCTGACACAGATTTTGAAATACAGGCATGGCCTGGTAATGGATCAGAAACAAATCCCTACCTCATTGAAAATCTAAACATAACAACCTCAAATTCAACATGCATTTGGATAATGAACACAACTAGCCATTTCGCTATCAAAAATTGTTATTTTACATCACCTGTTTATGATTATACACAGACCCATCCTATTTGTCCGATTACCCTCTCAAACGTGAGTAATGGAGTTATCGTTGGAAACCAGATTGTTGATGGTCTTGGAGCAATTGTAGGATTTCGTCTTACTGATTGCAATATCACTGATAATACCTTAAGAGCTTCATACCATGCCATCAGCATATCTCACAGCAACTCTACAATAATATCGAAAAATAACCAGGGGTACGAACCCTGTGATATTGGATTTTCTCTAACCGGTTGCAGGAATTGTACGATTTCTCTCAATGGATTTAAAAACATAACAAACTCGGGCATAATGATATGGAATAGTTTTGATATCCAAGTAATAGAAAATTCTTTTACAGGTCATCTTGGTACCTATTTCTCTGCGTATCAAGGCATCTGGATTTTAGGAGGAGAATGCCTTACTATTAGAAAGAATATGGTTTCTACTTTCAATATTTTTGGTATAGGTGTCGATGGCGAAAAAAATATTGTTGAATACAACAATGTTTCGTCTTGCACTATTGGAATCATGCTCTCTGCAAACAATTGCACAATCAAGAATAATGTCCTTGGTGGTAATTTTGTAGCAATTGAAATGGTTCAGACTAACAGCACCAAAGTTTTCGATAACATAATAGATGGCTTCAATGGAATTTACGAAACAGGAATCGCTATGTACGGTGGTCATGACTCTGAGATCTTTTTGAATAATATCAATCGAGTGGGACTAGGTCTCTATTTACAAGGAGCAACCGGATTCAATGTATCTTTCAACTCTGTCACTAGTAGTCGATATGGATTCGCCTTCGGCACATATTCCAATTGGGGAGTTCCTGAAGGACCCTTTTCGAATTGTGATATTGTTAACAACTCATTTGACCACGGTGGCGTTTATCCTGTTATTGAGGAATATGATAGCTGGGAATTTAGCACAATTCGATTTTTGAATAACACTGTTAATAACAAGCCAATCGGTTTCTTTACACAGCTAGATGGATCTGTTCTTCAAGGAGAAGATTATGGTCAAGTTATCCTCATCCTTTGTAATGATGTCATTTTGACTGGTGGTAATTACTATGGAATTATTTCTGATCGATATTGGAATGAATTCCATGATCCCGGAATGGCGTCAGCCTTAGTTCTTATTGGTTGCCAAGGTTGTGAGATTGGCGATGTCAGTTTTCATAACAACACAATTGGAATTAACGTACAGTATTCTACTGACATCCTCATACTGAGTCTGTTGGGATATGATAACAATTGGGCTGCATCTATAATTTGGCACTCTGAAACAGTTGTGCTATCAGGATGCTATTTCAGAAATAATCTCAAGGGAATTGCTTCAGGATGGTCTATTGACATCCGGATTTTCAATGGTTTAATTTGGGAGAATAATGAAGGGATTGTACTTACCAACAGTCCAAATAGCACAATCTTGAACGTAGATATTTCTGAAAATGAAGATGCTATTTTTCTAGGAGATTCAGATATTTGTAATATCAAAGGCAACAATATCTACTGGAATACCAGAGGAATTCTTCTGAATAGTTCATCAGATTGCATTATAACTAGGAATGAAGTCTATAACAATACAGGGGTCGGGATTTGTCTTGATCTCACCTCTCATCGGAATGAGATTTACGATAATGTCTTTGCTTATAACAATCCTAATGCAATTTGTAGTGGCACTTCAAACCATTGGGACGACCAGATTGATACAGGGAATTGGTGGTCAGATTATTCTGGGGACGGTCCATACATTATTGACGAGGATGATCAAGATAATTTTCCAATAGTTAATCATACAATACCATCACGCACAATCCCGATAGACTCCTGGATAAATGAGCTTGTCCTTTTTGGTATCGCAGGAGGGCTTATTGGTATTCTTGCAGTTATCATCATATTAGTTGAAAGACGACGAGTTACAATAATAGACTAAGAAAAGAGGTTCTCAGAATTTGGACGAATAATCTGAGAAGCTGAACCATTATCCTCTTTGAACTCTATACCCCGAACGACAACTACTGGAACACCTTCATTTGCTTGTCCCATTACAAGCTCAGCTGAACTTGCTATTTCATCAGCTACACACACAAGTGAGCTATGTAGCTCATGTCCAAAGATGTCTGCTTTCCCAGCATTATGAGTATAAGGTGACATACCTGCGATTCCAATAGCTATATTGACTGCACCCTTCCTCCAAGGTCTACCATGAGTATCAGTTATTATGACAGGTATTCTAAACCCGTTTGATTCAGTTAGTGAATCACTAATCATTTTTGCTGAATCATCGGGATTATCAGGAAGTGCAATGAGTGTGTCTTGAGGGGCATTACTTTCATCTATGCCTGAAAAATCTGTTATGATTCCTTGCCTAGTTCTAGTGATAAAAACAGGATCCTCACTAAGGACTTCACCTGCTTCGAGCAATGCTGCTTCCACTTTTTCTGGTAATTGTCCAAATTTTTCTGCAATCTCGAGCGCTCTATCTGAAACATTGATTTCATCAATATTGTATAATTTTCCTTCTGCGATTGAAATAATTGAATGAGTCACTACAATGATGTCACCAAGGATGAGTGTTGTTTTGTTTTTCTGTATTGCTGAAAGAATCAGTTCAGAAATCTTATCTCCGACTCGAACAATTGGGAAGTCTAATAGAGGGATTAATTCGATAATTTTGATATTCATCATTTTTCCTCAAGCTCATCTGGTGATATCTCTTCGTACTTGTCTGATTTCATTGACCAATATTTTCCTAAGCCTGCTTGCATGGCGAGGCTCTCAGGAATCATTCTATAGAGAAGAATGCCACCAAGCACGTTGATTGTAGCTTGAAGAATATTCCAAGGAATATAGGCAACTGAAATTACAATTGCAGTTTCAAAAGGCCAGTATCCAAAAACTGTAAACAACAAAATATTACCAAAGTACATCCCTATCGAGCGGAAAGCGCACCCTGATAGTAGATACACTGCAGTAGCCCATTTCCAATCGATATCGCGATTTCTCATTGCTAGTTTTGCAACAATCAAGCCTAACAAAGTAAAAAGCTCTGAGAGACCTTTGAACGCCGCACCCGTAGGGTTCCTGTATGCGATGGAGATCCACATAATGCCGATTGAGAAGACAGAAAGAAATATTCCAAGTCCTAGAAAAATAATCATGATTGGAATGCCTGTCCAATCAATAGTAAAACCGGGAACAGGTGTATAGAGATCGGTTAGCCCAACGATGGGAAACACCTCAAGAGCAATGATAATTGAGGTAAAGATTGCAAATATCGCTATACTCTTTGAGTCTCTTCGAATCAGCATTTTTTGGATGGACTCCTAACTCTGAATTATTATACTTGATATTTCGCTCTACATTGCTAGAATAAAAGGTGATTGCATAGAAAAACAATAATGAAGCATAGAAGGAAACCAATCGACCATTTAGAACTGATTCCATGAGGTGCAATTACTTTGCATCATCTTTTGGATTGAATTATTAGATATAGTTTGAACTAAATGAGTTCATAAAAGAATGAAACTAGACAATTATGAGGTGAGGATGTGCCATGAAGCACGTCTCAATGAAGATGGTACTAGGGTTAGCCATTTCGATGATCTTTCTCATCGGAGCACTTGCCGCCCCGGTATCCGCACTTCAGACAAATATCAAAATAGAATCATATAATCAAGGCTTTAGATCTGACGCCAACAATCATACATACATATATGTTGAGCCAGATCCATTAGCTTGGGTTTCAAGAAGCACGATGCATCTGAATGAAGATCTGGATTATAGAGCAAATAGATATGACGCCACAGGCTGGAATCCAGGTACTGGTAGCTTATCTGACGGTACAAATCCACCCTTCAATTGGATGTCGTTCAATGGGTGGGGCACTGGTCCATTTGGTAATCCGACATTACTGCCAGACTTTTTCGACTTTGAAGCATCTGATGGAAGCGAGCATGTTGTGAATACCACATTGGAAACACGAACATTCGGACTCGCTTTCGGACAACACACTCCAGTGCTTGCTGATGCTGGATACACGTATTTTGGCACACTGGGTGTCGGTAACGAAGAGTTCGTTCATCTGACTGTTGATTGTAGGCAGGATGGTGTTTCATGGAGCATACTTGTGTATGATCAAGAAGGTCGTTACATCACTGAGTATGGTGGTTCAGATGGTGATATCTGGACCCTTCCATTCAAGCCTTCACCTTCTATGACTCATTATATCATTCTGCAAGCATTTACATCGGTAGGGACCTTTGCTCTATTTGATTTCCTACCTGTTGCAGTTTCACCACAGTCAATCGCTGCTGAGAATATCGTCACTGGCGAGCTACCGACTGGAGAATTAATCTCAAGGGATGACACTGGCAGCTGGGTCCACCAAGAATTAGCACCTACAGTTCATACCTACAAAGTCGACTCTCCTGGGGACGTTGCATCTTTGACATATGCTTTCAACTACCCAGAGGTGGCTTTTGTGACGACTCAATCAGCCGCCATCCTGTTCACAAGCGCAGAGTGGTCACACTACTATTACGGTGGAATGCGTTACCAAGATGCAGTTTATACACCATCTGTTGGAGAATATTTCTTCAGAGGTGGACCATACTATGTGACTGTTATCGGTGGTGATAACATTGCATACACATTGTACCATCAAACCAACAGTCAAGGAGCTATCCCGTTAAACCATGAGTTCCAGTTTGAGAACTACATTGGTGGAAGAGTTTCTCGAGCCTATACACTAGATCTTGATGAACCCTCCATTTTGCGAGTGAATTCCACAGCGACTGGTGGTGAACTATCTGTCTATCTGACGGGTGTCTATGAGGATGGTTATAGGAATGATTGGGGACTCTCTTTTGCTAGTACTCTTGCACCTGCAAATGAGTACTATCTGCCAGCGGGCGAATACTTCATCGAGATGTCGATTGCAAACAATGTAAATGAGTGGGTCGAGTTTAACCTGGGCCCAGTCGTCGACGCGACATCTGCTGGGTTCAATGATGTTGGCGGATTCTTCGTTGATACAACATTCTTCCACTTGTACAATTTGACATTGATTCTAACCAATCCTGACAATATCACCGTCGGTGTTGAAGTTTCAATCTCTGACACCTCTGGCAACGTTTTGTACACCACCAGCACAAATCTTGCAAACCGCTGGGATGGTTCTCAGATTTTGCCGCATCCCTCTATCTGGAACAATGACACATTCAACTATATGGGACAACAATGGTACAACGGCCCAGCAATTGTTGGAATCTGCGCGTATAATGTCGCTAACAATACACAAGGAGCATCTAATAACTACCATGACTATACTGTGAACTTTACCATGCAGTGGACCGATAGAACAAATGACCTTTACATCAATATTCAAAACCTCGATGTCAGTGCTACGGCGTTGTACAACTTCTCATTGCCACTCCCAGGACGTCCAGTAGAAAGTCATGGACTAATGCTGAACACAACACCAGGGACTTGGTACAATGTGTCAATACTAACTGCAGATGCTTCAGGCTTCAGTGCAGAGTTATATAGTCTTGTTGATGGTCGAGCCCACTGGATGGGTTGGAGTGATCTTAATGACTACATAATTGGTTCAACGAGTGATTTGGGATTCCAGTTCGGTGCCATCTCTCATGTAACATTCTTGGAGCTACAGGTAACACGTGATCAAGTGGCTGATGGAAAACTCTGGGTGAAGATAACACCTATGGACACCCATCATTTGGCTGTTGAACAAATCACTCCTCTTGGTCCGGACATCCTTGCATTGCTAGGCGCAATTGCTATTCCAGCTGCAGTTGGAGTTGGAGTCATAGTTGTTGTCTACATAGTCTATGTTAAGAAATTCAAGAAATAGGAATTCTGAACATCGGTCTCAAAATGAGAGAGACCGATGATTCTCTCTTTTTTTAAGGTAAACCCTTTTGTCCATTAGTTCATATTGAAGTAATGAAGACTTCAAACTGGTGACTTGGAGCAATGACAGACGATACTTCCATCAGTTGGTACGAGGATGATAAGTTATGGGAAATCATGGAACCAGTGATGTTCACGGAAGCTAGAATAGCTTTCACCACAGATGAAGTTGATGCTATCAAATCTCTATGCAAGATTCAGAACGATGAAACAATTCTGGACCTTTGTTGTGGTATTGGTCGCCATTCATTAGAATTTGCTCGCAGAGGGCACAATGTAGTTGGGGTTGATAGGACTAAACCATATCTTGTAAGAGCAAAGAAAGCCGCTGAGGAGGAGAATCTCCACATCGAATTTGTCCTTGATGATATGCGAACATTCCATCGAAAGAATTCTTTCGATATAGTATTGAGCATGTTCACGTCTTTTAGTTACTTTGAAGATCATGAAGAACAGGTGCATGTTCTTCGAAATATCTATTCCTCACTTCGAGCTGGTGGAAGATTCATCCTTGAAACTACAGGAAAGGAAATACTTTCTAGAATATTCCTGCGACAGAGCTGGTCAGAATGGCCACACGGTTTTATGCTTGAGGAAAGGCAAGCTATTGAAAATTGGAGTAAGATGCATAATACGTGGATTTTCATTGAACGGAATGGCATTGTCCACAGATGGGATGTAACCCACTGGATATATTCAGGAACTGAAATCAAAAAAATGCTTGAAGATGTCGGATTCTCTAGTGTCAGGGTTTATGGTGGGCTTGATGGTAGAAACTATGATAATGAAGCAACGAGACTTGTTGTAGTTGCTACAAAGTGAGTTCATAGGAAACCCTTTTCATTACCGACGCATAGGGCATATGGAGTGAGAGAGATGTTTCTATCACGTTCTGAAGACTACCCACTTGATCAGATGATAGATGTAGCCTCAGGAAGGACACGCGCAGACTTAGTACTAAAGAACGCTAATGTAGTGAATGTCTTCACTGGGGAAATAGTTGCAGGTGATATTGCAATTCATGGGTCATATATTGCAGGGATTGGGGAATATGTCGGAAATGAGGTTGTTGACTTAGAGGGAAAATATGTATGTTCCTCGTTCATCGATGGTCATGTACATGTTGAGTCTTCTATGGTGATGCCAATCCAGTACGCGAGAGCTGTTGTGCCTCATGGAACTGGTGCTGTTGTTGCAGATCCCCATGAGATAGCAAATGTACTGGGAATGGAAGGAATACTCTACATGAGTAAAAGCATGCGTGGTGGTCCTCTCGAGTTCTATATGATGCTACCGTCCTGTGTGCCATCAACCGACCTTGAAACTAATGGCGTAGCTCTTGATTTTCTTGACATCAAACCACTAATGACTGAACATTATGTGTTAGGACTCGCCGAAGCAATGAACTACCCTGGTGTCATCTATAGGGATCCCTCGATACTGGAGAAAATACAAGTCGCCCTTAGTATGGGCAAACGCATTGATGGTCATGCACCTGCACTAAAAGGCTTGGATCTTAATGCATATGCAGCTGCAAGAATCACATCTGAACATGAATGTGTTGATATTGAAGAAGCAAAGAGGAAACTCTCTCGAGGAATGCACATCCACATTCGTGAAGGTTCTACTGCAAAGAATCTGAATGCGCTGGCTTCACTAATTCAACCACATACTGCAGAGTTTTGTAGTTTTGTTACTGATGATAGAAATACTCTCGATTTGGTGACAAAAGGTCACATCGATAGCATGGTTCGTGATGCAATTGGGTTGGGTGTTGACCCAGTTCTAGCAATAAAAGTAGCTACACTCTCACCTGCGAGACATTATGGGCTTCAGTATATTGGAGCTGTCGCACCAGGATATCTCGCTGACCTTGTCGTTTTAGATTCCATTGAAAAAATCAATGTAGAACTTGTCTACAAACAAGGTGTTCTCGTTGCGAAGAACGGTAGTATGGTGGAGGATTTTGGGATCGAAAAGCCACCGCGGTTGAGGCGTTCTGTCAACATCCACTACCTTGAACCAGAAGACTTTCAGGTGAAGGTACGAGGAGAAAGGATGAATGTAATTGGTATGATTCCTGACCAAATCATCACAGAACGTTTGATAGAAGAACCTAAGGTGAAAGATGGACTAGTCGTACCAGATATTGATCGGGACATTTCTAAGGTAGTTATAATTGAACGACATAATGCATCTGAACCAAGAGCGGTTGGATTTGTTAAAGGAATGGGCATTAAAGAAGGTGCCATGGTTTCATCCATTGCCCATGATTCACATAATATCGTAGCTGTCGCTACTAATGATAAAGATCTCATCCACGCTGCAATTCAAATCGTTAGGATGCAGGGAGGAATTGCACTTGCGAAGGATGGAAAGATGATTGAGTCGTTGCCGTTACCTATTGCAGGATTGATGTCTGACCAACCCATAGAACATGTAAGTCAGAGACTCACAGATTTGAAGAACGCAGCACATGAGCTAGGTACTCCCTTAGCAGAGCCTTTCATGGCAATGGCCTTTCTCTCCCTCCCAGTGATTCCTAAGCTCAAGATTACTGATTTAGGACTAGTTGATGTTGACAGATTCAGACTGATTGATCTGTTTGAGGTGCCAGACTGATTTGCTTCATAATCTTCCTTCAAGTCTTACCATATCGAATTATGTAGAAAGATGAAGTTTCTCTCGTGCATTCTTGAACTGGACTCGTTTCTTGTTACCTACATAAATTGCCATTAATGATCCTACGAAGACAAGAATCGTTCCAAATAGAAATGCTGCAATCATGATTGGGAGGAAATATGGATTTGGTAGCGTCAAAAGGCCAAAGTACAATCCTCTGAACAACAGATAAGCCACCTCAATCACAATTATCACTAACAGAGTGATACCAGCTCCGAGTTGTCTATCATGCACGTATACTTGTAGAGCTGATTGTAACAGAATTGCTGATAGTAAATTACCAAGTATACTAAGTACTAGAATCGTTGCGGGGATCATTATGATATCTCCAATGACAATCGAAGATGAGATTCTCACAGAGATTGGAGGAATGCTCCAGGGGGTGAGGAATTGAAAGAACATCACTCCAAGAAAGAAAATGAGCTCGAAAATCATCATGATGACAGCTCCCAGACCAGTTACGCGGAGAATAATATTGTCAATTCTATCAGCCCAATCCATGTTGATAAGTTTCTGATACTCCTCATTCAATGGTTTTGCCCACTCGCTCTCTGCAATACAAGTTGGCTTCTCACAGTTTACGATTGTGAGTAATTTCCCTCCATACTCTCCAACTCGCTTTTGCATACAGTCCTCGCATACTAAATCTCCACAAACGTGACATACTTCTTTTGCCAGGATCTTTGGATGATTGACACAATCTCTACTCTGACTTGGTCCAAGGACTGGACTTGCACAGTACTCACATCGATTGACCTTGTCCTTAAGGTCAACCTTGACTGGTCCACCACAAACAGGACACATGATTTGTTCTTGTGCAACTTCAGTCATAATTAGACCTCCAGAATGAATCAGATCTGGCTTGTCTAAATCTCTCACGTCTTCGCCGTTCTTCTTCATACTTCTGTCTTATTCTCTGTTGGTCAATTGATGCTCTTCTAAACTCATTATCCCAAACACGCACTGATGGTCGGAGTTTTGATTCAATGACCTTCGGTTTGCGGCGGGAGTGAATGCTCTTCACTCGAGCATTGTCAACTGAAATGAAATCAGTTCTACTGATTATTTTGACTGCTTCTACTGTTACAGCAATAAGTCCAGCATAGAACAATATTGGTATAATTATGATAGCACCCAGCAGCATGAGAACCCCGGCAATAATCGGAATCGCGATAATTATGATGACGATCAAAAGCAATGCTCCTACACAATTATCATTTCCGCCACCTCCAGACTTACCAATGCTCGCAAGAAGCTCAAGTGGTAGTCTCCAGAGATGCTTCATCCCATTTCCATAAGCCCCTAGGAAACTGCTATACATCTGTCCTACTTTTGAGAATCTACTACCAGCAGTTGAGAACAATTGATCGATTGGTATTACCAAGGATGCTGTTGTTACTGCTGGACGGTATCGTCCCTCGAAGCACTTTCTACAAAGATAGACTGCTGATCCTTCCCATTTTTCATCAACTGGAGGTTCTTGAACTGTCAAGCATTGTCTACAAAAGTGCTCCCCACACACATTACAGGTTGTTGCTGCAAGATACTCATTATGGTTCTTACAGGGCACGAACACACTACTTACACCTAGCACGACTCCACAATAATCGCAATGGACTGTGTTATTTTTCTCCACTTTCGTTAGGGGTGTTGCTCCATTGCAATTGGAGCAAAGAATTGCCATCCCTTCCTCAGTAACAACTTTTCTGATATCTAGTATCTTCTGTTCTTCCTCTGGAGTGAGCGCTGTTACTCCATCTGGTGCTACCAATGAAGGTTCTAATGGCGATGGCATCAATCCAGATTCAATTAATCTAGCCCTTTTTCTGTCCCTTTCAACTGACACTCCAGGCGGAGGTACAACTGCACTCCACCGGAAAAGTAAGTAAAGAACTATCAAAGTCTGAGTAATAACAATGAATGCTGCAATATTACCGATAGCTATACCAAAGTCTGGTATACCAAATATTGGAAAACTCCAATAATAGGATAAGCCTTGCACATATAGGAAATAAGCACACAGACTAACTGCGATTAGACTATAGAGAATTTGAGCAGCGACTGCCCATCTTCTGAGATCATCGACATAATTCCCAATGACAAGACATGGGAACGCAACGCCTCCGAACAGTAATAATGCGTATACATAACCTATTGATCCTAAAGCTTCTAAAATTGTAGCTATGAATATCCCAATAGAAGCAAGAAGACCGAATATTCCGAACGTCATCTGGGTGACACCTATCATCCGGAGTCCCCATGGTCTGTCGAAAATGGTGTAGACTTTGTTCTCCTCTGTCAAAACACCTAACCTCTATTCGCGTGCCTACGAATCTGTCACAATTCGTAACGAACCTACTATTTGAGCCCTTAAAACCTCTGCGCCTATAAACTGATAATCCTCATAAGCAGATTGCCCAGTATCATCAAGTACCTGTTACCATCTTGAGTGATTAAAATGACTGAGATCCCAATGCCTGGAGATTATGGCTATCAACAACCTCCTCCACCTAAGGAGAAAGGTTGCTGTGCTCGATGTTGTGAGTGTTGGATGTGGATTCT
>JAEORO010000074.1 GCA_016840855.1 Candidatus Thorarchaeota archaeon | reverse complement strand
ACGACAAAGAATCTGCAGCCATGATGATTAAGAATCCAACATCAAGCGAACAGCTCACACCCTCATATGATGAGGATTCTTCTGAATAGAACCATCTCTAATCTTTCAAAGTGCAAACCAGCTCGGAAGATAGTAAACTCACTCTTGCTTGCTAGAGTCTTCCAGCAGACGAGGTTGGAGAGTGCACTGCTTATAGTTCAGTCGTATGAATCTTGGTCTTGTTCACGAATCCATTACAGAATCTCTATTTCTTTTGGAAAGGGATTTGCGTAGTTGGTCATACTTTAGTGGTCAGATATGAAGCTCTCTTTTGAGTGTGTGATTAGGATGATTGAGAAAACAAAAATCGAGCAGGCAATTATGGACTTCTATCATGAGGGACATGTACAATCCAAGCCAGAGCTTTATGATGAAATCCTCCATGACGATTGGAAGTTCTTCTACTATGATCAAGAGGGTAATTTCAAGATTGTAGATAAAGAAACCTACAAGTCGTGGTACAATCCCGAAAAAAGGAATGACGAACTGAAGTGGTACACTGAGATTCTGAACGTAGATATTACTGGAAACAATGCCTCAGTGAAGCTGAAGATTGGAAACCAGAATGTTGAGTTTACGGATTACTTCAACATGATGAAGATAGATGGAAAGTGGTGGGTCGTCAATAAGTTGTCTTCAGCTCAACGATTTGAGTGATGTACCCGACATCTAATCAAAATTCAGATGCAAAAGTCGCTCTCACCAGTCTAAATTAGATGTCGAATATTCCAAAACTCGTTCGTATGAGATTCCTAATGTCTATGACTATGGAAGTAATAGCAAAGCACTGCATATAGTCCCGTTGTATAAGGCGTACAAAGCTCAAGCGAATTTGCTACAAGACGAATTTGTAACCACAATGTCCGGAAACTCGCCCTAATTGAAACAGAATGCACTAAACAAACAATATGAAATAATATAACCAATTTTGACAGATATTTTGTAAAACTAGATCAACTAGAACGATGACAACTAACAACTCATCTCATCCAAATAAAAAAGAACCCTTAACTGAGATCTTCTCTCAGCTGGGGCGTACGTATGCAATTCCTGTAGTTCTTGCTCTTGGTGAGCAAGCGCACAATCCCAGTGTCCAGGAACTGCGACAGAAAATAGGCTCGAACAATGGTATGAATGTGAGCAAATCCGAGATTTCAAAGTGCCTTACCAATCTCACCACACTTGGTCTTGTGAAAAGGACTGACCGTGCAATATCTACCCCTGAAGCAGGATACAGTCTGACAAATATTGGTCAAGAGTTCTATAGACATATCATTCAAATGCGATATTGGGCGGAAAAACGCATCAACTTCACTGATTCCACTATTAGCAATGTAACAGCCTGCTAATGTCTCGGTCTCAAATCTGTTCACACTATTGCTTTTCTTCAAGCACTCCATTTCCTAGTGCGGACTGATTTTCATGGCACAGAGAGCAATCCAAGACAGGTGCCATGGAATCAGAGGTTATTACTGGGGTTGTGGAAGAAGCAATGACCATTAGCTTCGTTTGAATGGCTTCTAGCAGTGCTGAGGCATTCTAGAATAATACACTCTACCTACATTCGGTTTCACACGATTCTAATTCCTCTCTACTTACACTCGTAAGACTCTCTCATGCAATTTACGAGCTGGCTCTCTTACCATCTAACCACCATGCCGCCAAAGTAAGCACCACATACATGAGTTCTGCTATAATGGCTGCTGTTAGCACATCGGGGTAGGTCATGAATGGAGTGCCTACAGTGATGACAACAAGTGCAACTATGAAAGCATAGATTCCGTACTTACCTACAGAAGTTGCTCCCGAAGGAGTTGAAGTGAGATATATCCAACAACCCACCAATAGAATTGCGAGTTCCACTGCAACAGTTGCAATGATGTTATTCCAGAGTCCAAGACCAACCCTTATCTCAAAGCCGGGGACCAATAGCAGATCAGGAGTATGGACAATAAAGTCCAGGATAAAGTGAGAGAATACTGCAGCGCTCAAAACAAGTGCCACTCGCCTTCTATATGGAGCGTCACCTAGACTCTTTAAAGGAATGAATCTAACTACAAGATATGTAGCGACAGACCACGCAAGAGCTCCAAGAAGGCTATGACTGATTGGATAATCATAGAGGTCAAATGGACTGGCTTCGGTAAAACCAGGGATAATTCGCAGATGCTCGATTCCCAGTGGGACAAGGATAAAGAACGCTATATCTGCCAGTTGAGCAGCAATAAACAAAACCCCAAGTGATGTCTTGGGTGCATATTTCTTCAAGGCGAAAGCTATACCATAGTGGCCAATGAACATAGAGCTCACACTTCATGCTTGTCTGTATAAGACATT
>JAEORO010000073.1 GCA_016840855.1 Candidatus Thorarchaeota archaeon | reverse complement strand
GAATCTGAGTCAGGTAGGTCTAGAGTGGGGGACAGGAAGCACAAGTTTTGCTACCTTTAGCTTTTGGCTGGATACTAGTGGATGGGCTGTTGGATCATATACAGTAAACGTGACAATTAGCGCATTAGCTTCTCCAAGATTCTATATGGATTCCTATATCATAATTCAGCTTGAGATACGAAAACTGAATGTATACTTGAGCTGGGACCCTCTTGAGCCATTTCCAAATGGAGATGACTTTGTATTATTTATTTATGTTAATGTTAGTGAGCCAAGCAGTCCAATAGATGGTACACCAATTGCAAGTCTTGATCAGACCTATTTCAGTGCGAGAAACGAAACAGGTGGGCTCTACACATTCGAGAGTTTCGCAAATCTTGGAAATGGACTCTATCAAATTACCATTGACAACTCGAGATTTCTTGAGGGACAGTACAAGATTATTATTTTCATCGATTTCCAACCAACAGACAATTACATTGACACCAATAGTCCTCAAATCTCATTCACATATCGTCCAATACTAACCTATCTTTCATCTCCGAATTATCCAACAGTAGCGACTAGTTTTGACACGAATGTTACAATCACACTATCATATGTTGATATTGATAATAGTCAGAATATTACTATTGGGGCAATAACTTCAGAAGGTGCATTGATTGTTTGGGAGCACATCGGGAGTGGAATATATGAGGTTCTCATAGTTGTACAAGGATGGGATCTTGGTGCTCACGAAGTCAACCTGACAGCTGATGCAAGTGGTTATCAAGCAAAGACATTGACCTGCGAGATTCTCGTCCAGATTGCATATGCATATGCTAGATCTTCTGTGTCTATCATCGATTTGCCAGTTGGGGATACTGCAGTATTTTACGCAGACTACTGGGATATCACTCACGATGAACCAATTCTCGGAGCAACAATCAGTCACAATTGGATATATCCATTAAGTATTAGTTGGACTGGCGACCAGTACAGAATAGAGCTGCCCAGTGAAGACATAGATGGATTAGGTTCTTACTTGGTTATCTTTAACTTCTCAAAGGGTCCAAACTATCAATTTGGATACTTCAACATAAGCATCATTCTTAGGACTCACTTGACCGAATTCAGACTTGCGAGCGCTATCGAACCTACAAGCTATAATGCCATGGTCAACATATCGGTATATTGTGGAGACCTCGATAATGATGCAGGAATAATTGATGCACCTGTTAATCTATCAGTATATGGTGAATTGGGATGGATTCTATCAACTTATGAAAATGACACTATTCTGGGAAATGGGTACTATATAATCAGATTTCCAGCCACGAATTTGGGACCTTCTGGAATCTTCGAGCTTACTATCTATTTCAACTGGACGGGACCTGTACAGAAGTACTACGATGGTTCAGTCAAGGCTTTTGTAAAGATAATAGGGGAAGCTTCAGAGCTTAGTTTGATTGATTCAGCTGGACCTACACCATACCTCAACAACTTAACATACACCTATCTCTACAGTGAGCTTTACAGTGGAAATGGCATCTCGAATATATCTGCGCCAGCAGGAAATGTGTTCATTTATGTTGAATTTATTGGCTATACATTTAGTCCCTCGTTATTTACAATAACCGAGGATAGTGGAAATCCGGGCTATTATTCGATTGAGTTCAATAGCACGATGTTCGAGAAACCTGGAATTTATGCCATGATTGTATATGTGAATTGGTCCAAAGGGGTTGATCCAGGTTATGACAACAGGACTGACAGTGTGTCAGTTCGTATAATCCCGAGAAATACATTGGTCAATCTGATTCCACCTGAAAGCACTCCTTATGGTGTAAATGCAACCTTCTCTTTCTCATTTGATGATGTTGCAGAAAGCACTACTGAGAGAATACCCCTTGGTTCTCAGATGGATATTACTATTGGACTTCCAGATTATTCAATTACGTATAACACAACAACAAAACAATTCCATGTTTCCTTCAACACAAGTATCTTAGGATCACCACTAGGAAGCCGGCAGTTCACAATTAGTGTGAGTTGGAGTGGGTCCCCGTATTATGCTAATGTGACTGGTAGAATAGTCATCATTAATGTTAGGTTCCGTGACACAGAATTTGATTATTCGACAATTAGTCCAACATCTTACGGTGATAATGTTACTCTTCATGTCACATATACTGATGTTACATTAGGAATACCACAAACAATCAATGATGGAACAGTCACTCTATTTAACGGGTCATTGGAAATCCCCGTGTCTGAATATTCAGTCATATTCCTCGGAAATGGCGAGTATGATATAGAATTAAAGACAACATACTTCAGTAGACCTGGCACATATTCTATCTCAGTAAGAATGAGTACAAGTCACTTCTATTACGCCATTGTCACCGCAACCCGATCACTCAATCTACGGTATAGATTAACTGTCCTTCTTGTGGAGCCTGTTACGGATACGCCCTACAATAACTCCCTTGAGGTGGTGTTTCACTATAGCGATGCATTATCGCTGGTAGATATTGGTAATACTTCGACACCAACAACAATTCGAATCCTAAATGGAAGTTCATGGCTCTTCAGTTCAGTATGGCGAGGTTCTACAGAAGATTATCTTCTTACAATCCAAACGTATAATCAATTACTTGAAATAAATCGAGAATATGTTCTCTGGATTGAGATAAGCTACCCAGACTCATCACCATTCTATCTATCTGCGGATGCATTTGCTTCATTCACTCTGAGAGAGCGAGCAACTAACTTGGAACTGACAGTATCACCAGAACCTACTCAATATCTTGAGAACATCAATTTCACAGCATATTATCAAGATTCACTATCATTGAATGGAATTGCAGGAGCCTCCATTGCTCTAACAGTAGGTGGAGTGGATCTTCTTGAGGGCGTGGATTATATATTGCAAAGTCCAACCCAAGGCACCTATCATATTTCACTCAACACAACAGCACTAGGACCAGCCGGGACATCTGTTAACCTTGTGTTCAGTGCATCATGGACATCAAACGCACCTTATTACTCAACGTCTACGATTAGTCTGACACTCAGTGTTACGCAAAGAGAGTCCCTTACTGAAATTTTAGCTTCGACAACTCTAGTTAAATTCCTTGAGAATGTCACGTTTACAATCAGGTATAGTGATGTAATGAATGGAAAAGCAATCCAGCTGAGCAAAGGTCAATTGCTCATATACAGTAAAGGCACCCTTTTACAAAACAGCGACTTCTCGATGAGCTATCTATCTTCGAGCTATGTGGTTTCTATCAACTCGTCAGTATTGAATATTGGGTTGGTCAGTAATTGGAATATCACTTTCTATATTGATTGGCAGGAGAGTGTAGCACCATACTACTCTGACGGTCGTGCATCAGCTTGGGTGACCGTGGTCAATAGAATTGGACTCATAATACGTGGTGCCACTCCAACTGTTCCAATACACGATAATATGACACTCGAATTCACATATGTTGATGATTCAACAGGTGCTGGCATAAATGATGCAATTGTCATATTTGATTGCCTTAGTCCTAGTGGTCTTGTTGAGGGTGTTAATTTCTGGATATTTCGGAACGCTGGTGATTACTCAATTGTTGTCGATACTACAAGTCTTGGCAGTACGGGCACCTTCACATTCTCCCTACGCTTGCTTTGGAACCCCACCATGGTACCATTTTATAAAAATACTACAACCATTTTTCTGCAGGGATCAGTTAGATTAATTCAGGCACAGCTAACGAATGAAGAACCAAATCCATCAACTGTTCCAATAAATGATAATGTTTCTGTTGTCTTGAACCTTCAGGATTTAGACCATTCCATTCCAATAAGTGGTGCAGAAACTTCATTCTCAGTTGTATACAAGACCAACGAATCCGGACCAGCATCATGGAGCATAACTCCAATCTCACAAGGAGTTTACGAATTGGTTGTAGATTGCTTTGATGCAGGTGTAACAGGGACAAACGCCCTCATTATTACTCTATCATTATCAGATTACCAGACGATACAGATACAGGTTCCATTTCAAATCAGGCTTCGACAAGGAGAACTGGATGAAGTTATTTCGCCAGATGCATTCTATGGAGAAGCCACATATGTCATAGTAGAGCTTGTTGACACTGATGCAAATAATACGCCGATTAGTGATGCAATTCTGATAATAACATGGCCAGATATTGGTTATACGCCTGATTATACACCTCTTGGAAATGGCCAGTACATGATAAATCTGACAACAACGAGCTTAGATGCAGGCCTTTTCACACTTGTAGTTGGAGCTCAGAAGAGTGATTACTTCATCGCGGATATTTCTGTGCCTGTTCAAATCCTAGCAATACCTACAAATCTCATACTCCCTCAGACCATTCCTGATGTCTATTGGGGCGATGATATTGCACTCTGGGCTATCTTCAATAATACTCGAGATAACATCCTCATATCGGGAGCTAGCCTTGTCTATAAGTTTGGAGTTCTCAGTGGTAGTCTTTCCGAAGTAATATTAGATCCAGGTAATTATTCCTTCACTGTTGATACAGGAAATCTGGCAATAGCAACAACCTATGTGGTATCAATTACAGCCACCCTCAAGAACTATGTCACTATTACAAGACAAGTAATAGTGAATGTCCTAAAACTACCGATTGCGTTGATTCTGGTTAGTGAAGCTCAACAGGAGGTTTACAAGGGTAGTTTCGTGAATATTACGGTTTATGTTAATAACACCTACAGTAACACACCATTGCTAGGAGCTATAGTCAAAGTTTCTTGGTTCTATGTAACCCTTCATGAAATGATACTATCCCCAATTCCTGGCAAGAATGGATACTATGGAGGATTTATTGATACAAGCAGTCTCCCTGTAAGTGATTATGTTGTCACTATAAGAGCTGAGGGTACCAATTACCTTTCAGTAGCAACCTCCGCAAGTATTAAGGTCTTGCAAATAAAAACAATCCTTCTCCTTGATGACCTCACTTCTACGTATAGCGCACGAACCTTCAATTGGTCAGACACAATTCGAATTGGAGTATATGTTCTTGCACCGTCATTGAATGAGTCATATCCACTATCAACCGGTATAGCTAATTGTATTGTGCGATGGTCACTTTCAGGTTCACCTTTCACAGGTGAATTCCTAAATGGGTCATCCATTGGTGGACCGGGATACTTCTATTTCGATTTTGAAACATGGAACTATGATGCGTCCACGTACACTCTCAGGATTACTGCCTACCCTATTATTGCGATGTTTGCATATTCAAACAATCTTACTACACTCATTATTGAACCAATTGAAACATCAGTCGAATCCACCTATTTGGGCCCCAAAATTTGGGGTTGGACAGGTTGGGTCAATCTCACGTATTGGGATATTCTATTTGATAGAGGAATTGCCGGTGCAAGTGTTGTCGTAGATTGGGATGGTGAAGAGAGTGTATTCAATTATTATGCAAACGGAACCTATCAGATATTCATAAACACATCATTAGTGAGTCCAGGAATCTACCCGGTTTCAGTCAGATTCCTCATGGATAACTATAGGACTGGTACTGGTGTCTTCACACTCACTGTGAAAGAAGTACCAACAAGTGTCGCTGTATTCGCACCCGAAATGAACCAGATTGATGAGGATGTTCTAGATTTGAGAGTGCCATATGGTGACATACTTCCATTAGTTTTGTTCTACAATGACACCTGGTATAATAGGGGCATTTCTGGTGCAACTGAGATGACAGGCGTGATTCTTGTTCCTGGGGATCCGGAAGCAGATAATCTCCTTATAGAAGAACTTGCATTTGGAAACTACAGCCTGATGATAGACACCACACGATGGCAGGTAAGCTCAATACCATATGAAGTCGTTCTAAGGTTCTATCTCGCTAACTGGAGCAGAGCCACAATCAAGCTCCAAATTACAATCATCAATGTACCAACTGATATCCAAGTTGACGGACTGACCTCTCTTACTCTGAGTTACGGGCAATATTACAGCATTTGGGTATTCTATTATGATGATTGGATAGGCCATGCCACCGTGGGAATAACAGGAGGTTCAATAAATGCGACAAGTCTAGACCTCCGCCATGTAAAAGTGATGTTCAACCAATCAGATCCATCAAGACCAGGCTGGTATGAAATCAGGGTGAGGTCTCAATGGACGCAGGGATCAACTATTATCTCAATTATCCTATCAAAAGAAAATTACGATTCTGCTAGTATAGTCATCAATATTTCAGTCGAACCTTCAGATGTTGATATACTCATTGGTAATGTAATAATCTACGGATTTCCAATTGGTGTAATAGTGTTAGCTGGAGCACTGTTATGGTCTCGACTCTTTAGCGTGCCTAAGCGGCTGCGGGAAATAAGAGGAATGGTAAAGACTATCAGTAAAGGGAAGATTCCTAAACCTCCGGAGAATGTTCTTAGTAGACAAGAGATTGTCGCAGACTTATTCAATGATATTGCAGGACCTATTGGTATTACAAAAACAGCTTCTAGCATACCAAGTGAAGCTATCACTACAGCTGTTCCTGAAATAGAAGAGTTACTTGTTCAATTATCAATTCTAACAAAGCTAACCCCTGAGGAACTTGAAGACTTCAAGTTTGATGTTTCAAAGATGAAATTGAGTGAACAAGTGAATTTTGTGAAGGAAGTAATCAATCAAGAAGCAATCAAGCAAGGGCGTATTGAAAGAAAGCCTATGGAACTAATCTTGGAAGAAACAGCAATCAAGGCACGCGCTATACTGGCTGGGGAAGAGATCGAAGAAATCACAGCACCAAAACCAGTTGAAGAACAAATCGAAACTGAGGAAGTTAAAGAACCAGAAAGAATGATTCCAGAGCCTGTGGAATTTGAAGAAGTTATTTCAACCGATATGCTTAGCGATGATGAGCTGAAAGAGATACGAAAACGACTAACGGATGCAGGAATTAAAGGAAGTGAACTTGAAACTATAATGGACCAGACGCGCGAACTTCCAAGAGAGCTTGCAGAAGAGCTTCTGAAAAGCATCCTCGGGAAAGGAGGTGACGATGAATGAGTCGTAATGAAACCTCCAACAATCAAGTTGGAATCCAGTCAAATCATATGCTCAATTATGAAACTGTGATAAGAAAAGGGAAACGTTTGTCCTATCAATTCATTATACCTTGCATTATTCTGTTCATTTTCTGCACTCCAGTTGGTGTCATTCCAAATGAGTCTGGTTCTTCTGTCGAAGGTTTCACTTGGGATGGTTTACCAAATCTGTTTGGACTTGCAGAAGGACAACAAGCATATAGCGCAACAGGTGCATCCCAACCAGTGTCTTTTGATGGAGTTTTTTATGATGATTCACAAGGCATTGTTATGCTTGATTCCTCAAACCCAAGCACAGCTTCGATTCAAGCACCATCAGGTTGGACAGGTTACGACCTCAGCGGGTCTTTGGAATACCTTTCTACAGAGTTCAGAACATTGAAGAACAGCCTCTTAGATGACTATCATGGAGAACGGCATATAATATCTGGTTCGCCATGGAACTCAGAGGTCTTCAATATTCCAGATAGCTGGTCAGTTTTGAAGAGTGGAGATTCAACAAGCCATCCAACTCATGGAGGTCTATACTGGTATACTGCTGCAGGAAATGGTAGAGAGGGATCCATGGGATGGAGACCTAGCGTGCTCTTTGATACAACCAAGACCCTCAGTCCGAGTATGGAGATATACTTAGGCCAGCAGATCCAGTTACCATGGAGGGAAGTGTACTCCTGCACAGTGTCATTTTATCACAGAGTACCTAGCGGTCAAACAATGAATGGCATATTCTACTTGTTTGTACGAGTAGGTAGCTACGAAGCTAAGTTCAATGTGCTTAGTTCAGGATATACTACTGACACATGGCTTCAAGCTACTGTCGATGTTCCAGCTTCCGTATTCTCGAGTATCCCGGTACCTGGTTCTGTTTCATTTGCGATTGGTCTAAGTACAGATTTCTCAGGTCAACCTTCGTCCAATATCAACAATTATGTGTATATAGACGAGATAGAGGCAATATTCAAAGCAAGACCGTTTCCGGAGCAGATTGGTCTATACGCTAATCAGACTGCTATCACCGGAGTTACGTCAGATAGCATTGCACCATTTGTAACCGATGGTGCGAACAGAGACTGCGTCAGTCGTTCTGACACTGGAATCAGTGTTTCGGGAACTCCTGAAGTGGGAGTTTGGAGTTCAAGTGGAACAACATGGAATGATGTGATTAAGTATCAAACTGGATTCCAGTTTCCATTGACCATTCCAAGAGGCGCGGTAATTACTTCTTCCAGAATTGAGATTGAGGCATTAGGTGAGTACAACTTAGATGGAGATGACAACAAATTCAGAGTCTGGGTGGCTGAAGCTGATAATATGGCACCATTTGCTAGCGGAGCAAATCCTTTGGAGGTTCAATATACTTGGATTAAGAATAGCATAGACTGGACACCAAATTACTGGGACGCAGATTATCGATTTGCCTCCCCAGACATCTCATCACTTGTTCAAGCAGTGGTTTCACGTTCTGGGTGGTCTAGTGGGAATTATCTTGGAATTATGCTTGGTTATATGTACTCAGATAATTATCGCGACTATAATACAATAAAGGGAACCTGGTCATATGGTGGAGGAAACCTCGCTAGACTCTATGTTGACTTCATGATACCTCAGGAAGAAGACACAATATCAGTACAACAGTATAGTAAAGATCTCACCATAGACCATACAAAGGTCAGCGCTGACCTTGAAAATTTCCCTGTTCTGGTTGACATTTTCGACAGTGATCTCAAGAGTCATGCTCAATCAACTGGTGATGACATTAGATTCATAGCAAGTTCAAAAACTCTAGACTACCAAATCGAAGTATATGACCCTGATTACAATGGTACTCACGCGCACCTGATTGCGTGGGTTCAGATCCCCTATTTGTCTGCATCAGAGGATACGGTAATCAGCATGCAATATGGAGCACCTGAACCACAACGCATAGAGACTACAGCAAATGTTTGGCAAGGATATGAAAGTGTCTGGCATCTCGCTGAACAGTCGGGTAGTGCTGCATACTTGAAGGACTCAAGCTACAATGGCCATGGTGGAGAACCAACTTTAACGAGCTATATGCAGAACGGGATGATTGATGGTGCTAGATACATTCAGAATGTAGCAGGCAACTACATATCCTTTGTTGATGGAATGGGTTTCTTTGATGGTTGGTCTGATTGGCAGTTCTCGTTTTGGATTTACTTTGACTTTGCCACAGATGCTGAATTCTGGTCGAACGAGTGGAGAGTATTCGACAAGGGTGTATCGATGAATCTAGCTCGTACATTTGATGTAGGAGTACCTGGTTATGCAAACTTCCAAGTTGATGTTCATTTCAACGGGTACGACGCTTATCAAGGTGTGCTGGTCAAAAGACAGGCTTGGAACTATGTAGTATTTAAGTATGAAAGCAGTGGAGATGGTATATACAGGGGATATTGCTTTGCGGATGGCTCGCTTGTAGACTCATTCACTGATAACACCTTAGGAACTGGAGGTTCCTTGAGAATCGACCGTAATATGTTTGTAATTTGCTCTGAGACTGGTGGCACTCCGTTTCGTGGAGGCATTGACGAGTTCAGAGTAATAGATGGCTACAAATCAGCTGGCTGGATACAGACAGAATACGCAAACCAATATGATCCGTCAGGGTTCCTGACTCAAGGTCTTGAGCAGACAACACAGTTTGGAGAAACTGTTGATTTGGTCTTTTCCACGAATGTCGAGTCCGTTGTAGAGATTCTTCCAAGATTGAATCTCAATGTTGCCCATTCTAGCTCGACTCTTGATGAGAATTTCCAACAAGGGACATCGTTTAGTGTAAACAATGGGACTGATGCGACTTGGACAGCGAACGTCTTAGTGAGTCCACCTACAGGCATCAGCCACGTAAGTTTCAATCTAAGCAATCCCGTAGCGTGGACATTAACAAGTGTCACTGATCCAGTTGGTAAAAACAGACTCTCAGAGGTCACTAAAACAAGCACTCAGGTAATGGTGACTTCATCGATACTTGATGTTTCTGGAATCTGGGAATTTGAATTCTCCTCAAGCAATGAGGTGCTTCAACTTGAATGTGGAGCGAATGCAGGAGCTTATGGAAATACTGTGGCACTTCAAATAGGAGACCAAGCAAAGTTCAAAGGGACTGCCACTGTGATGCCTGGTTCAGCGATGAGGCTGCATTTGGTAGACCCAAGTGGTCAGCTCTTTTACAGTACTGATGATTTGAGTCAGAATGGGAGTGGTGAATTCGAATGGGCTGGAATCAGTGTGACCAGTGCATGGCCCAATGGACTTTGGGAGGTATATGTCGACTTTAACAACACAGCAGACTCTAGTCCGGAGCGTGTTGGAAGATACAATAGATTATTCACCGTCAAACATGCTTCATCATTAGATCTTCTTTCACCAGCTGATGCAGTTGGAGATGGCATTTCAGTTAGGACTGCAGGAGAACTTCTCGAGGTTGAGGTTCAACTGACAAATACTGAAACTGCTGAAAGTGTATCAGGTTCGAGCGTCACGATGAACTGGACTGTTTTAGGTACTGAAACACAAGTTCAATTTGAAGACTATGGTAATGGGGTCTATGGAAAAACACTCAACACCTCTGATTTAGGTCAACCAGGAAACTGGAGGTTGAACATCGTTTCAAGTCACCCCTATCTCCTTGATACAACAACTTTCTTTGACCTGGAACTTTCACACAGAACAATTTTGACTTACAGGACACCACCATCAACACCGTATGGCGAAGATTTCAATGTCAAAGTAAATCTTCAAGATGCTATAACTGGAGCATACTATGATGGGGCAACTCTGACCTCAAACGGTACAGGTCTTGGGTGGACGGATTACAACAATGGAACATATCTTGTAAGTTTAGATTCAACAGGCTTGAGCATAGGAACATATTGTTTCAGGATAAACGTATTCCCATCACAAAGTTTTGTGATTGAGAGTTCAATTGATATTGTCTTTAGGTTACGAGAGATTAAAACAGATCTTATTCAGATTGAAACAAATCCCGTAAACACACCTTGGGGTCAAAATGTCACATTAACGCTTAATTGGCTGGATCTTGATCACGGTAGCATCGGTTTAACTGGAGGAACGTTGAGTGGAGATGGAACATTTGAATATGTAGACCTGCTTGATGGCAGATACTCCATCCAAATTGATGTCGGGTCATATAGCGTCGGCATATACATGTTTAATTTCACTATCATACGCACAAATTATCAATCAGGTGAGATCACTGTTGCGGTGTCTGTCAGACCACATAGGACAATTGTTGTGGCTACCTATGATGGCTCAATACCTATGGGATCAAACGTCACAGTCACACTCTCCTATTTGGATAAAGACCTAGGAAACACAGCAATTTCAGGAAACCTTTCGAGCGTCTTCGCCGAATGGACCACTGGATCTGCTGTTTATGGGTCACTTCAATTCCAAATTGAATCTCAAGATTGGTTGATAGGAACTTATACAATTGATATCACAGTGCTTGCCACTACATCTCCGAGATTCTATTATGATGGTACTATAGCAATAATTCTTAGAGTTCAAAAACTAACTACTACCCTTTCGTGGGATGAGATAGGTGCCTTTCCAATTGGAGATGACTTCGAGATAACCGTATATGTGACCGTAAATGAATCCAGTTCAACCTATGACAATATGCCAGTCGATGGTCTTCTTCAAAGTCATTTCAGTATAAGAGATAAGAATGGAACAATCTACAATATCAAGACATTTTCAGCTCAAGGTACAGGAACTTATGTCCTGACCCTCGATAAATCGTACTTCTTAGGAGGTACTTATGGTATTCGAATTTTCGTCATTTTTGGGATATCTGAGAATTACTCCAATACACAAAGCCCAATCATTAGTTTTCAATTTAGTCAAGCTCGAAGTGACCTGAGCTCTCCTGATTATCCTGTCTTGACTATCTCATATAGCACAAATGCCATTGTTACCTTGGAGTTTGTGGATATAGATAGAGGAATAGGAATTGATACAGCTACAATCTATGTTGTAGGATCAGGAAAGCTTGGTCAGCAGTTGATTAGCAGTGGCAGATACAGAGTAACAATCGACACTTCCACATGGAGTATTGGAATTTACCCTGTGAACTTTACAGCTTCAGCGGAAAACTACGATAACAAGACGATAACAATTAACATTCAGATTAGGCAAATCAGAACATACGCAACAGCCACCGTGGGTTCTCTAGAAATACCTGTTGGCGACTCTCGAACATTCTATGTTGACTATATGGATATGGACCACAATGTTCCAATACTTACTCCAAGCCACTCGTGTAATTGGACTGTGGAACATTATGATATCATTTGGACAGGTAGTCGATACAGTATCACAATTCACACCTTTGAAAGTGATGCCCTGAAATCGTATTACTTAGTCTTTGTTTTTTCAGCTGGAACAGAATATGAAGCAGCCACATTCAATATCACAGTTATAATTCGTACAATCAAGACAGAGCTTCGTTTCACGTCACCGGTTCAAGATACAACTTCAGATGGAGAAATCAACATCTCGGTGTATTTCGGCGATCGTGATCATCTGCAAGGGATAGCATCATCTTTTGTCCAATGTACAGTCTGGAATGCAACTCACCAATTGGTAATTTATTGGGAAAACGATACTGTCAATGGTGATGGACACTACATCATATCAATTGCCGCTTCTCAGTTTGGAGGAATTGGGATTCAGCAACTTACTGTCTTCTTTGATTGGACTGGAAGCATACAAAAGTATGAGAACAAGCAGCTATCTGTAACTGTTGAGATTGTTGGAGCAGATACAGAACTGACTTTGATTGAGGCAGCACTTCCTTCTCCATGTCTTGATTACATGGTCTATACATTCCTATATTCAGATTCATCTGGAAGTGGAATAACAAATGATACTTCCAATGTGATAAT
>JAEORO010000072.1 GCA_016840855.1 Candidatus Thorarchaeota archaeon | reverse complement strand
ATCTTCTAGACTTGTCATCTCAATCGTTCCTCCTTGTATCATATCGATATATAGTGGTTATGTTTTGTAACATTTTTCACACCTTGGTTTCAGGACTTTACGGGGTTGGGTAGGTCCGTAACGCTCTCCCATGGGATTGCGAGACGACCTGGATGTAATATCAAGTTCGGGTCCAAAACCTTTCGGAATTTGACCAGCATCTTGTAGTATTCTTTTGCTTGACTGAAGGTCTGAGGAGCATGGACAAATGGATCAGGCCTATAATTGAGCCAACCTTTCTTCAGGAAACTCTTGGTAGTTTCAAGATTAAACTCCCGAATCTTTTCCATGATGCCAGGCTCTGTCCAGTCAAAGCAGAGAATTGGCATAACGATGGCTTGCCTTGCGTGATCGATGGATGCTACCCACATAGTTTCAGGGAAGCCATAGTCAGCCATCGCTGCACAGTACTCTTCCATCATCCTGCTGCTCTCAAGCCAAGGACAGTACCAAGTTATGAACAAGAATCCGGCTTGCCAGAGTGAGTAAGGGATGGCAATCTTGTTGGGTTTTTTAAGGCGGGATGCGACCTGCTTTGGATGTAACTCTTGTTTTGGAGTGGTACGCTTCTCCCTGACCTCGTAGTCCTTGTAGATCTTGTCAATGCCATTCAGTGTTTCGTCAAGCTCCTCCTGAGACCATGCCCAGCATTCGTAGTTCATCCACTTCTTGTCCACACCGATTTTCTTGTAGAAATCATAGTCGATTGGGACATTCTCTTTGGGCCAGCGTGTCATGACAAGTTCGTAGTTACCTCCTTGTACCATAACAGTGCGTTCACCAATACCCATCTCATGTTTGGAGATCTCCCAAGCTGGCTTGACGATGTCATCCCAAGTTTCTCCACCATACGCAACTACTGTCTTGTAGTGCGGATGTGGCACCATCTTGATAGCGCATTTTGTTATGATACCCATAGAGCCCTGTGACCCCAGAAACAGCCCATCAGGATTTGGACCAACTCCCCAGCGATAGAAAGGCTTTGCACCAGGTAGTGCCCAAGAACCAGTATGAAAGATCTCACCGGTCGGGAGAACTATCTCCATACCCATGATCATGTCTGCCTGTGGACCGTATACACCGGTCACGAGCGAGAATCCTCGCTCAATAGCATCCCCAAGGACAGTAGCCGCTGGGGGTGCACCATCAGGAATTGGCGGAGCCCAGTCGGGATACTTGGTCTTGAAAATTCTCCATGCATCGCCAGACCTGACACCCGGCTCTACAATCATGACTCTATTCTCCGTGTCTATCTCCATATTATCCATCCGAGTCATGTCCATGTAGATACCACCAGGCTCAATCGCTGGTAACGCGAAACCTCCACTGAGGCCTCCGGCTGCGGGAGTTACTGGGCTTAGGTTTTCGTTTGCAATGATGAGAATCTTTGACACTTCCTCAGCACTTGCAGGTCTCACAATGACCTCTGGAACGACTGCCTCAAGCCCCATAATCCCTCGAGCCATATAGCTGTGACGAAGTGGTTCACTAGTGGTGACATATTTCTCACCACATACAGCGATGAGTTTCTTGACCACATCGTCAGTGACCTTGTTGTACTCTACCAAATGACTAATCCTCCATCTTTAGCCACAAGGGCTAATTCGGTAATTGTCGAATGCAAGACTTTGCTGGAAAAATCCATCATAAATAGGATTCGGCTGGCAAAATCTTTTTGAGATATCACTTAGGAGAACAAGAAAGATAGGCTTTCACGAGCACCATAATTGGGAGCGTGCAAGTAGTTCCGATGAAATTTAGGGACCAGATAGTAATCCTTGGACTAATTTCAGGTTCCATCATAAGTTTCCTCGCATGGACCATTCTAGGTTTTCTCGGCACTCCATTTTTGGATAGGTTGTTTTTAACTGCAATCAGCTTCATCGGTGGTTCACCAGCAATGATGCTTTTAGTTGGATACCTTGCATACGAGTACCATCTTTTCAAAGACAAACAAAACACATCAGCAAAGAAAAAAGAGCTGACTGCAACTCGTGGTCGAACCGTCTTAGAAGCAGAACATCAACGTCTTACCGAGTTCCATTTGGAAGATATCCCCAACCTTCACAAACTTACTAGAATCAATCTTGGTCTAAATGAACTCAAGACAATCGACCTATCACCCTTAGCGGGGAGCGCAAAACTGAAAGAGTTAATCCTCTATATGAACCATCTAGAAACGATTAATCTCACCCCTCTAGCATCCTGCCCAAATCTAGAGTATTTAGACCTTACAGATAATGACCTTGAATCCATAGACCTGACCCCGCTCGCTTCATGCACCAAACTAGAGGCCTTAAATATTGGGATAAACAAAACTTCAGAAATCGACTTGAGCCCCCTATCAGAGTGCAGGGATTTGAAAATACTAACCATTGATGGAATGGGTCTCAGAGAGGTCGAGCTCTCTCCTTTAAAGAACTGCACAAAACTGGAGTTTCTGAAACTAGACGACAACGAGCTAATATCCCTCGATGTCACGCCTCTTTTTGAGTGCAAATCACTGACAGATTTTCCAATTGACAAAATCGAATTTACAACTACTCTAAGCCAACCGATTGAAGACTGGCCAGAAGGCGTGAGAAAACATAGGAAGAGATTTCGCAAGAGCTGAGTTCAGCAATCTCACCCTACGTGCTTGTTACGTAGATATAACAAGTTATTACACGCGCGATGGCAGTCTAATCATTAGGTGTGTGGTAGTTTGAAGATTGGAATCCAAATTGAGCCTCAAATGGGGTATACCTACGAAGACATAGTGACCCTTGCCAAGGCTGCTGAAGATGCCAACTTATACAGTTTCACAGTTTCGGATCACTTCTTTGGAAATCCTGAGAGTGCAGAGAAACAAGCCTACGATGCATGGACACTTCTTGCATTATTGGTTCCGCAGACAAAACGCATTCGATTAGGAACAATAGTTACCTGCCAATCGTATAGAAATCCCGCACAACTAGCCAAGATTGTATCAACTTTGGATAATGCATCGAATGGAAGGATAGAATTTGGTATTGGAGCTGGATGGAAGAAATCAGAGTATGAAGCATATGGCTACCCATTTCCTTCCACGAAAACAAGAATTAGCCAACTAAGAGAGGCTATCCAGATTATCAATCTCCTCTGGACAGAAGAAAGACCTAGCTTTGAGGGAGAGTATTATGACATAAAGGAAACAATGTTCCTACCGAAACCGGTACAGAAGCCCCGTGTACCCATCTGGGTTGGAAATCAAAAGCTAAAAACACCGATGATGGAGGAAATTATTGCACGTTATGCTGACGGCCTGAATTATGATTCTGAAACACCTGAAGATTTCGCAGAGAAAAAGAATCGCGTAAGAGTCGCTTGTGAAAAAGTTGGCCGTGACTATAATGAACTGAAATGGTCGATTTACATTTGTACATCGGTAATTGGGAAAGATACCGATGATTTTGAAAAGAAGAAGAGGGAGCTTTTGAATCAACACTGGCTGTTCGAAGAGATAACTGATGAGCTAAAGCCAAAGGTCCTAGAAGTTATGCTTACAAAGTATATCTCAGGCACAATAAAAACAGCTGTTGAGAAAATCTCCAAATACAAGAATCTGGCAGATGTCATCATTCTGGGTCTTCCTATGGTTGGGGATCTTCGGAAGAATGGGTTAGACACAATTAGTATACTGAAAGACCAAATCGTTCCGAAACTTTGAGCTTTTCAAGTCATTTTGGAGCAATGAGCTAGTAATTGAGATATAAGCTGATTTCCAACTATTATGAACTCTGATAAAGCATATCTCCGAATTTGGTGCCTTATGAGAGTCGATTCGTATCTCACTATTCAAGTATGTTTCATGGTCATTATATAAAGAATTATCGTTAGGTCTTCTTAGGTGTTATAATTGAACGCACGCATTGTAGAAACGCCTAACGGTGAACAGGTTGTGCTTAGCACAGTGCCCCCTCAGATTGAGGATGCCATATTACTCTCCTTTGGTCATTCAATAATCGATTTTGAAGCCACCTTGTACGAGAAGTTCTTGATGGTGACGAAAGGTGTTGTGATCACTTGTCAAGAGTTCAGAGAACATCTGGGGAATATGGAAGACAGAGGACTTATTGTATCAGCAGAGTTCTTAGGAAAACGTTGCTGGGCAATAAATCCTGAGATGATTCCAGACTCAGAGTAGCACATGGCTAGGTTTCCTTGGAGCGCTTTGACTATGACGAGTCTATGTTAACTCACCTTTTAGGTAAGTTGCCATAGATTCTTCCCAAACAACAGAAGATACAATAGCAACTAAAAAGACCAAATCAGGACGGTCTTGGAGAGGCAAAATAATGAAAGCAAAGTTGGTCTATCAGAGTCTGGACAAGGAGTTTGAGCTAGACAAACTCAATGAAGGTGAATGGGATTTCTCTGATATCGAGGACTACGTCACTGAGAGTTTCAAAGGAACACGAATGGGGCTCATATTAGATAATTCTGAAGAGATAGAGAAGGTCTATACTGCAGTCTTTCCAAGCGAGCGTGTACTTGACCAAATTTTGGAATCCGGAGAAAATAATATTCTCCTCTTTACCCATCATCCTTTGATTTGGGATACAAATGCAGAAGGCTTTCCATTCAGGAGTATACCTGTCAATTATGTTAGGGAGTTGAGGGAGAGAGCTATTTCACACTATGCAATACATGTCCCTCTCGATCGTAATGGCCCCTACAGTACATCAATATCACTCGCTCGTGCTCTAAACATAAAAATCGAGCGAGAATTCTTCGATTATTTTGGCGTGATGGTTGGCATCATTGGTGGAACTAAGTACAAATCATTGTCGGAATTTTCTAAGCATGTTGAGAATGTTGTGGGCCACAAACTGAAGACTTGGGAATATGGTTCTTCAAATATATCAAATCAGATGGTTGCTGCTGTGGCAGGAGGAGGGAACTATCCAGAGATTGCAGAAGAACTCATAGAAACTGAAGTCAGGACATACATAACAGGAGTGACGAGGAAAAACCCGAGCTATGAACCGTCTTTTAGATTTCATGAGATATGCCAAAAACATGGAATTAACGTGATTGCTGCAACCCATTACTCAACGGAGAAATTTGCTTGCATTGCGGTGCGCAAATTTTTCGATTCTCTTGGAATACCGAGTGAATTTATAGAAGATGAACCCTCGTTCAATGACTACGAGTGAATCATAGAATCAAATTCAATCTATTGAATAGGATTTGTGGCTTTCTGAGTCTTCTACGAACATATTCGGAAAGGATACACTACAAACTCTAGAATTATTCAATTGCTTGAGCTATTACTCAGAATAGATGTCCTCTAGTTCGGTAGTGTCAGTGCCACCTCCGATAAAGAATCTGAATATACCATTCTTGATTCGAGATAACTCTCCTGTTAATACAAGGTAGAATACAACCCATAATCCCAGTAACCAGAAATACACAAATCTGTAGCACAAGAAGACAGCCCAAGTCATCAGTAGTAGAAAGATGTGATGTTTGCTAAACTGAAATTCTGTTTTCATACTCAAATCTAGGTTCTTGTAATCAAAGAGCAATGCAGCGAATGGAGTGAGTGCAAGTAGGTAGAATTTGTATGAACCACGAGGATAGAACATCTGGACACTGATTACTACAATGAAACTCCAAAAGATGGCTTTCATGAAAAGGTCAGCAATCTTTTCTTTCTCAACAATGTTTTCATACCGAGATTTGTAGAGAGCATATCCACCATACACAAGGATTCCGCATAATATCAAGAAAACATAGTTGATAATCAAGACCGCTATAATGTCAGTAAACCATCTTGGAAAATTGAGCCACAGAAAGAACGAATTAGCATGAACGGGTATCGAGGGTGCAGGAGTAAATGTAACAAGACGCCAATAGCTACCAGTATTCGAAAGGATCATCTGGTTGAGATAAGCTTCAGGACTTACGATGAGAAATGGCAATGAAACCAAACCAATGATTCCTGAATAAACTGTTGTGTGCTTTAGGAATAACACAAACTTATTCTTGAGTGAAAGATTCGTCTTCAGTTTAACAAGTAAAATAACCAAAATTGGAAAGAACACAACAGCCAGTTGCTTGTATAGAGTTGCTATAGCGAGTGAAGCAATTGAGAACTCCTCTTTTTCAATCAACACCAGATAAAAAGACAACATAGTGAAGAAGACGTAGGGTGTTGGATTCAGCCACATAAATGCCCCATAGAATAGAGTGAGAGGGTTCAGCATATAGAACATCAATGCAAATGTCGCTCTAACTTCATCATTCGTGATTCTGAAGACGGTTTTGTAAACCAAAATGCCAGTCGCAGCATTGAAGGCGAAAAGGACAAGTCCTGGAAGCCATGATGGTGTTGAACCAAATAGACCAACAGTATAGATCCAAAGTGGAGGGTACAAATAACCGGCCAATTCAGAGGAGTATGCCCAAGCACCTTCCCATAGTCTTGGAATCCAAGAGAGATAGAAAAATTGGTAGTCATTATAGAGTTCAATGTGTATCAAGTCCCAAAAGACACTAGGTAAGTTGAAACTATATGTTGAGAGGGTAAAGACCCTTACTAAGAATAATATAGACTGAATACCTAGAGCAACAAGAAACCATCTCTTCCAGCCAGAAAAGTACCAAGCAAATCCAAGGATTGTGATGAAGGAACCTGAAAAAGCAAGAGTGAAAGTAGGATAGTAAGAGGCTGGAAGGAGATAGTAGTAGTATTGCCAAAAGATTGTATCATTTTTCTCATTTGTAAATACTAAATAGATATTGAGGTCTTCAGTCAGGATGGTTTCAAAGGAGTCTCTGCCACCATTTTCCAGACTAATGAGTGCACTCGTTTCGTTTAATGGAATTCCTGACTGATAGTCATTGTATTGGTCAGCTGTGAGAAGATATGCAGAGGACTCATTTGAACCGATTTGTGTAATGTCTATTAGTTCAATTCCAAATCCATACCCAATAGAATTTGGAATAGAGAGATTCTCAACAGCGACATCCATTGGTGGAACATTCATTGGATATCCACTTCTTGTTGTTCCAGGTACTGAAAGATGCAATGTCAAACCAACAAGTGTAATTAGGACACCAACTAGGATGATTCCCTTCTTAACGGAAGACGAGTTGATTAGCTTCATTTTCCCTCATATGTGGTAGATTTCTAGTGTATTATTATCCTTGGGGTACAATTCTTGCACGATTGCTCGATTCAGCGATTTATATTCAGACCACTTCGATTCAATCCATTTCATAAAACTCGAACTGTAACTCATTCTGACGATGCAATAATTGCGCCAAGCACTAATCCTATTCTATATAGTGATTACTATTTTGCATCGAAAAATTTCAGGATGGGAAAGAATGAGGAGTAATAGGTTCCTTCAGTTGATAGTTATTTTGTTTGTTCTCTTTGTAAATTCTGTGCCAAATATCACTTCTAGTGCCAATCCACCACCCACATTAAGGGCAGCTCATTCAACGACAGAAAATGGAATTGACCTGACCGGAATAAGAGTGGGGATTTACGAAGGATATTACAGGTCAGAAGCAAGTCGGACAGCGTTAATCAGTATGTTCGAATGGATGAATGCGACTGTGAATGTTTTCAATTCCACGGATATTATCAATGGATCACTTTGGTCATGTGAACTCTTTGCAATCCCTGAAGGACTTGGTCCCACACTGGAAAGTAGGCTAACTCCTGACGGTCTTCAAGCAATTCGCGAGTGGGTTGCAGCAGGTGGTTCATATATTGGCGTGAGAGGGAGTGCCGCAATGGCTGTTAGATATTCATATTTTGAGGGATCATATACAGAATTTAATCTCGCTCTCATAGAAGGAACATCATACGAGATAACAGAAATGGAACCTTTGGAAATGACAAATGTTTCAATAAATAGAGCTTGTGTAGGACCAGATCTATCAGAAATGCCTTCCAACCTATCTGTACTATTTGAAACGGGAAGATACATCCTTCCAGCTGAGGGACAAGAATTGATTTTCATTGCAAACTATACTCATGTAGGCTTACCAGCTATGGTTGCTTCATATTATGGAGAGGGAACAGTGTTCATTTCTAGTCCACACTTCGAATACGAAGAGGATGGTGATCGTGATGGTACTGAATATTACGATAGATATGATGACCCAGATTCGGAGTGGCCCTTCATGCTCACTATATCTCGATGGTTAATTGAATCTAGTCCAACAGTCTGTAATATCACCGAATGGCCATATACACCATCTACAACACCTGAAGAAAATCTAAAGTTCCCATTTGAGATACTTCTTGTCGGTGGTGGAGTAGGGATTGCAGTCATTTTAGTGATTGCCATATATATTAGAAGGAAATGACCTCCTCTGCTCTAAATACAGCCATTATGGATTCATGTCCATCACTTTGAATAGATAGAGGATAACAAATCACACTACTGGAACGAAGAGCAATCTCATCAAAAGTGTCGCGCGCCGCTTGGGAGGAGTAGTTGTAGGCGCACACATCTGAACCAAGGTGCATCAGCATATAATGTAGATGAGGGTAACTCTCACTATAGAACAAAGTAGCGACAATGTCACCAACTTTGAGGACATCATTGACTGAAACTAGAATATTATTGGACTGTAGAGAATTATTATACTCATCCTGAAAGCCTGGTTCTAGAATCAGATGAACTTCCCAAGCAAAATTAATCCTGATTGTTATATCAAATAGCACATTTCCTGCATATGGATTGACATTCTCTGAAACCCCTATAGCTGTTCCATTTGCTGGAGAGAGTATTGTGACATTATCTGAGATAACCAGGTCTATCCCATTATGGAAAACACTAGGCTCGCCCCAATCAGGCGTCCGATACGCAGCAATTCGTTCAATATTTACTGTTTCAAGGATAGGAAATTCCAGTTCAGGTTCAGTAGAAGAGATTGTTCCAGTGAAAAATAGGAAGTAGGTCAGAACACCAACACCAACCAAGATTATCAAGATGAATGCAGGTACTTTTCGGTTCATTTTCTTTTTCACTCTAGAATTATACATTAGCCATGAGTGTCTTTGCCATGACAGTGAATGTATCATCCACACCCTTGTTTAGTTTTACAGAGGTTTCCATATAATCAGCGAGGAATTTCTTTGCGAACGCTTCACCTTCTTCTTTAGAAATTCGTCTTTCCTTATCGAGATCTGTTTTATTCCCAACAACCAGGACCTTTGCACCTTTCAACTGAGAGTCAACTTCTTTCTTCCATGCCCATAATTCCTCAAGACTCTCAGGTCGAGTCACATCGAACATATAGATGACTCCGCGAGCTCCATGATAATAACCAGCACGAACATGTCCCAAGAAATCCTGAGAACCCAAGTCCCATATCTGTAACTTGACTTTATTGTCTCGAACATCCAAACTCTTGATTGAAAAATCTGCACCAAGAGTCGGAGCATAATACTCCCGAAATTTACCAGTGGTATATCGAATGATAATGGAGGTCTTTCCAACAGCTGACGAACCAACTGTCACGATTTTGTACAAGTATGAAGGACTCATTCGACATAACCACTTATGGAGTGAGCTAGATAGTAGTTCAATCTTTCTGAAGATTATGGCACAATTATGGGGACCACGGTAAATATTCCTGAAGCGACTCCAAGCGGTCTCGAAGACCTTTCTTTTTACCAAGCAGTTCTTCTGGTAATATAACACCGTGTTGTTTTGATAAAATCAGAATAGTCAATTTAGCTGCAGGGCTAAGTTTTGAATATTGAACAAGAAAATTCTGCAGTGATTCATCTGAGTCAATATCTCCTACGTCGTGTATATTCAGAAGAGAAACACCAGATCTTGCACACAACTCTACAATCGTCTGTCTTCCATAAATTGTCTGGCCTCGTCTACTTAGTATTTCTGCAAGTTGGCGAATTGGTCTTTCAGAATCAGTCAAATTATCACCACGTCCTCACACAATTCATCTCCAACCAGTAGGAGATTTCTTCGAATCCTCGAAGATCATCAGCAGTATACCGTTTTAGAAGATAGGAGGAGTAAGCATCAGTCAACGCATCTGCATATGTATGAATTTTCGATCTCTCGAGAGCACTTAGAAACTGGGCTAGTAATTTTACCCAGTCAGCATAGAGTTCCATCAATCTTCGAGGATCAAGTCCCTCGTGAAGACGAGATCCATAGGTTATCTCCCATTTACCATTAGTCAGGTGAATCTCTCCAACCACTTCAGGAACAGCAACCTTGGCCAATGAGGTTTCAAGATATTCGAACGCTTTTATTTCGGAATACACAGTTTCTGCTACTTTGATAGCAATTTCCATCGCTTCTTTGGTCAATAGGATTCTCCGTTTTTCAGGAGACAAGACATCGATTGCTTTGCTCTCCAGAAGAAAATCAAAGGCTTGCATCAATGTACGTTCGGAGTATTGTTCTGTGAGAAACCTTGTGATTGCACCTACGGTTCGTCGCCCATCAAAAAGTGTTGACATCCGGGGAATAACTCCAAGGACTTCTGGATTGGTCTTAGCCAGTTCTGCTCTCTGTGGCGACGACGTTTGAAGAAGTCTATCAAGTTTCGATGTTGATACAGCCACATCACTCGCAGCTAAAATACTACGAAATTGAAGAGCTCCAAGAGCCCACAGACGAGTGATTTCCATTGTAACATCTTCACGATTCAGACCACTCTCAAGGATAATCTCGTCTAGATTTCGACTTCCATCAATGAATGGAACAACAATACTCTCTTGCATTTTACTGGAGGATGAAGAAGTTCCGACAAAGAATGGAATCCAACCTCCCAAAATTTGTTTGAATGAGAGATTCTGAAGAATACCTTCTCTGAAATCAGTGAACTCAGTGTTAATGTCGAGTGTGTCCATCTCCTCACGGGTCATGTCTTTTATCCAAATAGTTTCAAACTCCTCAAGAAGTGAAGTTAGAGTAAGTATAACCTCTTCATCACATTCACCCATACTGACCGCAACAAGATCAGTTAGACTACCAGCAAGAACTGTGAAAAGACGAGCACCATAATCAACCTGAAATCTCGAACTACTCCGGTCTACAACCTCTTTTGAAAAAGTCTGGATTGCAGTGAAGAATCCTGACACAAGCATAGGGTCAAGGTCCTGCGCTCTAGGGTCAAGGCTCATGAAGAATAAAGGAATGCCGCCACGTTCCATGATTAGGATGGCTTGTATGTTTTGGCCTTGCAAACCGGACCTGCCTCCCATTGAAAGGGGTTCTTTATCGTTTTAAGGTTCGTATGATAATGAGTAGTTGCACTAGGGATATTGAAATTTGTTTCTGGGGATTTGAAATAATTCATTTTTGACAAGTACAACATATCCATCAGGTTCAATCTTGACCTTTGATTCTAGCTTAAACATTTGACAGAAACGAAGAGCATGCTCAACATCTCTACTATCATTTGTTAAATTCAAAAGAACCGACCACTCATGCTTATAGTGTCCAATTGCATGGTCGACAGCCTGGATTTTTTGCTTACATAGTCCATCAGGGCAATCAGAGGTCATTGAAGTTCTACGTCCCAAAGTGTAATCGAAGATATCGAAGATTGAGCCAGCGGAATAATTGGGTGTAATATAGTGGTTTCGGTAGCTCATTCGAGAAAGGGTTTGGTACCTTTTACATAATTCTCGAAGTGGTTAGTTCTTCTAAATGATTTCTCAAGGTTGGTTAAAGTTTAAAAATTCAATGGGGTATTGTATATATTGTACTAGTTCCGGGGAGAAGAGATTTGAGAAAGTACATGTGGTTTAGTTTGATTCTTCTATTATCTACATCATTGTATTGCACAATTTTGGAAGTGAACATGTATTTCCAAAATGGAAGCTATTCTATGCAAGCTGTAGAAACAGGTGTTGGATTTCAAACCTCGTATACAAGTAGAGGACCAATCTTCATCTCGAGTGACAGTGATTTCAGCTCCTATGGATTTCCTGGGACAGGAGATGCAAATACCCCATACCGGATTGAAGGATATAGTATTACTGATGCTAATTTCGAGTTGATAGTGATTGAAAACACAGAGGCTTATTTTATAATTCAAAATAACTATCTTGATAGCATCTCTCGGTCGCTGGATGCAATCTATATACGCAACGCAAAGAATGGCGTTGTACATGCTAATATTGCTGTGAATAATCGACACGGGATATTTCTAGACAAAGGGTGTCAATCAATTAATGTCACAAATAATGTAGTGGAGGATTCATCCGAGAGTGGAATCAGGATAAATTCTTCCGCAAATATAAGCGTCCTCTATAATGAGATTAATCAAAACACATACAATGGCATATGGGCAAACTGGTCGATGTATGTTGATATAGTTAACAACACGGTTTATGATGACGAGCTAGGAGTTTGGTTAGAGAACACAAATAATAGTAGTATCATTGGAAATGCACTGTATGGCAATGATAATGCAATTTGGATATCCAACCATTCAAATTCAAACGAAGTCGCTTTCAACCGTATCTTTGATCCTCTAGATTTGAACCCAAATACCTGTGGCATCCATCTCTCTCACAATGCACATCTAAATGAAATTCTGAATAACACGATACGCAACTCTGCAGAACACGCATTCTATATAGAGGCGACCTCGGGCAACAATACCATAAAATGGAATTCGTTCATCGATAACAATGTTGGAGGAAGCTCTCAAGCATATGATGCGGTTTCTGTAAATGTTCTGTATAATTACTGGAGTGATTGGACAACTCCTGACGATGATTTTGACCTGATTGTAGATATTCCATATCAATTAGAAGGACCTGCATTGAACGATGATCCATTTCCATTGACATACCCCGCAGTACCACCAGTGTTCCACTACATTACTCCTCTAACAGTATTATATCCGAATGGTGGTGAAGAAGTAAAAGAGTCAGTTGTCATACAGTGGAGTCCATGTTATGATTCAGAGGGGCATACAGTCAATTACTCTGTCTATTTCTCACATAACTCAGGAGCAGATTGGGAGAAAATAGTCGGAAATCTTACTACTACCAACTACGAGTGGGACGTAAGTTCAGAATTGGCAACACCACATTATCGGATACGGGTGGTTGCTGAATGTTCAGAGAGCTTGGTTGTGTCTGATGAATCAGATGGCGATTTCATCTTGATTGCTCATGCTTTGTCAGATTTTGTAATCACTTCACCCAATAGTTCAGGTCCATTTGACACAAGTATCATGATTGAATGGAGTGCATCTATTGACTCGTGGGGTTGGAGTGTGAGTTATTCGATAGAGTATTCATCAACTGGAGGTTATAGTTGGTACGATTTAACCTCTGGACTAACTGGGAATAGCTATCAGTGGGATATCTCTCAACTTGATGATGGTGATACCTATCTCATCAAAGTTGTTGCTTCATCAGATGAAGGAATATCATCTGAATCAACTTCGGTGTTATTTACAATTCAACATGTAACGACTTCAACCACACCGACAACACCGACCATACCTCCTGATGGAGACGTTATGGTTCTAGTATTGGCTGGAGTGGGGATTGCAGGCGTAGCAATTGTTGTAATTATAGTGATGTTTCTCAAAAAGAAAAGCACTAGCGAAACCTGAAAACAAAGAGAGCAGGGAGTCAAGGAGAGCAGATTGGAGATGAAATGGAAAACAATGATTCTAGCATGCATTATTGTGATTATTTTGTGTCCATTGACGATGACAAGTTATTGCATTAGCAGCTCAAAGGGTATGAAAGACCAAACAAGAATTCGTGCATTTGTCTCAGGTCAATCAGGGTATACAGAGAACATTCCAATTCATATCTCAAATGATACTGATTTTGAAGACCAGGCATCTCTAAACTCATGGGACGGTAATGGTTCTGCAATTGATCCCTACATTATTGAGAGATTGAATATCACAACAGCAGGCATCCCTGCAATTCAGATAGAAAATACTACTAAGTTCTTTGAAATCCGGGGCTGTCTTTTAGTTGGAGGTTCACCAGGAGTTCTTTTACAGGAAGTCGTAAATGCAAATGTTTGGAACAACACAGTTTTGGAATCAGATAGTTACGGTGTATTGGTAACAGAGTCAGATAATGTCATAATTACAAATAACACAATTCAGACAACCATTGGAGACAACTCCGTTGGTCTGTATTCTCTAGGCACAAACCATTGTGAGTTTTCAAACAACACAATTCATAATGTGAACGGATATGGTATTCTTGCTGACTATACGAGTAACTGTTCAATAACAGTCAATTTTGTGAGTGGGTCTGCATTTGATGGTATTCGTTTACGTGACTCTTCTAAGAATAATATAACTCACAATGAAGTCATCCACAGTAATATGAGTGGAATAAAACTAGGCAATTCCCATGATT